>JABUUT010000087.1:5192-10187 GCA_021443045.1 Fibrobacteraceae bacterium
GGGCTATGCCCTTCAGGATGACAGACTTGTGCGGACATTCCTTGGATACCTTCCCTATCGCGATGCTCCAGGGTCCAGGACTAAAGACCGCTCCAGAAAGACTGTTCATTAAACATTCATAACCAAAACCCAGAGAGCTTCGTTAGATGCCAACAGGTTCGTACGATAAATAAAAGCGTTTGATATAAAAACACAAAAAGAGACCGCCTACTTACGGTAAGCGATCCTTTTAAACCTGAGTTCTGAAAATCAGCGATTAGATGCCGAGTTCAGCAGCAACAGCCTGGATACCACGCTTGTTGATGGTGCGCAGACCAGCGGCACTAACGCGGAGAGTTACCCAGCGATCTTCTTCAGGAATGTAGAAACGCTTCTTCTGAAGGTTAGGCAACTGCTTCATCAACTTCTTGCGGTTGGAGTGGGAAACCATGTTGCCCACGAGGCCGGCTTTTCCGGTTACTTCACAAATACGGCTCATAATAAACTCCGTTGTATTTAACGAAGACCAATTTTAGTTAAATCTTGTGAAAATGTCAAGATACAAACCTAATCTTGGAGTTCTTTTGGAAGGTTAAACTTTGTATTTTCCACCAATTTTACCAAATTTTCAATTTTTATGCCATTAAACTGATTTTTTAGCCACTCCACCACCTCTTGAACCAAGACCTCTGGTGCGCTGGCCCCGCTAGACAGCCCCACCGTTCTAATGTTCTGGAACCATTCCGGCAACAGGTCTTTTACGGAAGAAATCAAATAACTCTTAATTCCCTGTTCCAGCCCCAGTTCCATCAATCGGGAAGAATTGGAGGAATTCTTGGCCCCCACCACCAGTAGCATGTCTACCTTGGAGCAAAGCTCCAGCACCGCCGACTGGCGGTTGCCGGTGGCATAGCAAAGGTCCCCTGCCTCAGGGCCAATAATATTTGGAAAACGCAACTTTAGGGCATCTATAATTTTTCTTGTTTCGGCCACCGACAAGGTGGTCTGGGTAATGTAGGCCAATTCCTTTTCCTCTGGGATTTCAACCGCAGCCACGTCATCTTCATTGCGTATAAGCGTAATAGCGCCTTTGGGAAGCTGCCCCAAAGTGCCTTCCACCTCGGCGTGGCCAGCATGCCCAATCAAAATAATATGCCGCCCAGCGTTAAAATGGCGCTTGGCACTAAAATGAACCTTGCGAACCAGAGGGCAAGTGGCGTCCAGCACCCTCAGGTTTCTTTTTTCGGCATCTTCATAAATATGCTCTGCCACCCCATGAGCCGAAAAAATCACAACAGACCCTTCAGGAACTTCGTCTACTTCATCTACAAAAATAACACCCTGAGACTTCAAGGTGTCTACCACAAACTGGTTGTGCACAATTTCGTGACGCACATAAATGGGAGTGCCAAATTTTTCCAGGGCCTTTTCTACCACATGAATGGCGCGGTCCACGCCAGCGCAAAAGCCTCGAGGGGTAGCCAATAAAAGTTTTTCCATATTCATTTTCCCTTATAGAATAGTTTTAAGGAAAGCTAAAAGTTCTTCGTAGGAATCCAGAATTTTCTCCCGTTCCTGGTTTAAAAATTTCTGGGTCCGTTCCTTATGGGGTGCCTCAAAGTTAGCAAAAGCACCGGCAGATGAAAGTTGCACCAGAGCACCTTCACGAACTAAAGCAGATACCGTTTCTTTTTGGCCAGCAACATAGGGCCCCACACACACGGCTGCTCCTTTTTGCATTGGCTCCCAAAAATCGTGAACCCCCAGCCCCCGTTCAAAAGAGCCTCCCACCACGGCAAGTCGGGATTTTTCAAATATTTTTCCCATTTGCCCAAACTCCTCCACCACAGACACCGCGCCTTTTTTAACCTGCGGCCACTGCACCACTTCCACTTTTTTACTCAAAAGCGCTTTAGTAAATCGTTCCAATTCCCCAAGGCGACGAGGGGCCAAAACCACGGCCCATTGTTTGCACATGGAAATGTCAACCATTCTTTCTAACCGAGACCATTCGCTCCAATGAAAAGAAACAAAGGTGGCGTCAATGGTTGGGTTTTCACAGCATTTTACACCTTCTCCACTACGGGCCCATTTTAAAAGTTTCCAGTCGCCTCCAATGCGAATTCTTGAAATATTGGCTCGGCTGGCCACATTCATAAACCTCGACAGATCGGAACCGGTCTGCATACCCACAAAGCCCAAAGCCGAAAAAGAGACTCCCGGAACAGAAGCATAGTACCGGCCCGAAACTAGTGCCACCGAAGGTCTAACGCAAAGTTTCTGCATTAGCGAAAGGTACCCCGGCCACAATTCGTTTTCACCAAGAACAAGCCCCACAGGCTTTACCACCTTGGCAAACAGATGCAAGGCCGAAGGAACATCGGCCGGAGCCAAAGCCGCTTCAATACCCTCGCGCTGCTCCTCCTCTATTTTTTTATTTAAAAATTCCAGAACTTCCACCTTTTGGGTGGTCATCAAAAGTTTTGGACATCCCGGAATATCTTGCTGTATAAATTCAGCCAAATTTAGAAGCATGCGGCACTCGCCCAGGCTTGCCCCATGCAGCCACAAAAAGGGGCCCAAGGGCCAAGGGCCATTCAATCGGCTATTCAGTTGAAACTTGCTCTCCACCACAGCCACCTTTGCAGCCACGCCAGCCACCGCACCCACGGCCTTTCGAGCAACATCAACCATTTTAAACATAATCGCCCCTATGGAATTTTACCCACAACCAATTTTAAAACCAACAAAATCAAATTACAAAATAGAAGCCACCACCAAGTAGAAACATCATTGCAAAAGGCCTTAAATAACGATATCCTATAAGGATTGGGTTCCAAATTTTTCCACCCATCCCATTCTTCTCCAAATTTTTTTTTCAAAAACACATTTTCGGCCTGGGCCAGCAAAATTTCAAATGCCACCACCGCCAGCATAAAAGGCAAAGCCATCCAAGTTAAGCCCAAATGAAAAAGCACCAGCGAAAAGGCGAACCCCGTGTTGGACACGTAGAGGGGGTGGCGCATCCACCGGTAAGGCCCCGAGGTTACAAGGTAATCGGCCTCGTGGGTGCTTCCCCTAGTGTGGCTACCAATATGGGAACGGGCCCACACACGAAGAAGTAGGGATAGGGTAAAAAGCGGGAGGGCTATGGGCAAAGCCTCAAGGGAACCTGGAGGAAAAGCAAAGAGAACCGCCCCCAAAATTCCTAGAACAACCCCTCTGTAACGGTATAAAATTTTCATGGGAGTATTCACAAAAGCCGCCTCACATTCTCACCACAAAAAAACGTTCTTCCATTATTACAGACAAAGGATCATGGCTGGACACAACCACCCACTTTCCAAGAGCGTGGGCTACCTTCAAAAATTCGTCCAGCAAAGGTTCTCTGTCGTCTAGGGCCACCGCTGCCAACGGTTCGTCCAACAACAGCACCTTACACCGGGAGGCCAACGCCCAAACCAAGGCCACCCGGGACCGTTCCCCACCCGAAAGCCCCTCTCTTTTTAGCAAACGTTCCGCCTTGGCCGCCCCAATAAAACGTTCCACCTCAGCAGATGGATTTTGCTCCAGCAGCATATTCAAAAGGCGCCAAGGCGGAAGTTCCAAATTCTGCGGAACAAAGAAAATGCCCCCCTTAAGCACCAAACTCGGAACCAGCATTTGACCCAGCTCCCATTCTTCAAGGCCGGCAATCAACCGGAGCAGGGTCGACTTTCCAACCCCATTTTGCCCCCGCAGAAGCACCGGCTTTAATGTGCTCCACGCCACTTCCAAATTTTTGAACACAGGCTCGCTGTAGCCAAAGCAGCCTTGATGAATTTCCAACAGATCCGTTTCTTCCGAGTCGGTTTCAACTTGTATGGATTCAACAAGTTCCGCTCCCGCCTGTTTTGTACAAATTTGTTTTTTACTAACCTCTTTTTTTTCAGTCTGTTTTCTAGGCAATTTTTCAAAAGACTCCAAAACCCTATAGGAACTGAGGGCAAGCCTAAACTGAGGCATCACCCGAGCACACTCCTTTACCGGCTTATAGCAAAGAAGAACCGCCGAGCAAAAAAGCACCAAGCCTTCCCCGTCCATCCACCCCTTTGAAATAAGCCAGGCACAAAAAGAGAGCACCGCCACCATGGAGAGCACCGAAGTCATTTCAACAACTTGAGAAAGGGCGTCTTTCCTTATCGAAATGCTCTGGCCCTGGATCTTAAGATTTTTTACCCCTCTCATCAACTCCGAAGAAACCTGGGCACGTTCAAATGGGCTGCTCCAGTTTTTAAACAAACGGCGTGCCATACCCAAGTCGGTACGGAACTGGGAACGGGCAAACAGCAGGGACTCTTCTGCAGGCCCCATGCCATGCAATTTTCTTTGCAACACCGAAACAAGGGGCACCACCGCCACAAAAAGAAACACCGTCAGCGGCCACGAAATATAGAGAAGCACGGGAAAAAACACAGCCAGCTGCAAAACAGCCTGAATACCCTGATACAGCACCATGCCGTTATTCTGCAGAACCTGGGTAGACTCAAAAGATGCTTCCACCATGGATTCACAGCCTTCCCTATGAAAAAAACGAGGAGAAAGATTTCGTAATAGGTGTAAAAAACAGGCCAGAATGCCCGCCCCCATGCCATAAACCAGGGACTGCGAAATGCGAACCTTACCCAACAAAAGCAAAAGCCGAAGAGCACAGAGGGCCACCATGAACAAAAGCCACTCCCCAAGACTAAAAAAAGAGGACCCATCGAGAATCTGCATAAAAGAGCGGATACCCCAAAGCAACACTCCATCCACCAAGCTAGCCAGCAAAGCCACCGGTAAAAATTGAACTATACCCACAAAAAGAGATTTTTTTAGCCATTTTTTTAGTATCACAAGAAGAAAATAGAATTTTTTTTATAAAAGCCCTTTACAAAACAAAAAACTTTCCTATATTTGGACTCACTAAAACGCCCCTATCGTCTAGTGGCCCAGGACTCGGGATTTTCATTCCCGCAACAGCGGTTCGAAACCGCT
>JABUUT010000088.1:0-1574 GCA_021443045.1 Fibrobacteraceae bacterium
CTTCGCAAGTCCATTGACAAGATCATTGCGGATTTGGAGAAGTGAGCATGGTAGTGAAACGTATAGTCTGGAGGGCTTGTAGATGAGTATTAAAATTTTTATTAGCAGCGTCCAGTCTGAATTTGCCGAAGCGCGCCGCCGATTGAGCGAGTACATAAAAAGCGATGCTCTGCTAGGCAAGTATTTCGAACCTTATATTTTTGAGGAACTGCCGGCAAGAAACTCCTCGCCAGCCTGTGCGTATATTTCGGAAGCGCAACGAAGTGACATCTATTTGGGTATCTATGGTGAAAAGTATGGTTATGAAGATGAACAGGGCGTGTCGCCTACAGAGAGGGAATTTGAAGCAGCCACCGCTTTTCACAGGTACAGAATAGTTTTTGTTGCAGATAAAACGCAAAGGCACCCTAAAGAGGCCGCATTCATTGCTAAAATCGAGCAGGACGTTGTCCGTAAGAAATTTGTTGGATTTGAAGACCTTAAAGCCTCGGTCTATGCAGCGTTGGTAAGGTATCTCGAAGAAAAGGAATATTTGCGCTTGTTGCCTTTCGATGCTTCTTACAATAAAGAGGCTACCCTTGACGACATAGATGAAGATAAAGTGGCGTGGTTTGTAGAACGCGCGAAACGCAAAAGGGGCTTCCCTTTGTCGCTGGAAGATGGCGTAGAAAAAATTTTACGGCAATTGAACTTGTTGTCGCCTGCGGGGCGTTTGACGAATGCGGCTTTATTGCTATTTGCTAAAAACCCCCAGCGTTTTTTTGTTTCTTCTGAAGTAAAGTGTGCCCAGTTTTACAGCACTAGGGTTACCAAGCCAATCGCCTCTTATCAGGTAGCGCATGGAAACGTCTTTGAGATGATTGACCAGGCTGTTGCTTTTGTTATGTCAAAAATTAATGCCGAAGTCGGTTCTAGACATTCAGGCCCGGAAGTTGATGTGGAGTACGAAATTCCAATGGAGGCTGTAACAGAAAGTATTGTGAATGCCGTTACACATAGGGACTACACAAGTCATGGCTGCGTGCAGGTAATGCTTTTTAGCGACCGCGTGGAAATATGGAGCCCCGGGCGGTTGCCCTATGGCTTGACTGTAGCCAAGTTGATGGATGTCCACCCCTCGATTCCTGTAAACCCTCTACTTGCAAACCCGATTTATTTGGCCGGATACATTGAACGCCTTGGCACGGGCACCGGTGACATTATTTCGATATGCAAACAGAGGGGGCTAAGTCAGCCGGTATTTGTAGAGGATGAGGACTTTAAGGTGACTTTGTACCGTAAAAACGTCCAAAGCCAGACGGAAGACGTCCAAAGCTTGGCTGAAAACGTACAAAGCTCGGCTGAAAACGTCCAAGGCTTGGCTGAAACGACCAAAGCGAAGCTGAGCAAAAAGCAACAGGAAGTGCTTGCCTTTTGCCGAAATTCCAGGACAAGTTCCGAAATAATGGAGCACCTTGGGATAAAAAGGAACTCCAGGACAATAAGGCTTTATATCAACGACCTTGTGGCTTTAGGGCTGCTCAGGCCGTTGGTGTCTGATAAACGGACCAGCCCTAACCAGCAATATGTTGCTA
>JABUUT010000088.1:2388-3708 GCA_021443045.1 Fibrobacteraceae bacterium
CAGACAGTGCTGCCGGATAAACAAGATTTAATTAAGCTTTTGGAAGATAAGTGAATATGTATTCAAAATATGAAACAAAAATCTCGCCAGAGGTAACCCATGAAAAAACTTCTTTCAATAATTTTCCTGTTTATGATGGTTCTTCCTAGTAGCATTACTGCTACTGAAAATGAGGAGGATTGCATCGGAAGGTATAAAATATACCAGACGGACAATATCTACAGCTTGTTGAAACTTGATACAAAAACCGGTAGTTTATGGCTTGTATACTGGAGTCTTGAAGACAATGGTGAAGGAACGTATGTTCTTCATAGGGAAACGTTGGTTAATGAAAAATATGAGAAGTGCCATGCCTTTGAATTGTACCCAACAAAAAATATGTACCAGTTCATTCTTTTGAATACAATCAGTGGTCAGCAATGGCATGTTCAGTGGGGTTTTGAATCTGCAAAACGATGGATTCGAAAAATTTATTGATATTCGCACGAATCAAGAGGAAAACCTTAATTCTAAAATCCGTGGCCGGATTATGTGCCATTCCGAGGCCGTAAAAAATCGCCAAGATGGTGCCGCGCCATTTCGATTATTCCATCAAGAAAACTGAGGAGGGCGATTCACCCAGGCTCGAAACGCACCCCTTCTGGATAGACATGCCACGGCTTTTCGAATTGTTTGTCTATGGCAAGCTGAACGAAAATCCCAAGTACCGCGAGTGTGTCAAGTTCCAGGTTCGAGGTTAAGATCCCGGCTCCCCGGGTCAAGCCCGCCGGGATGAACGGAAACTCAGGGTTTGTAGTCGGCCTGAACATCGGAAATGAAACCAGCGGCCTCAGCCCTGGCAAGTCTTGCCCTAAGCAGGGTGATTTCGTCTTGAAGTGCCTGCCGTTCCTGTTCGCCTTCGGCACGGCCCTCGGCTCGACCTTCACGGCGTTATTCACTGAGAATGTAATGAAATTCCATGTAGTCGCTCCTGGTTTTGGGGTTGCTGCGGTAGAAATCCACCTGGCTCTGAAGGCTCCTGGCCGTGGGCGAGTTTACTTCGTTGGTGGCGAAGTATTCCATGTATTCACGAACAGTTTCGTCGGTGAACTCCTTGTACTTTTTAAAAATACAAAAAATCTTGTAGGTGAGGTCGCCCAAAATGATGGAGTGGTCGTTTTTCTCAATGTTTTCGAACTCGTAGATGGGACGGCCCTTGGCGAATACGTCTTCGGGACAAAGGAAAATGACGTACTGTTCCTTCAGTTCATTAAAATGCTGGCCGGAACCCAAGGTTTCCACATCGCAGATACTCTGGTAATACCGAGCACGAAGGGGAAG
>JABUUT010000088.1:4310-9279 GCA_021443045.1 Fibrobacteraceae bacterium
GTTTGAGCTCAAAGTGAGCGTAGCGAACGGCCTCATTCCTCAAAGCGACGAAGTCGCGAGATCTCCGCTGATAACTGAAAACCGATAACTGATAACCATTTACTCTCGCCCTTGGTACGTAGTACAATTCGTGTGATAAATCAAAGAATATCCATACAAATTCCAATTCACTGGATTGCCACATCGCTATGCTCCTCGCAATGACACGCAGGCCGAATGCAATAAAAACAAGTTCACTCGTTTTTATTGCTGAGGCCCAGAGTCATGCGCGTAGCGCAATGACAAGTAGGTGTCCTCACCGCTGATAGCTGACTTTTCATACCTATAGGCGACTCTGTCGCCGAACCTCGTTCCCAGCCACCAATTTAGTCTAGTTCCATGTAGTTTGGCATGGTTAAATCCAATGATAGTGCATGTGGTCCCAAATTTCCGTCAACGGTGTCCTTTTCGTCAGTTTCACATATTTCGGTATTATATTGGATAATGGCCCATTCCCAGTTTGTGTATTCCCGCTTGGGGTTTCGTCTGTCAATATGGCACGAGGGTGAATTTAGCAAGCGTACAAGATCGCTGCGCTCCTTGGTGCTTAAGTGCCAGGGCATTTTATTATAGGTAGTATGATTTACATAAAAAGGCTTTTTATACATAACACGCGCCACACGCTGTGCCTTAGGATAGGATTCGCTGTCATAAACTTTAAAATAAGCGTCCCCTATATGATGTTCGTCTGCATTAACCTGGACTAGAATGTGCATTTCACGGCTACGGCATACGGTAGCCATTTCCTCCATTCGGGATTCATTCAACAATTTCACTTTTATCGCCATTGTAAAACTCCATTTTCCGTTATATACAATTAGGGAGTGTTTTGTCCTATGTATAGCATCTTAAAATGTGTTTTGCTGTATCATGGCTACTGGAGGGCGGGTCCATAGAACTTTTTGAACCCTTCCCAGCTGTAGTAGGGAGCGGTGTTTTCTTCTATGGGCAGCTTAACCTCGTTTTCGTTCAGCATGACCTTGACTAGAATTTGGGAATCTTTTTTGCTGGACTTGTAGAATATAAACTGGAAGTTGGCGGCCATGGGGATAATGTTAAAGTCTTGCCACTGTTCGGCCAGCTTGTTCAGGTTAGTCACTTGGGCGTTGGCGCCTTCCACTTGCAGCATGCTTGCAAGTGGAAGCACGCCGGTGTCGTGGCCAAACCGGAGGGTGGCGCGCAACGCCTTTGAAGCTGTTTTTTTGTCGGCATTTTGTGCAATGGCCATTTCGGCTTCTTCAATAATGTTCCTAAGAATGGGTTTTGCCGATGGAACTTCACACTGGTTTGTGAGTGGGCTTGTGCCCCCTACCCCATACCACCATGCGTTTTGTAGCACCCAGTTTCCATACCAGTCATCGGGGGTCCAGATGTCGTTAAAGTTGTAGTCTATATTGTCTATTCCCTGCAGGCTCCCTGTAATTTCATAAAATTTGCGGATAAAAGATACAGGGTCCACATTTTTTTTCACATAATCCTGATTTTTAAACAATGCCTTCATCATGGGTTCGGGTTTAAAGTATCTTTCCCAGATGCTGCTGTAGGCCTGCTTCCATTCCCCATTTTCGGTGCATTTGGCGGCTCTGTCAAAACTGAATTCGTTAATAAAAGACATAATGCGCTTGCTGCTTTCTACATTCAGTTTGATTTTGGGGTTTTGGGAGCGGAGCTCTTCGTTAAAGGCGGCCATGCTTACGATACAGCGGCCCGAAGTGGAGGCATAGGCGTTAATGTTTGCATCGCCCTTAAAAACCTGGGGAAAGTTTTTGTACATGCGGATTGCTATGCCACGGTGCTGATCCGCTCCCAGCTGGGTAAGGTCTCCTGCCCGGTTGTGCCATTCAATGGTCATTTTCTGGGTGCGTTCCAAAAGACTTTTACCCAAATCCGTAAGGGCGCCTGCGGAATCGGCTTTGAGCAGAACATTGTTCAAAAATACCCAGTCGTCTTCGCTATAATGGAATCGGGAGCCATGTCGGCCATAGTGACTAATGTAGAACGGAGTGTACCCTGCAGGTGCCTTTGTTTGTTTTTTAATGTTCTTGGCTGGGTAGGCGTAATAGTTGCTACCTAGTTTTCCTCGGTCAGAAAGTACATCGTGTTTTATGTCGGCGTAGGAAATGCCCATGGATAAAAGGGCAAGGAGGGTAAAAAGTATCAAATGTTTCATGGAAAACAATATAACAAAATGACAATGGAAATTAAAACTGTATATATTAGCTTAGGAGGTATGGCTATGCCTGTCAGTGATAAATTTGGAAGTCCGGAGCAACAGAAACGCTTTATGGAAGCCGTGGCACGAATCCGGGCACGGGCTCATTTGGACCGTTCTTACCTGTGCGAGGGTATAGACGTAGATGCCAATAAGGTGATCACCATAGACCAAAGTCATAATAGGGGCTTGGATACCAGCGTGGAGCGCAATCCAACAGTTTTTAGTATGTACGGGGAAAATGGTGAAAAAACGGTGAAATTCAAGGTCTATTCCTTGTTTAGGCGGATTGGTGATGAAATGCATGATGGAAATCCATTGGTAAAAGCCTTAAAACATGAAGGCGGCTATACCATGACTGCGGAAACCGAGAATTATATGTGGAGTCTATGCCGAGAAATCGCAAAAAAAATTGCGTTGGAGTTGGATGGCAAGATTGTTGTGCTTGCCCCAAGCACCAGCGAATTGAATGCCATGGTATGGAATCATATTGCCGATATTTTTCCAAATTCAAGGGAAATAGGAGAAGCTCCCCTTAATAAAATATCCACTGAGGATATCTATGACGAATTAAGTGAGGATGATATTTTTTTGAATGCGTGGGTATCGCTGGTTAAAGACGAGGCTGAAGCCATGAGAAGATTCCATAAGTGTTTTTCTGAAATGGGGCCTTATTTTAAGTTGCATTCCCTGCCTGTCCAAATGCGTCATGTTGTAAGCAGAACTATGCAGATTTCAAAAAGTTTTGAATTTAATTTTGGCGATGGTGGTGAAATTATAGGGAATGACCTACTTGTTATTGACGACACCGTAACAAAGGGGCATACCTTAAAGGAGGCTTATAGGTTGCTTACAGAGAATTTTGCTCCAAAATCGGTTACTTGTCTAACACTATGTTCAAAACTATACAATCCAAAAAATAGAGGTTAAAAAGTGGCTATAAAGGTGACTGTTCACGAACATAAAATTACGGAAATGGCCGAAGTTGGCCGTTTTGGCAATGTGGTTGTTTCTGTGTATGGTAAGGAGGGTTACATTCCCCACATGCATGTGAAGGGGCCGGGGTTTGAATCTTGCGTAGAGTTCAATTCCGCCTCCTATTTTCAACACAGGGCTCATCCAGATAAGTTATCAAAAAAGGTAATTGTGGACTTTGACGGATTTCTTTCATCGGCACCAGATTTTGGACCTTTTGCCACGAATTGGGAAGCAGCATTGTATGAATGGAATCGAAATAATTCGGAGAAGCCAAGGCTCCCTATGGATTTGGAAAAGCCGGACTATACGCAGCTTGAAAGTTCTAAAGGGCACCTCTAAAAATGATTGAAATTAGACCTTTTTTCTTCGGTGGCGATACTCAGCGGTAGCAGTAAAAATCACATCACCGCTGGAGTTCAGCGCAGTCTCCATAGAGTCTTGAACCACACCCAAAATAAAGCCCACGGCCACAGCCTGCATCGAAATGTCTCCACTAATGCTAAACAGGGAACACGCCATAGGAATAAGCAAGAGAGAGCCTCCTGCCACCCCCGAAGTACCGCAGGCACCGATGGCCGACAAAATGCAAAGCATAAAGGCTGTGGGAATGTCCACAACAATACCCATGGTGTTTGCTACGGCCAAGGTCATAACGGTAATGGTTACGGCGGCACCGCTCATGTTGATGGTGGCGCCCAGAGGAATGGAGACGGAGTAAAAGTCCCTATTGATTCCCAGACGTTCACAGAGCGTCATGTTCACAGGAATGTTGGCGGCGGAGCTGCGGGTAAAAAAGGCGGTAATGCCACTGTCTTTAAGGCAGCGCAGCACCAGCGGATAAGGGTTTTTACGCAGATACAGGGCTACAATGAGTGGGTTCATTACAAATGCCACAATGAGCATGCAAACCACCAGCAGCGTCAAGAGTTTTCCGTAATCGTAAAAAATGCTCATGCCGTTTTCAGAAACCGCATCGAACACCAGCCCCATAATGCCAAAGGGAGCAAGCTGAATCACCCATCGCACCGCTAAGGAAACCGTTTCGGACAAGTCGTTAACCACGGAGATGGTATTCTTTTTAGCAAGGCATTTAAGGCCAATGCCAAAGATAATGGCCCAGCACAATATTCCTATGTAGTTTGCATTTGCAATGGCGGCCACGGGGTTGGAAACGGCATTCTGTATAAGGTTCCTGAGCACTTCGGAAATGCCGCTGGGAGGGGCGCCCTCGGCGGCAGCCAGGGAGAGCTTCATGGTTACCGGGAAAATAAAGCAGCCCACCACAGACACAAGGGCGGCCAAAAGGGTGCTCACCACGTAAAGAATAATCACATTTTTAAACCGGCTGCCGATGCCGTTTCCGGCATTGGCAATGGCACCTGTAACAAGAACAAAAACAAGAACCGGTGCCACTGCCTTGAGGGCGCCCACAAAGATGGAACCTAAAATTCCAACCGCCGTAGCCTGGGGCAAAAAAGCCCCCAGCAAAGTTCCAAGAATTAAGCCCACTAAAATACGGATGATGAGGCTCAAGCTCATCCACTTGGTAGCAACCTTTTTCATTTGTTCCATAAGCACCTGCCTTTTACCATTAGAAATATAATACTTCTAATGGAAGGACACACAGGAATGTGCCTACAATAATTGTGCTTAACTTAGTTTTTTTATTAGCAGAGGCAGAGCCTTTTCAAATTTTACTCCGTACCAGTGCTCTGTGTCGCCAAGGGTCAGTTTCATGGA
>JABUUT010000088.1:9364-10399 GCA_021443045.1 Fibrobacteraceae bacterium
TCGCCGGTACCGTGCATGGGGGTTTCCAGCCGTTCGGTAAGGTAGTACTCCATTTTGCCATTGTAGAGGCAGGCCACACCCAGTTTGCTTTTATCAAAACTCACTCCCGTGAGGATTACGTTCTTGGCGCCCAGTTTGAGCAAATCGTTGCAGACCTTTTCTACGTATGCTTGGTCGTAGCCCTCGGCCACATAAGGAATGCCAAGCAACAGGGACGCTTCGGTCATGTTGGGCAAAATAAAGTCGGCACCCTTGCAGAGCTTGGCCATTTCTTTTGGAAACTCGGGGCCAAAACCGGCATAGAGCTTGCCGTTGTCGCCAAGCACCGGGTCCACAATGCGAATGGCTCCCGGACGGGCCGCCTTTTCCATAATATCCAAAATTACAGGAATCTGGGACTGGCTCACATACCCAGTGTAGAAGGCGTCAAAATCCACCATCTCCTTGATCCACTGGTCTAAAATTTTGGGCATTTCGTCGGTAAGGTCTTTAAAAGTCCAGCCAGAAAATCCAGGGGCCGTGTGGTTCGACAGCACGGAACTGGGTAAAATACCACATTCCACGCCACATGCCGAAATAATGGGGAGGGCCACCGTGAGGGAGCATTGGCCTACACAGGAAATATCTTGAATGGTTAAAAGACGCTTGTCCATAAGAACCTTCGTTTAGAGATGCTTTTTTGGAGCCTCGCAGCCCCACAAATTTTATGGTGCAAAGTTAGCAAACAACTGGTTATATGACTATACCCAATTTTTAAATATTTTTATAATACCAGATTTTTATAGATAAGAATTCATGGGCGAAGCCACAAGATTCAATATGGATTCTTCGGTCGTTGCACTCCCTCAGAATGACTCATAGGTCGAATGCAGCAAAAACAAGCTTGCTTGTTTTTATTGCTGAGGCCCAGAGTCAAGCGCGCAGCGCAATGACACGCTCGGCAAGTATTGCAACAGCCCTTGTCATCCTGAGCGATGCGAAGGATCCATCCTCAAACCACAAATAAATGGATGGCCACGGGCTATCGCCCACGCA
>JABUUT010000088.1:14004-16139 GCA_021443045.1 Fibrobacteraceae bacterium
GTAGGTCTCAACCCCTCCACAAAATCGGTGTAATCGTAACTAGGATGGAATTGCACAAACTCCATTTCATCCTTGGTGCAGCCCATGGCCTTGGCAATTTCCCTTGCCAAATAGGTTTTGCCCGTACCCGGCGCACCATGAAGAATGATATTCTTACTGACTTTAAGTGATTCCACATACTTTAAAACATTTTCAAAAACTCGACCATCAGCTTTCAAACACTGCATTGCAAATGTTTTAATCTCATTTTCCATGCATAGGTGCATTGTTCCTAAATACTTTCCATATGCCGAGCCTTCAAACTCCCGATCCTCGGACAATTTTTTCCATACAACCTTGCATTGATACCAATTGTTTCCATCATCAACAACATGAATATCTGAAGCAATAACGCCAATAGCCTTGATTCTTATGCATGAAATGGAGTGTCCAGGACCTTTTTTACCAGTAGTTTTGGCAATGATGACATCGCCTTTCTTAACAGACTTTATGGCATTCATTATGTTTGACTTTGCAACATCACCACCTTCCCAATAGGAGTATTCAACAAAGTCATCCAAATGATTTTTTTCACCAAAAGACGTTCCTGCAAGCCAGTAATTCATTTTTTCTCCTATAATCCTATAGTTAATTCAAAATCCCCTCGCACATACACACGAAGGGTATTGAAATTATGTCCATATAAAATTTTAGACCCACATTTTCAATATACCTTTTTTTTTGCAAAAGGGAGAATACAAAAAGACGACATTCTGCATTCTTACCTTATGCACTTTTTGATGTCAAGACTCATCCAGAAAAGCGGATGGCAAAGTTTTCCGCATCGGCAAAGATCTGTACAAATAAATCTATCAGAGAATTAACCACGTAGTCACTTAGACGAAATGTCTAAACACCCCAAAGATGCTCTTTGATAAGCTTATAAAGCTCCCGATGCAAATTGACCGGAAAGAAACTTGATGGGTGCTTTATGCACCAAAAAGGTATCGGTCCGTAATCATCAATGGTGAACAAGTGCAGTTTTCCGGGAACAACCCAAATCTGCTTACGCGCATGGGGAAGCCAAGTCCACTCCAGTTTGCTGTAGCCCCAACCGATGACCAAATCCGGGTTTAGGATTTTCAAAACCTCCGCCAATGCCTTACGTGATTTTTCCACCAATTCAGGAGGAAGATAAGTCTTGGAACGATGATTTCCTTCGCCAACAGTCTCCTGAAAGTAATTGTAAAAAGCGACTTCATGATATATTTTGTAGGCTTCTTTATCGGAGCAATCGGCAAGTACGCGGGCCGTATTATCAAAGCCACGGGCATAACTGGGGAAACCTTTACCAGCGACTTTTGAATCCAAGTAATCTTCGCCAACAATCCAATTTGTAATTTCGTGGTTCGAATTCATCGTTTTAGGACCGTAGTGAGATTCTCCCAAAACAAGAATTTTATGAGATGCAGAAAAATATTTTTCACCCACAAAAGGGTAAAAGTTCACATATTCAGTGTCCATGAACAGCTCGGAAACGTTATCGATGGAATACATCACAACTCCTTACTTCAATGGTTCACAGTTTCCGTTACCACGTGGACAACCGCTGTGAGTAAGAACCCAAAGGTCATTGTATTTATAGCCACATTTTACGCAAAAGAAATCCATAGTCATCTCCTTTTTGATTTTAGAAATTGATTAATCTTTTTTTAATGTAAACAAAAAAAAAACAACAGCCAAGTGCTCAAAAAGGCAATTTTATAAAAACAGAAAAAATGAGCAACCTGCAAACCCTGTGGCAAAATATACTTATACAACCCATCCCATCCACTACAACTAGGTTAGTTATCAGTTAATAGCTTGGCGAGTCTACCGACTCGCGATTCATAACACGAGCCAAAGGCTCGTGATACTTTAAACCGAAAACTGATAACCGACAACTGAAAACCAAATATTACCAGACACATGATTTTGCAGGTGGTCCCCAAAATCGTTTGCTATAAATAATTATATGTACGGTTTAACTTGACAGAATCATTTATTTAGTGTACATTTGTGTATATGAATAATAGAAAAGAAATTGCCGTATTCAAAACCGACGATGAATCCATCAATGTGGAGGTTTTCTTTGAAGATGATACCGCGTGGCTCAC
>JABUUT010000089.1 GCA_021443045.1 Fibrobacteraceae bacterium
TATGCCGAAACCGGCGACTGCTACCGTTCCCCCTGCGGCGGCAAATGCCCCTGCCATGGCGATAAAGAAGGCGAAAAAGAAAAGAAGTAAGTTTAAAAAATAAAAAAATGCAGGCATTCATTTGTCTGCATTTTTTTACTGTTTTTTAATACCTGCCGTCCCTTTTACACATCCTTACCTGCCCGAGCCAAAAAGGCCAGCGCCACAAAAGCCCCCGCAATGCCGCAAACTAGCGGCAAATCGGCCAGCCCCACCAAAAAGTGGCGCAAAAAACGAACTGCCTGGGAAGTCATAAAAGCGTACCCCGCACTGCACAGCAGCACAAACAGGGCAAACCTAGCTAAAAAAGGCATACTTTTGGTTATTTTTTTTACATAGGCATTAATAGGCGCCCCATAAATAATAAGAAGGGTAGACACCAGCCCCACCGAAATGGATTCCAGGTGAAGGCGCAAAAAATCGGCAAACTGATGGATGTAAGGGTTCATAGACTTTAATTTAATATAATTAAAGCAAATACGGACACCATTGTAAACAAATTGGTTTCTAGCGAAAACACTTTTATCCAAATAAACCAACCAAATAGCCCAGAACCAGTATAGATTATGAAAGGAGTAAAAATAGGATGGATTTTATGAAAATCAACTTCAAAAAGTTCATGATTCTCGCCTCAGGAACCTTCTTAGCTTCTCAGGCCATCGCCATTAACGCCTACCAAAATCAGGAAGGCTTTTTGACAAATGCTCAAAAGCAGATGGCTCTTTTAGATGCCGCCGGAAAAGAAGTGGTTTTTAAGGATGCCGGCGGCAAAGAGGCCCTAACGGTAATCATTCCCGAGGCCAAGCCCTGGACACCCGCCGGGGAATCGGCCTCCCTTGTTGATTTTTCTGATTTGAACGTTCCTGGCGTGTACCAGGCGTATGTGGGAGACAGTGCCATTGGACATCCTATTAAAATTAGCGACAGCGCCTACCAAGACATTACCAAAGGGGCCTTAAAATTTTTCTACTACCAAAGAGCCTCCATGGAACTTACGGAAGAATTTGCCGGCAAGTACGCCCGCCCCGCCGGCCACCTAGACACAGCCGTTCTTTACCACACCTTATTAGAAAAACCGGACGGAGCCACCTTCAATGGTGCCAAAGGGTGGTACGATGCCGGCGACTACGGAAAGTACATTGTCAACTCCGGCATTACCACCTACACCTTACTTCAACTTTACCAACACAACAAGGAATATTTTAGCACCCTAAACCTGAATATTCCCGAAAGCAACAACGATATTCCCGACATTCTCGACGAAATTCGGTGGAACCTGGAATGGATGCTAACCATGCAAGACGAAGAAGATGGAGGCATTTACCACAAACTAACCAGCAAACAGTTTTGTGGCACCGTTATGCCCGATAAAGATAGAAAGCCCCGCTTTGCCATTGGGAAAGGCATAGAAGCCACTTGGAATTTTATTGCCGTCATGGCTTTGGCCAGTGAAATTTACGCCCCCTACGACAAGGAATTTGCAGAACTTTGCCTTCGCAAAGCCGAAAAAGCACAAATGTGGGCCATAAACAACCGCTACACCTATTACGAACAACCTAGTGACGTAGGCACCGGTTCCTACACCAACGCCAATGGCCTTACCGTGGCTTTTTGGGGCCGCACCGAACTTTTCCGTGTTACCAAAAATCCGGTACTCCTAGACACTCTTAAGAATATGAAAATGAACCTGAGCCGCGCCAAATTGCAAGGCTGGGCTTCTAGCTACATGTTAGCCGCTTTTACCATAGCAACCAACCCCAACATTTTTACCCCAGAACAAGTGGATTCTGCCAAGGCTGCCATATTCCTTTTGGCCGACAACTATGTAGCCTCTCTTGAAGGTAACGGCTACGGAGTTGCCATGGATGATGGAGACTTTTACTGGGGATCCAACAGCGTAGCTGCCAACAAGGGCATGGTTCTCATGCATGCCTACATTCTTTCAAAAGAAAAAAAATATTTGAACGCCACCATCGGGTTAATAGATTACCTTATGGGAAGAAACCCCTTGGATAAATCCTACCTTACGGGCTTTGGCGTAAACCCCACCATGAACCCCCACCACCGCCCAAGCCAAGCCGATACCGTCGAAGCACCCATACCGGGCATGTTGGCTGGAGGCCCCAACCGGGATGCCAGCGATATTTCGGCCTGCAAAAACTTTGACTACCGCGTTACAGGTGCCCCGGCAAAGTCTTACTACGACAATAGTTGCAGCTTCGCCAGCAACGAAGTGGCCATTAACTGGAATGCCCCTTTTGCCTACATCGTAGGCTCTATTCAAGCAATAAACTCCACTGGAAAAGTTTACGACGTAGAATCCAGCGTAGGAGTGGAATACTCCATTGGCATTAAAGAGAACCGCAAGTTAAAACCTAGGGCCACAACCGGTAATCGCCTAGTGTTTAAAAATGGGGCTGTACAAGTGGAACATGTAGACATTCAAGGCAACAAAAGATTATTTGACCTTCATGGTAAAATGGTAAAATAATCTCAGGGCAAATTTCGGGGCACTTTTAAAAAGGCCCCTTTTACAACAACCGAAGCACCCGCTTTTCTAAACTTTCCATATCGCCCTCATTTTCTATGGGCACCAATTTGTTTACCAAAGGCAGGGCTTCGTTGCGTTGAGTTTCGATACGCCGTCTAGCATCTTCTTGAGAAAGCCCCCTAGCCATAAGACGATTGTATCGCATATTTTCTGGTGCAAAAACAATCCAGGCTTCGTCCAAAACCTTAACCACCTCAGGGATTCGCGCAAACAAGGCGGCTTCTACAAAAACCAATTCTTTGCCATAAGGTTCATCAAAAGCGTTTCTAAAATATTGGATAATGCTTCTCGACAAGTATGGATAAACTATAGATTCCAAGCGTCTCTTTGCTTCGACATTGGTAAAAATCAGTTTGGCCAAAAAAGCCTTATCTACCCCAGTTTGCGTGAGGCATTCTTTACCAAAAGCAAAAGACAGTTCCTTTCGCAAATTCATATCGGATGCATACAATTCATGCACCTTTTTATCAGCATCTAAAACCGAGTAGCCATGTTTGCGAAGAATACCGCCAACCACGGATTTGCCCGAGCCTATGGAACCTGTAATACCTATTTTGCGCATGTGTTAAATATAACTTTTAGAGGAGCCCTTAACCCAATGCAATGGCACACAGACCAAAGATAATGCCCACCAAAGCCAGCACCTTGGTTTTACTTTTTCGTTCTTTAAAAATAAAGAGACCCGCCGCAAAACCAATGAGCACGCTGGAACGGCGCAAAACCGTAATAATCGAAATAAGGGCTTCAGGAGAGCCCACTGCCATAAAGTAGCATCGGTCAGCTAAAATCAAAAGCAGGGCCACCGCCAAAAAACTCCACCGGAAACGGAACCTGGGCAACTTGTGCCGACGCGGAAACCAAAGCAGAGCCGCAATGAAAAACTGAATTGAAGCCATGTAGATGCTAAACCAAACTTGCACCGTTAGGGGCGAAAAATTCATTCGCTGCAAAATAAACTTGTCGTACACGCCACTGCAAGCGGCGAGAAAAGTTCCGGCAAACATGGAAATAACCCAGCCGTTGCTAAAGAAATGCCCCAACTCTTTTTTGCCAGCCCGACTTAGGCAAAAATAGGAGCCCAACGTGACGATGATGCCCACCCACTGCATTGGTGCAGGACGTTCCCCCATTAAGGTTACCGCCATGAAAATAGTAAAAAGGGGGGCCGACGCTCTAATTGAAGTAGACACACTTAAAGGGAGCCTGGCTATGGCGTTGTAGGTAAAAGCCCAGCTCAATGCCACAATAGCCGATTTAGCCATTAAATAAAGGTGGTCTGTAAAAGACAGAGGCTCACAAAGGCCTGTAAAGAGGAGGGGTAAAAGTATAAGGGCGTAAATGAAGCTGCACAAAAAAAGTACCGGCCACACGGCGTTTTCGTGAACCGATTTTTTCTTGGCCAAATCATAGCAACCAAGAAATACAGCCGAAGCTAAAGCCAAAAGCAACCATGACATAACGGGCCAAATGTAGAATTTTACTACCAATATTTGCAAAAGAATTTATATTTATATTGTAATTTAAACAGGAGCACCTTATGGGTATCAAAGATAAAGCAGGTTCTTTAATAGAAGAATTCAAGTCCTTTGCATTTAAAGGCAACATTGTAGACATGGCCATCGGTATGATTATCGGTGGAGCCTTCGGTAAAATCGTTTCCGCCTTTGTAAACAGCATTGTCATGCCAGGCATTGCCGCCATTATGGCCACTGGCGTTGCAGAATGCCCCGAAGGTTCTGTGGATTGCACCGTCAATTCCACCGATTTCATCAAAGCCTTATCGGTTCAAATCAATGGCGTTGTTATTCCTTACGGTCAGTTCCTGGGGCAAGTCATCGATTTCCTCATTGTGGCTGTAGTCATCTTTATTGTGATGAAAAAGTTTTTGGGCTTTATGGCCAACATGCGTAAAAAGGCAGAAGCACCAGCAGCTCCTGCCGAACCTCCTGCACCACCAGAACCCAGTAACGAGGAAAAATTGCTGGCTGAAATTCGAGACCTTCTGAAAAAGCAGTAATACTAAACCCACAACCCATTCCATCCACTACAGCCAAGCTGGTTATCAGAAGTCAGCAGTCAGTCGTTTGTGGTCGGCAAACAGCGGTGTCATACTGGAAGAACCTTCATCAGTCATCCTGAAGGGCATAGCCCTGAAGGATCCACGAGTGTGTTTAATTGTTAGTGATGGGCGATTAATGAACTGTCATTCTGGAGCCCTGCAAGGGCGATAGGATCCACGAATGTGGTATCAATTATTAATGGTTAATGTTTAATGATTAACATATGTGTCATCCTGAACGGCATACGCCGTGAAGGATCCAGTGAATGTCCATTTAGACGGTAGA
>JABUUT010000008.1:0-3632 GCA_021443045.1 Fibrobacteraceae bacterium
GAACTTTGACATCCATAATACTTAAAGCCTTTGCTCATATAGAAAATGGTCGTCCTTTCAGGGCGACCATTTTCTATTCATCCCCAAGATTCCTGATTTTCTGACGTCAGAATAAGCAAAAAATCATATCAGAATACATCATGTTTAAAATTAAAACTCAAGATAAATTTTAGGGCGTAGATAATTCAATCTACAACAACTGCGAGGTTTTATTATGAACGCAATAATCAATGCCTATTTGAATGAAGAAACTCACCCTTTCTTCTCCAAAACAGCAACATTTGATGGTATGTTAGAAGTTCCACGAATAAGGGCAAATGACCAAATCATCATTCCCAAGCACATTGTTCCGCTATCAAAGGCAAAATACTGTGAAAATGATTTTTTGGCAGAAAGTTTTATCGCTTTCTATGAGAAAGATAGTTTATTCAAAGACTTCTTGCAACACCCTAAAAAATATTTTCCCATATTAAGGAAGGCGAAAGGTGTCATAGCACCAGATTGTTCTCTTTACTTTGATGATCCATTCTTCATAAATATGATTGCCATTTATATGCGGAACTCCATTGCTCACTTTCTTCAAGAAAACGGCTTCTATGTTATAGCAAACCCTAGATGGGGAAATGAAAAAACGTACACAACCGCAATTCTTCCAGAAGAGATGGCTTTTCTTGGTTGTCCCAAAGAATCAATTATTGCAATCGGTTCATTTGGAGCAATTCGAGAAATTGAAGAAAGAGAACATTTCATTACTGGTTTAAGAATAATGTTGTGTAAATTGACACCTAAAATTGTACTGGTCTATGGAGCGATGCCCTCGAAAATTTTTGATGAATTTAGACATCTAGCTTATTTCATTCAATTTGAGGAATGGACGAAATATGTTAAAGGAGGTAAGTAATATGGGTACTGGAAGAACTGGGCGCTTTTACAGCAAAGCCGGCAGTGCTCGAGTTGCAAGTGAATATTCTGTAGTGCATTCCAGCGAAGGCACGTTTAAAAAGACGCGTCTAAAAGAAAAAGATTCAAGTGGAAAGCCTAAAATAGAAATCAACTTGAAAAGTGGTGGGCATGGAGAACATAATCTCAAGCTCCTTGAAAAGTATGGCATCAAGTATAACATCGTGAAAACATACCCTAACGGTGTTCGTGTTGGCAATGTTCCTAAGCATGATAAAAAAACAAAGCAAAATGGAACGGGACAAAGTTGGTTTCCGAAAAACTGGTCAAAAAAGGATATAAAAAAGGCAGGGGAGCAAATAGCTCGCCAAAAATCCAACAGAAATAAAAAAGATGGTCAAGTAATGTTCGGCAATTATAAAGGTGTAAGAGTCGGAGTTATCAAAACAAATGGAAAAATAGGAACTATATTTCCTGATGTTTATCAGCCATCTAAACTATGGAGGAAAAAATGAATATTGAAAAGTTTCATGAAATCATACAGGAACGAATCCGAATCTCTATAGAAACCCAGGATAACTGGGATTATGGCATTGAAAAATGTAGAGAAAAGGTGATTGAAATTCTAAGTGAGGACATTGAAGGCTCTGCCACATATATTGAAACTGAATGCACTGCCGATGAATTGTCTTGGATTTCAGAAATTTGGGACACTGTCGCTGAAAAAACACAAAGCATCAAATTCATCCGTTCCCTGGAAACAGCAATCAAGAAGTATCCTGAAGAAGACAAAAAATACCATCTCCGTGAAAATATTAAATTTGCCTATGGAGCCATAGACGAGGATTTTGAGATGGAGTTTTAATGGCAAAATCAACAAAGTTCAGCAAACTGATTTGCTTGTTATATGAATTTAGTGGCAGAAAACAATCTCAACCATTTTTTATGGAAGATTTTCTAGATGCGTGTACAAGCGAATCTTTTGCTGATCTTTACAAAGAACACTACGACAAGGATTTTAATCCAGAATCTTTATCAAACTGGATGAAATCACGCCCATTACCACAATGGGTAGCTAAGGTATTACTTGTAAATATAAATGAGACGTCACTCAAAGACTTTTGCAGCAATATTATTCCTGTTGGCGATGGCTTTGAAAACTTTGTAAAAAAATTTCGTAAAATTTTCCCAAATTACAAGATTGATGACAACAATTATCTTGATAAAACATTGAAAGTTTTTTTAGATTCTCTTAATGAATGTGCACATCCATCTCAAACTAACGAGTTTAAAACAGATAAATTAGACGCGGATGATCCACTTCTGCTAAAAGAAGAAATAGAAAAGCTGATTCCAGCAATAATCAAATGGAAAGAAAAAGACTTAGAACGCAATCATCCCGAAAACTTTAATCCAAAGACAATCGAGGAAAAACTTTATGACGATCTTAGCTTAAAAACGATAGTTTCGGCATTTGTAATAAAATATTTCGCTGCAATAGACCAATTTTTCGAAAATGAATTGAAACGCAATTCTAAGCAGATGCGTCGAGTTAAAGCAACAATAAACAACAAATACATCAGTTTAAAGAATTTGGGTCTCGAAAAATGGGAGATATTTGAATCGATGGTAAATTTCATTAAGGAGCACACACCTAACGCAGGTTCATACAATCCAAAGTCCTTTGAGATTGTTGTTTCATATTTCATTCAGTTATGTGAGGTATTNTTTTGCCACGGTCTTGCCGTCGGTAAGCTTGCATCAACGCAAGTAATAATGTATATTGACCTTGATGAACCACTGAACGGAGACTTTATGACTACGATTTCGGCATATTTTGATGGCACTACTGTTCGCACACTAGAGCCAACTCCTCTGAAAAAGAATCAACGTCTGGTCATTACTGTTCTTGACGAGTTTATTTCTGATGAAACAAAAGTTAAAACTTTACGAGGCAGCCTTTCAAAATATGCAAATAAGGACCTACAACCCCTTGAAAAAAATGCGTGGGCCGATAGCGTAAAGGAAAAATATGGAACTCGTTGACGCAAACATTCTTCTCCGATTTATTCTGAACGACAGCCAATAAATGGCTGATATTGCCGAAGGAATTTTGGCAAAGAAGTCTGGTTTTGTCATTAGGGAAGTTTTTGCAGAGATGGTTTATGTTCTTACAAAGGTCTATAAGATTCCGCGTCAGGAAACCGCTGTGCAAATTGCTCCCCTTTTAGACTATTTGGAAACAGACAGTCCCGACATAGTTCGGTATGCTTTGTCTCTTTTTTCTGAAACTAAATTGGACTTTGTTGATTGTGAACTTCTAGCCTTTAACCATTTGCAAGGAGCAAAAGTCACAACATTTGATAAAGATATCTTGAAAAGACTTCGATAAAGCATTAGATAGGGAGCCTTCAAGGCATCATATTGGATAAGAAAAAATCAGATTTGCCCCTGCTTTTTACTTTCTACTCCTCAAAGCGTATGCCGTGGGACATGAGCGACCTCAATCCAACTTCACCATCAGGTTCACAAGCTTAATAGATTCAGAGTTCAAGACGCAAGATTCCATTTGAAATAGCACTAAACGCTCCCAACGACGAGACCATCGCTGCTATGGCCGAAGCAAATGATGAAAATCAAGACCACTTAACACTGCAAAGTTTAGGAAGGACTTTAAACAGGCTAAAAAGAAAGGGTTAAACACGAATCTCCTGCAAAAGGTCGTTGATGAT
>JABUUT010000008.1:4461-20536 GCA_021443045.1 Fibrobacteraceae bacterium
TAGACGAAAGACGAAAGATGGGGTCATCCTGGAGCCGTTAGGTGATAGGATCCAGTGAACCCTAGCTGTCCTTCGGACAGTTCCGCCTTAGGCTCGGTCATGCCCGTGCAAGCACGGTCGCGACTCTCGTCCTTGGGCGTAATCGTGCCAAGGCACTCCAGGGTGACAACTCGCTACTGATAACTAACCAGAAACCACTTCTTTCGTCTATCGTCTATAGCGCAGCGTTCTTTCGTCTATTTCTTACCAATCACTGACAACTGATAACAACCACTAGACAACGGCTTTTGTTTTCCAGCGTCCGCTTCTCCAGCGCCACATGTTGGCTATGGACCTGTAAAATTCATCACAGGCCATGCCCAACCAAAGCCCAACCAAACCTAAGTCTAATACAAATGCCAGAATCAGGGCACTGGCAACCCCTAATGTCCACATCATGCCACTTCCCACAAAGGCCGGAAACTTGGAATCTCCCGCGGCCCGCAGAGAAGTGGTTATAATCAGGTTTACCGCCTTAAAGGGCTGCACCGCCACATCGCACCAGAGGCAAATGCAACCCAAACGGATCACCTCTGGATTGTCGGTGAACAGCCCTATAAGCTGCGGGCCGGCCAAGGCTACCGCCACGGCGATTAAAAGCCCGCTAACCACCCCGATGCTCAAGGTTTGGTAGGCGCGGCGGTTGGCCTTGGCAAAGTCGTGTGCTCCCACAAGGTGCCCTACCAGAATCTGGTTTCCACTTCCAAAACCTACGCTCAAAATAACAGACAGTGCGGCAAAGTTACCGGCAAAAACTCGGGCTGTCATGGCCGTTGTTCCCACAAACACCACCATGGCCGTAATAAACACCTGAAACAGTTGAAAACTAATAGGTTCTGCGGCTGCCGGAAGCCCTATGCGTAGCCAGTCAGAAATGAGTACTCGGCTACGAATAAAGTCTCTGCGGTGGGTTATGTGCTTAACCTTAAATCGAAGTACCAGCCATAAAATTACAGAAGCGATGAACCAAGACAGAGCTGTAGCCAAGGCTACACCGTACACGCCCATTTTGGGAATGCCAAAATAACCTTCCAAAAAGATAATGTTGAGAATGGCGTTGCTTGCAATGGTAAGGAGGTTTCCGATAAAATTCCACACCGTAATGCCATGGGTGGCTATTAGCGCGGTTAGGGTTGACTGCAGGGCTCTAAAGGCAAAACCGAATGAAACCACCACCAGAAATTGACGACCATATTCGGCGGGCTCGTCTTTTAAACCCATCCAAAGGGGGATTTGGTTGGATAGCGGGAACACCACCATAGATAAGGCCAAACCCAGTAGTAAACTACCGAAAATCACCATGGTCTGGGTGGACCCGGCGTGGCTGTTTTGGTTGGCTCCAATATACTGTGAAGCAATGCTGGCTCCAGATTGGCTAAAGGCCTGTATGGCCGTAAAGAGGGCGGCGAGGATGGGAATCATTGCGCCAACGCCGGCGGCTGCCACTTCTGAAGTGCGGGATAGAAACCAACTGTCCATCATGGGTTGGAACATGCCCACAGCGAAGGTCAAAATTAGGGGCCATGAAAGGCTAAAAAGGGAACGGTCTTTAACGTCCATAAAAAAATCCTTGCCCCTCAATTTTAGAATTTAAAGTGGCGGTAGGGGAGGGGGAAAAGTCTTTTTTTTTGTTTGCTAAAGTGTACAAGATTCTGTGTACAGCTATGCTATGGAATTTATTTTTTCGATGATGGATTGCACGTCGGTAAAGGCACAAAAAGGCAGGCTAATAACCTTTTGGGAAATTTGCTGGGAGTTATTCTCTTGTGTTGGGTGAGTTAAATGTGCAAAGCAAGGTTGCTTGTGTAAGGGCATGGGGTAGTGGATGCAGTAGGGAATTTCTGCTTTTGTTAAAATTTGAATAAAACGTTCCCGATTTTCTGCTAAAAGGGTGTATTGGGCGTAGGTACTGACGTTTCCATCAATAATATGCTGTGGTGTCACTTTTACACCCTTCCAATTCATAAAAAAGTCATCGTAGATTTTGGCTTTTTTATACCGCATGGAAAATTCTTCCTCCAGGTGGCGCAGCTTAATGCGTAGCACTGCTGCCTGCAAGGCGTCTAGACGGCTGTTGAAACCTACTGATTGGTGCAGGTATCTGGAACGGCTTCCGTGGTTGGCCAATTCTCTTGCCTTTTGAGCTAAATGGGGGTTGGAGGTAAAAATGGCTCCTCCATCACCGTAGCAACCAAGGGGCTTGGTTGGATAAAAACTGGTAATGGCCATGTCGCCAAAGGTGCAGGCATATTGTTTTTTTTCCTGGCTGTTTTTTTGGGTGGCGCCAAAGGCTTGGGCGGAATCTTCTAAAATCCAGAGGCCATATTGTTGCGCAACCTTTCTAAGCTCCTGGTAGGGAGCACATTCTCCAAATAAATCCACCGCAATAATCCCCTTTGTTTTAGGGGTCACCCGTTTGGCTATTTCTGAAGGGTCTATTAAAAGGGTGTTTGGGTTAATATCGGCAAAAATGGGTGTTGCTCCCAATTGGGCCACGCATTCTGCTGGGGCGATAAAGGTAAAGTCGGGAACGATAACTTGGTCCCCTGGTTGCAAATTTAGGGCTGATAGGCTAATGGTCAGGGCGTCCGTTCCGCTACCGCAGGTCACCGCAAAAAAATCCTGTTTGTCGCAAGAAAGAGCCAATTCTTCTTCTAGAGCTTCAACTTGGGGGCCCCCAATGTAGATTCCGCTGTCCAGAACTTGCTGTTCAGCCTTTTGCAGCTCTTCTTTATAGGCTATTCTTTGGGATTTTAGGTCAATGAAGGGAATCACCACCATAATTTAGCAAGAATAATCCCGTTCCCCTTGAAAAAAATGAATTTTTTTTCTATCATTGGCGTACAAAATATTTAAACAGGTTTTTACCCGGAGATTTAAGGTGCCACAACATCAATCCTGCAAAAAGCGTTTACGTCAAGCCGCCAAGGCAAATGCTGCTAACCAATCTGTACGTTCTGCAATCCGTACAAGCCTCAAGGTTATTCGCTCTGCTGCTACAAAGGCTGATGCTCTCAAGGAAATGCCAAACCTTTTCAGCATGCTGGACAAGGCTGCTGCCAAGAGCCGTGCTGGTTTCAACGCTAACCGCGCTGCAAACTACAAGGCTAAGGTTGCTAAGGTCGTTAACGGTCTCGCTTAATTGGCTCTTTTAGTTTTTACGAAGCCGGCGCAACAAATTGCGTCGGTGTTTCGTGTGTCTTGAATAGGGTTCGTTTTCAAAGGGCTTGGGCCCTTTTTTTGTACCTGTTCCGTGGTGTGGACAGCCTCTTTTGTAAAAATTTTTGCAACATACTGGACTCCTTTAAAAAAATGAATTTTTAGAGGTGACCTCAAAGGTGCCAAACATTTGTTCAACATCACTTTTAGCCCCTTTGGGGCATGTAAAAAAGACTTTTTTATACATACATTCTGTTTGCAAGTCGTTGATTTTTGTTAAATTAGAAGAAGCGACACTAAGGATTAGAAATGTCTTCGATTAACTTTGCTACACATGAAATTAGCTGTAAGGTGGTTTATTATGGCCCTGGTCTTAGTGGCAAAACCACCAATTTGCAAGTGATACACCAGAAGATGCCGCAAGACAAGCGGACGGACATGGTATCCCTTGCCACTGAGGGCGATCGTACCCTGTTTTTTGACTTTTTGCCTTTAAACCTAGGTGATATAAAGGGCTTTAAAACCCGATTCCAGTTGTATACCGTTCCCGGTCAGGTTTACTATAACAGCACCCGAAAGTTGGTGCTCCGCGGTGTAGACGGCATTGTTTTTGTGGCCGACTCCCAGCGTTCCCGTCAGGCTGAAAATTTGGAAAGCCTCCAGAATCTCCGTCAGAACCTTCAGGATTACGGCATGGATCTGGATGATATGCCTTTTGTTCTCCAGTACAACAAACGGGATATGGATAACGTTTTTACCCTGGATGAAATGAATGCGGAACTGAACCCCCGCAATATTCCGTTTTTCCCAGCGACGGCCCACAATGGAAAGGGTGTGGTTACAACCCTCAAGACCATTGCCATGCTGGTTATCGAAAAGTTCAACGTAAAGCAAGGCGCCCTTCGCAAGGCCGCCGAAAATGTGAACAACACTGGTGTTCACAACGTTTCTCTCACAAAAGATGGTGTTTCTGTTCAAAACTCAAAACCAGCGGCCGCAGCTCCAGCAGCCGCAGAACCAGCTCCTGCGGCATCTCCTTTCCGCATGCCATCTTTTGCTGCAAAACCACAGGCTCCAGCAGCCCCGTCCACGGGTAGCGGTCCAAGTTTATTCCAGAAGGTTGCTCCTTCTCCATTTGGTCGTCCTCGTGTGCAGCCCCCTGTATCACGTATGCCCACATTTGGCAGAGAATTGAACAATCCTAATCAAGATAGTTCGGATGATGATATAGAACTTCGTCCTTATGTGCCAAAGAAAAAGTAGCTAGTACGGGAAGGTGACTTATGAGTGATTTTACTATTTATGCTGATGACGCCAGCAAAGTTCGTCGCTTAATGACGGCCTATCGGGCCAGTGTTAAGGCTAACTACATTGTCCTTTGCCATAGAGATGGTTCCATTATTGCTGAAGTGGGTTCTTTAGGCACTGATGCAACGCCACTGGCTGTGCTGAGTACTTCTTCTTTTGATGCAGCCAAGCAAATTGGAATGATGCTGGGTGGTGAAAATTTCCAGGCGATTTCTTTTTCGGGCGAAAGCATGTCCATCTACATTTCCCCAGTAGACGAAGCGTTGCTTTTGGTTCAGATTTTTCCTGGTTCCCGCTTGCCCACACGCATTAGTGACTATAACAAGCTGCTTGTAGAAAAACTGGTAGATGCGGTTCCTGCATTTACTCAGAATACAAGTAAATTAATTCGGTAGGTTTTTGTGGCTGGGCTTCCGCCACTTCGTTATTTGCGAAAGACGACGATTGTTATCATTGTCGTCTTTTTGTCTTTTCTGGGTCACCGTTTTTACGAAGTTGTCCATCACGAAGAAGAGTTTAGGGATGTGGAAAATACGGAACTTTCTGTGGCTCAAAGTTCTGTTTGTCGCCATATTGTGAGCGGTTCCCCTTTTGGGGTTGATAGCGTTTTTGAAGAAGGAACCCGACTTTACTTTTACTCCACCATAAACAATGCTAATCAGTATGCTGGCGATAGCTTAAGGCATGTGTGGTTTCATGGCTTGGACACCATTCAAACGGAAGTTTGCAAATTGTCTGGAGACATGTGCTCTTCCATGATTGCTCCGAGTCTGCTAACTCCTGGAGAGTGGAGCGTTGATTTGGTAGCTGGTAGAAAAATGCTTTCCAGCAAGCAGTTTTTTGTAAATTCTATATCTAGGTGATTCTTAGACATTTTCAAATACTGATTTTTTTGGCAACATTGTCTTTTGCCTTGAATGTGGATTCCCTTCCCCTTTGGAAGGCGTCTAGGCTGGTTTATGAAAATGCAGTGCCTCAAGATACTTTGTCTAAAAAAAATCGTTTGGAGACCCATGGCTACAAAACGATGCAAGTAACTGTTGGAGACGGGGGTACTGAAATAGACCAGGAACTTCGATTGTCTATTCGGGGAGAACTTGCGGACAGTGTGTTTGTGGATGCGTTGGTTTCGGATGTGGATAGAAAGGCTGGGGACCAGACTACGGCAACTTTGCAAGAGGTGGATCAAATTTATTTTAGGGTGGAGTCTCCACACTGGATGCTACATTTAGGCGACTATACCTGGCGTGATGAAACCATGGGTTTGTTTGGTATTTCTCGTGCTAGTTTGGGTGCCATGGGAGCCTTTAAGTTTGATGATGGTAAAAGGCATGGACAAATTAGTGGCGCTGTAGGTACTGATGAAACCAAAACTCGCATTTACAGTTTTAGAGGCGTGCGTGGGCAAAGGGAAGGCTACGCCATTAGTGGTAGCGGAGAATACTTGTCTATTGTGCCAGAGTCGGAAACGGTGTATTTTAACGGGAATAAGCTGGTTCGGGGGCGGGATTATGAAGTGAATTATGCTGGTGGGTTGCTGAATTTTAAGAATTCCCTGATTCCCAGTAGTGATGATGAGATCCGAATTGAATATAATGCTTACGAACAAAATAACATTTACAAAATGTATGGGGCTCACGCCCGTCATTACCACCCCAATGTGAGGCTGGACATATCTGGGTTTCGTTTGGAAAATGATGTGGATCGCATGAAACGCAGCATGTTTTCTGATGAAGATTATGTATCGTTAAAGCATGATGATGGCGGTTTGTTGGTGGCGCGAGATTCTATATCGGGAGATTCTGTGGGACTTTTAAAACGACCGGAACAGATAGACCGCATGGGGGCTAGGCTCCAGATTCAGCAGTGGCGTAGGGTGTATGCTGACTTGGAAGTGGCCGTTTCTAAAAAAGACAGCAACATGGTTTCGCACCAGGTAGATGGCCCCAGTGGAAATGCCTACCGATGGTATGTAACTTCTGATTCCTCTTATGCCATGAAAACATTTCCTTTGGCCTTGTCTGTGTATGGAAACCATGTAGACGAAAAGTACAATTACAAAGACTTTCAAGGGTCGGACTCAGATTGGGATAGCTTTAAGTTGAGGGATGGATGGGATTTGGATAGTGTGAATGGAACTTTGCTTCATGATGAAGTTTCCATGAGGTTAAAACTAGGGTCGGACTGGTTTTTGGAAGGCATGTGGGGCTATCGCAGAAATCAGGGGGAGTCTTGGAATTCTTCGAGAAGTGGTATGTTTTTGACTCATGGGGGAAGCCTTGCTGAAAGCCGTGTAGGTTTATATCGAGTTTCTTCTTTTAGTGATTTGCAAAGGGAACGGTATCAAGGGCTGGCTGTTGCTCAGTTTAAGGAAGGATTTTTGCAGCCTTATGGGAGCGCAGATGTTCGCTATACCACTCTTGATTCCATTCAAGAAAATTTTTATGGAAAAAGTAATGGTGGTATTAATTTTGTAGGTGAAAATTGGAACCTTGACGAAGGGCTTGGTGGAGCTGTTTCCAAAGTGGATGTTCATAACGATGGAAAAGATTGGATGGATTCCTTGTGGATGATGCAGTGGAAACAAATGGCCAATGCCTCTTTCCGCTATTTTTCCCTGAATCACGTTCTTCAGTACGAAGCGGCCAAGGAATGGAACAATTCAACATCCCACAGTTGGGTAGGGGACTTGAATACAAATTTTGGATGTATGGACTGCGGAATTCATGGAAATGCTTTGTATAAATTAGGGCTTACCGAAGAACAGACTTACACTCCTATTTATAAGGCGGTGGCCAAAGGGACGGGTGATGTTCGCTACGATAGCTTAACGGGAACCTTTATAGAGGGGGTGGATAATGGTGATTTTGTATACGAAGGCATGGGCCGCAACGATTCGGTAGGTGCCGTATTGGCTTCTAACGCTTCTTTTGAAACTGATTTGGAGCTTAATCCAGGCCTTTTGCTGAATGTACATTCTGGATTTTTGCGGGATGTTGCTGTGGGAGGCTCTTTTTTAGGCCAAAGTGAAGATACCACAGGAAAAACCATTTACTTCCCTAAAACGTTGCCTAAACAACTTCGAAGAGTTTCTTCGGGGCGGGTTTCTTACGAAGGAAGAATCTTGTGGAATCATCCTGATGGCTATTCTTTGTCTTTTAGACCGGGAGCCGATTTTGATAAAAAGGTGTCGTCAATTAATTTATTTGAATCTTCTTGGCATTATAAAATTGATGGGGGGTACCGCATAAATGAAGATCACTTTGTTGGGGCCGATTTTTTATGGGAAGAAAATGAATTGGAAGCGTTGGAAGTTCTGGAATGGAATGTTGCCGATATGGCCTTGCGGTACCGACTAAACTTTTTTACCTATTTTTACGCGGAACCCAAAGGACGGTATCGTTGGGGAGAAGGTTCGGACCAGAGGAATAATGAATTTGATGCCTATTTGTACGAAGGGGCCTTGCGTGTAGGCTACGACGAAAAAAACAAGGTTGATGCTTATGCTTCGTTTGCAGCGGTTCAGGTAGAAAAAAATGGATTGTATATGCCCTACCAAATGATGTCGGGGTATAGTGAAGGTACTACTTTTCGTTTTGAAACATTTGCCTCTGTAGACATTAATGATTTTATTTCCACTTCCCTTAAATACGTTCTTCGATTTGGCAATGCGGAAGAAAATATATTCCAAAAGCTCACCATGGAAGCCAGGGCTTATTTTTAGGAGTGTTTATGAAAAATATAGTCTTGATGATTTTGCTATTAGCCCTGGCTGCTTTTGGAAATTGCCGAATTTCTAATATACAGTGGAGTGGTTCCAGAGAAAAGGAGGACGAGGCGTTTTTGGCCCATTTGGTGGGTGAGCCTTGTGGCTCTGCGGAAGCGGTGGAGTCTATAGGTTCTGCTGTTATGTTGTTGCAGGAACACTACGAAAATAAGGGCTTTGTTGGGGCTCAGGTATTTTATTCCATAGAAGGAACAACCCTTTATGTGGAACTGAAAAAAGGCCTTGGCTATGTGTGGGCTGCTTCAGAAAATTTGGATTCTGGAAAAACCAGGCCAGCTGTTTTTCAGAGGCTTTCGGGGCTTACTGTTGGCGCACCAGTGTCTTTGTTTGATTTGCGACGCTCCGATAGAAAACTTTCCCGTTTAGGTTACTACGAAAAAACGGCGGAACCAAGAATGTTTAGGGACCCTGTTCGAAACCGCATTGTGCCTGCATTTTCTTTGAAAAAAGCCAATGTGTCGGAGGCGGAAGGTTTTTTAACCTATTCTAGCGAAAGCAATGTTTGGGAAGGTAAAATAGATGTATCCCTGTACAATATTCTTGGAACTGCACGAGACCTGGTTTTGGAAGGATATTCTTTAGAGAATTCCCGCTCCATGTATGGCTTCTACAAGGAACCTTGGGTTTTGGGAACATTTTGGAGTGTGCTCTTTCGGGGTTCTTTTGAAGAAGAAGTTTTGGAAACACGAGAAAAAAATGCTTATGGCGAAGTTGGTGTATCTCGTGATATTGGCTTTGATTTTAATATATCCATTTTTTTGGGGATTGGTAGCAACGACAAGAGAACTTCTATGGAAGTGGAATATGTTTCTTTAGATCGTTTTTCTCTGCCCCGAAGGGGCACCCATGTAAAGATGGTTGCTGCATACAGAATGAATCGTCCCGATTCTTTGGAAAATTTACTTTATTCGGAATTGGCGGTGGCTCATTACATACCCATTTACGGAAACTTTATTTCTCGTTTCTGTGGTAAGGCGGGTGGTGTATTCCCTACCGATGGGGAATATTTGAGGAGTGACTTGTTTGCCTTGGGAGGCCTGGAATCTTTTAAGGGAATGCAGTACCGTGAAACCTATAGCCGCTCTTATGGATTTTCTGAATTGGCATTGCTTTGGCAAGATGGCTATGACCTTTCCTTGGAAATTTTTTACCAGCCAGGATTGTATCGGCGGATGTGGCCAGGGCATGGTTGGGCCCTACAACAGAGCTACGGATTGGGCTTTACCCAATATCGTGAAAATTGGAGCATTTCTATTTACTATGCCATGACGAATGGGAAAAATTATCTAGATGGCATTTTAGGTTTTGGTGTAAAAACCTTATTCTAACGGGGCTTATAAAGGCGTTTTGCTAGGCTCCCCTGCAATTTCCCGAACCAGTTTGGGTACCAAATAACCTGGCAGCACTTTTCTAATTTCTTCTATAAGCTGATTTGCTAATTTATCTGAAACCTCAAAGTGAGCCACCCCCTTGGCGTGGTCCAACTGGTGCAAATAGTAGGGGAGCACTCCTTGGTCAAAAAGTTTGCGGCACAAATGAGCCAAAGTTTGTGGAGTGTCGTTGACCTTGTGAAGCAGCGTGCTTTGGTTTAACAGAGTCCAGCCTTGATTGCGAAGTTGTTCAAAAAATTTTTTTGAACTTTGGTCTAGCTCATCGGGATGGTTTGCATGAATGACCATGACGGCTTTTAGGTGTTGTGGTATGAGGCTGAGTGTGGGTAAATGCTTTTCTATTAAGTCTGGGCGAACAATGGGGAGCCTTGTGTGTATGCGGAGGGTGGATACAGACTTGCACTCCTCAATCACTTTTACCACCTCTTCAAACTTCGTTTGTGACAGCATTAAGGGGTCGCCACCTGAAAGGATGATTTCCCAAATGTCGCTGTGGTCTTGCAGCCAGTCTTTTAGCAGGGTGTGGATGTTGGGTATGGGAGTGTAGGGGTAGTTTCGGCGAAAACAGAAACGGCAGTGGAGACCACAGGTGGAGGTGGTCATTACTAAAGCCCGTCCGGTGTATTTTTGAAGAACAAAAGGAAGGCTTGGCGCTGCTTTTTCTACGGCTGGCAAGTCGCCTACAGGGTCATCCACAAAACCGGGCACATCCTGGTTCTCTATGAGTTGGGGTAAAATCTGGTAGAGCAGTGGGGCTGGGTCTTGGGCCTGTATAATTTTGTCGGCGTAGGCCTTGGAGCAAATAAAGGGAAAGGTGGGGGTGGTATCCTTGAATTTTAATAGGTCTTCATGTGCTGGTCCAATGCACTTTGGGCCTATGTATTCCAAAAAGTCCGAAATTTGCAAAAACTGTTCCACAGAGTTTTCCATAGTTAATTAAATTTGTTAAAAAACCAAAAGAGGATTATATGGGCACTATCAGTACCAACGAATTCAAGAAAAAGTTAAAAATTATGGTGGATGGTTATCCACAGGAAATCATCGAAAACCAGTTTGTAAAGCCTGGTAAGGGCCAGGCTTTCAACCGCGTTCGCATTCGCAACCTGGTTACAGGCCGTACCTTGGAACGTACATGGAAAAGCGGTGATACTGTTGAAGAAGCCGATGTAACCTACACCGAAATGACATACCTCTACAACGACGGTGCCACATGGTATTTCTTGGATGTTAACACTAACGAAACTATGGAAGTGGCCAAGGAAAACCTCAATGGTAACGAAGTTTGGCTGTTGGATGGCGCTACCGTTGAAGCGACCTACTGGGATGGCAAGTGCATCGAAATTATTCCTCCTACATTCGTAGACTTGATGATTGTAGAAGCTCCTCCTGCTGTTCAGGGTAACACCAGCGGCAACGTGATGCGTGAAGCTATTTTGGAAACTGGTGCAAAGGTGATGATTCCTTTGTTCATCGAAAATAACACTAAGATTCGCGTGGACACTCGCGACGGTTCCTATCTCGAACGCGCTAAATAAGACCGCTCGCTTTTCAGTTTGTAAACCAAACTGGTGATGCGCTCGCTCTCGCCTCGACGACTTGCAACAGGCAAGTCGCCTCGGCTTCACGATAGACCGCTCGCTTTTCAGTTTGTAAACCAAACTGGTGACGCGCTCGAGTAAGTGACCACATCGGCTACCACTTGGGATACGACCTATGCCAGCCGATGCTCTCGCAAACACGATCGGTTAATACCGGTCGTTTTTTGCTCACGAGCCTCGACGACTTGCAACAGGCAAGTCGCCTCGGCTTCACGGTAGGCCGCTCGGGACTGTTGGAAGCTGTCATTCTGGAGCTTCACGACAAAGGAATTCAAGGATGTAGTCTGTTATCGGTAATCGGAGTCATCCTGAACGGCTTTCTCCGTGAAGGAGCTAGCGGATATTTTTTTCGCAGGAACTTGTTGCAGGGCGAATGCCGCGACAGAAGGCTCGCTTCTTGGCTTGGCTGAACCGCAGACAAATGCGTAGGGCGGATTAATTTTATCGGGTTTTGGCACTCCAGCGTTTTTTGAACCGAGGTTCGTCAATTATTTTAGCCCAAATAAAGCCCCTACGCAAGTCTTCTTTGAGAACGTTCTTTTTTAAAGTCGTAGAGGTTTCCTTTTCTACGGGAATTTGGACCTTGGGCTTAACCTTGATGTTGTCGGCTTCTTGTTTGCTATGAACCATTAGAGAATATTCACCATAACCCATGTCGCGGCCTAAAATGTGCCTTGCCTGAAGCTGTATTACAATTTCCTTTGCCTGGTTGGTTGTTAAAACAAAACAGTCTTGCAGGTCTTGGATGGTAACTACATCTTTATCCCACTTAACAATTGTTTCAATTACCTTTTCAACAGAAACTGTTGGCTTAGGCTTAGGCGGTGGTGGTGGAGGCTGGACGGGTTTTGGTTCTTCTGGTACATACTCCTGGGCGTAAATGGGTGGGGGTAGGTTACCGACTTCCGCTTCGCCCTGGGCCCTTTCATATTGACGAATCAAATCTTCCAGGGATTTGGGGATGCCAGAAGGTTCTTTCGACTCGTTGGAATCATAATCTTGGGAGTCGAAATCATCCTCTTCGGGTTCATTGTTGCTTTTTGGCGTGCTTTGACCCTGCCTGGCCTTTTTGGCCAGGGCTTCAAAGCCGTATTTGGCAGCAACGATGAGTGCAAGAATGAGTAATTCTTCCATAAGTGACTGATGGGTTCAGATTACTTTTGGTTTGTTTCTGGTGTGCCTGCAATTTCGTGACGCATCTGGGTGTCGGCTTCGATGTTCTTAAGGTTGTAGTAATCCATTACGCCCAGTTTCCCGTCTCGAAGGGCAGAGGCCATGGCCATTGGAATTTGAGATTCTGCTTCCACCAGCTTGGCCTTCATTTCCATAACCTTGGCCTTCATTTCTTGTTCGGCGGCAAAAGCCATGGCGCGGCGTTCCTCGGCCTTGGCCTGGGCAATCTTCTTGTCGGCTTCGGCTCGGTCGGTTTCCAGAATAGCACCAATGTTCTGGCCCACATCCACGTCGGCAATGTCGATGGAAAGAATTTCAAAGGCGGTTCCGGCATCGAGACCTGAAGCCAACACCTTCTTGGAAATCATGTTGGGGTTTTCAAGCACGTCCTTATGGCTCTTGGCAGAACCGATGGAAGACACGATGCCTTCGCCCACACGAGCCACAACGGTATCTTCGCCTGCGCCGCCAACCAGTTTTTGGATGCTGGCACGAACGGTAATGCGGGTTACAGCGTGAAGCTGAATACCATCCAGTGCCACGGCACTTACCTTTGGGGTTTCAATAACCTTGGGGTTCACCGACATTTGCACGGCTTCAAGAACGTTACGGCCAGCCAAATCAATGGCGGCTGCTTCCTTAAAGTCTAGCTTGATGTTGGCCTTGTTGGCGGCAATAAGGGCTTGGATAACGCGAATAACGTTACCTCCCGAAAGGTAGTGGGCTTCCAAAAGATTTGTGTCTACAGGCATACCGGCCTTGCAGCTTAAAATACGGGCTTCCACAATAATTTGTGGAGGAACTTTTCTAAGGCGCATACCGATGAGCTGGAAAATGCTTACGCTGGCTTTAGAGAACAAAGCCTGCAACCAGAGGCTAAAGAATTTGGCTATGAAGAAGAAGAGGACCAATACGACAATGGCCAAAATGATAATGAGGGGAATGAGGATGGTTTCCATTTTTACTCCTATGTTTTATTTTAAACTTTTTTTACCCAGATGTGGCCTTCTTGGATGGCTACCACTTCAATGTTGCTGCCGGCTTCGATAATTTCACCGTAGGTTTGTACATCAAATTGCTTGCCTTCAAAGAGACCGTGGCCCACAGGCCTTAAAAATGTGCGAGCGGTTCCCTGGTCACCAACTTTTACACACACCACATTCTCTGTAGGAGATGAGGCGGTTTCTAAATCGGTTTTTAGCATGGGGGTCCAACCTTCGGGAAGCAGAGGAATTAGATACCTGCTAGCTGCTATGGGAAAAACAAGGGCTATTCCTGCACAGCATAACATATAAAGTAATCCAAATAACCATGGGGTGGCATCAAAGGTGGTTTCTACTGCCTCGGGTACGTACTCGGGCATGTCGCTTACGTCAAAACTAAGGGCCAGTGCAAGAATCATGCAAATGATTCCGCCCACTCCAAATAGGAATGTTCCCGGCATCACAAAAATTTCGACCAGGAACAAGGCTATGCCAGCAATCAGTAAAATAGCGGGCAGGTAGCTGTCGATTTGAGGTGCAAATTGACCAAAGAATACAAGTCCAATAAGAATAAGGCCGACTATTCCAAAAAACCCAAAGCCAGGGGTTTTAAATTCAATGTACAGGGCTCCAAAGCCAAGAATAAGCAAAAGTCCGGAGATACCTGCCAAAAAGGCGGCAATGTCTTCGCCGTAGGTGGTTTCTACTTCGTTACGCTTTTCTATGGATAGTGCGGTTTCAAATTCTTCACGGCTTTCGAAGGTCCCTTTAGAAAAACCTAGCTTTTCGGCTTCAATCTCGGTCATGGTCAGCAGCTCACCTTCTTTTACCAAAATTTTTGGGGTGTTCCATTGAGCCTTCTCTTCGTCGCTGAGAATGGAGTAGGAAACCGCATCCATCACCTTGATGGAATCTTTTTTACGAGGGTCTTTGTAGGTGAGTTCCAGTACTTCCAGTTCGGGGGTAACAAAGGCGGAGCTGAGCAGTTCTGGGTATCCGTTCTGTTGAGCCAAATTGCGGAACTTGGCCCGCAGGGGCGACTGGATTTTTTCTCCAACAATTTGCGGGGTGCCGTCGCCATTTTGCACAATGGGGGCACAGTCTCCAATGGTGGTGCCTTGAAGCATATACAGTTCGTCGTTGGCTAGAGCAATTAGGCTGCCGGCACTAATGGCCTTCTTTTTTACAAGGGCTATGGTCTTAATGTTTTTTATGGCCATAATGGTGTCTACTATGTCGAAGGCTGCATCGAGACGGCCACCGAAGGTGTTTATTTCAAAAACAATGTAGTCGGGGTGCTTTTCTTTGGCTTCCCCAATGGCTCTGGCGCAAAATTCATACATGGAAGGTTCCACGTCTCCTTCCAGCTTAATCCATACCGCGGATTTTTTGCCGTTGATAAGGCTGGGGGCGGCAGAGTCTGCAGAGAACTCAGTCTGGGAAGGCTCTGCAATGCTTGCTTGGGTTGTGTCGTTTGCGAAGCCAACAGAAATGCTGAACAGGGACAGCAGAAATACTTTTAAGATACTTTTCATAGTATCTAATGTATAAAAAAAAAGCTTAATAAGTTTCGTATTTTGCGTCTCTTTCTATCGGAATTAGGCCTTCGGCGGTAATAAGGGCTTTCATTCGCTCTGGACTCATGCCTACGGGAACTTTGGCGCCAGCAGCGTGGGTGATTTTTTCTTCGACAATGGTGCCGTCCAGGTCGCTGGCACCAGAATGTAAGGCCTTCATGGCGGTTTCGATGCCCATTTGAATCCAGTAGGCCTTTATGTGGGGGAAGTTGTCCAAGAAAAGTCTAGCGATAGCCACTGTGCGCAAAACGTCTTCCTCGCTAGTCTTTTCGGGAACGATGTTGTGGAGGGCGTTATGTTCGGGGTGGTACACAAGGGGGATGAAGGCAAAGAATCCAGGAGCTTCGTCTTGAAGGTCTCTTAACATTTTCATGTGGGCAATGCGGTGCTCCGGCTTTTCGATGTGGCCAAAAAGCATGGTGGCATTGGTGGGTATTCCCAGCTTGTGGGCGGCTCTGTGAACATTAAGCCATTCTTCACCGGTTTCTTTGCCTGGACAAATTTGGTCGCGAACACTCTGCACCAGAATTTCTGCACCACCGCCGGGAAGGGCGTCTAAACCAGCTTCCTTGAGGGTGGCCATAATATGTTCTGGGCTCTGCCCCGAAATTTTGGCAAAATGGCAAATTTCCACGGCGGTAAAGGCCTTTAAATTGGCCTTTGGGAACTTCACCCGCAGTTTTCGCAACATATCGATGTAATAGTCAAATTGGTGGTCGGGGTGAAGCCCGCCAACAATGTGGAGTTCTCGGGCACCTCCCTTTACAGCTTCTTCAGCCTTGTTTCGAATGGTGTTGTAATCCCAATCGTAAGCCGTTACGCTATCTTTCTTGATTTTTGAAAAGGAGCAGAATTTGCAGTGGAGCACACACACGTTAGTGTAGTTGATTTGCCGGTTGTTCACCCAAAAAATAGATTTCCCATGGAGTTGTTCTTTTACCTTATTGGCTTTTGGGCAAAGCTCGTCTAGTGGGGCGTTAACAAATAAGTCCAGGGCTTCTTTTTCTGTAAGACGATTCATGGATTTAAATGTAGTAAAAATGAAAAGGTGGCTGGTTAT
>JABUUT010000008.1:21038-27602 GCA_021443045.1 Fibrobacteraceae bacterium
TTATGAGCCCGACGAGCTACCAACTGCTCCACCCCGCGTCGAGGTAGCCCATATATAGCTATTTATGTCTTTTTTGTCAAGGGGGGTGCCAAATTATACGAATTTTTTAAGAATATGCTTAGATGCCAAGAAATAGTCCACACCGCTAATCAACGTTATTGCTGTAATGGAGCCCATAACTGCCGTAGGTAATACATTCCATATAGCCTGATAGTTGGGAACTATATTGGCCACCGGGTCCAATGCACCCACCAAAATTAAGACAATGCCCACACCTTGCAGTGCGGTTTTCCATTTCCCGCTGCGTCGGGCCGGCATAATCACGTTTTCGGAGGCTGCCAAGGTGCGCAACGTTTCCACGCTGGCTTCCCTGAAATAAATGAGGGCCACCATCCAAACTGAGGCATATCCTGTGGCTATAAAGCACATGAAAATGGTCATGTTTGAAATTTTGTCGGAGAAGGGATCCAGATATTTACCCAAGGTAGAAACTTCTCCCATTTTTCGGGCCAAATACCCATCCAAAAAATCGGTGAGCATAAAGCCCAGAACCATGAACAGGGCTAAAAACTTAAATACCACATTGTTGTTGCTGTAGTCCAAATCGTTGTCGTAAAAGAACACCCACAAAAAGAAGGGGGTAAGCACAATGCGGCTCATGGTAAGCTGGCTTGCAATAGAAAGGGGCTTGCGGTGGGCTGGGTCTCGGTAGTACCAGTAGGCGTAGGCGCAGGTGGATGCCGCTATAAGGAGTATGGTGGCTACCATACAAATTTGCTGGTAGTGCTCCAGATTGAGTAAGTACATGGCCATGGTTATGGTGGTAGACAAATTGGCCAGCCGGCTCCAGCGCCTACGGCGGGGGAGTTGCTTGCCTTCTCTAAGAATGCCCAGGGAAAATAGTCCGTATGCCACAAGTCGTGCTAAAATAACTGCACAACCGGCGCCAAGCAAAATCTCAACTTCTTCAGACTTAATAAAATCACGAATGAAAATGCTGGTCATTACAGCAAATGCTAAAGCTCTATCAACTATGTTAAGCCATAGCTTGTAGTATGGTTTTTCAATTTCTTGAAATTTTAATTTGTACGAAGCCACCCAGCCCATAACGAGGGCTATCAAAACCAGAACACTGGCGGTTTTTGTCATTCCCAGCCAGGTAAAAACAATGACAGCCACAAAGACGCAGGCTCGCAGAATGGACCAGATGCGGCCCAGCAGACGAACGTCAGAAGTTGTTTCGGTCATTGATTTTCCTCCAATATTTGCTTGGCATGTTCCCGTATGGCATCGGAATTTCCGCCTAGCATTCGAACTAGTTCATCGATTCTGGAATTCTCGTCAAGAACCACTACGTTGGTAAAGGTGCGGCCATCCATTTCGCGTTTGCTTACGGCAAGCTGGTTTTTGGCTCGGCAGGCCACCTGGTGCAAGTGGGTGATGGTGAGAACCTGGTGGTGTTTGCCCAACTTTTGGAGGGACTCTCCAATTTTGTTGCCAACTTCGCCACTAATTCCCGAATCAACTTCATCAAATATAAGTAAAGGAACCTGATCTAGTTGGGCCATTACGCTTTTTATGGCCAAAAGAACCCTCGAAAGTTCTCCGCCCGAAACAGCCTTTTGCAGAGATTTTTGCCCTTCGCCGGGGTTGGGTGCCAGCAAAAACTCTATCTGGTCTTTGCCTAAGGGGCCTGGTTGTTCTTCCACAATGGAAGTTTTGAAAACAGCCTTGGGCATGCCCAATTGGTGTAAAATTTCTTCCACCGCCTTATCAAACTCCATGGCGGCGGTTTCTCGGGAGGTGGTTAAAATTTTGGCCACGCGGTCTAGTTCCATTTTATTTTTTGAACCTTGGCGTGCCAGTTCTTCAAGGTCGGCATCAAGGTTTTCTAAACTGTCTAGCTCTTTTTTTCGTTGCTCCGTTAAGGCGATAAGGCCGGAAACATCGTTGCGGTATTTGCGCTTTAATTTTTGAATTAAAGCAATGCGACCGTTGGCTCTGTCGATTTCGGTCGCATTTAAGGATTTGCTGGGGCTAAGCCGCAGCAAATCCTTGCAAATACCTTCAAATGGGTCGGCCACTTCTTCCAAGGCTTTTAAATCATCTTCGTAGCGGGGGAGCTTTGTGGCCAAAGCCCGCATTTTGGAAGTGAGAATCTGAACCTGGTCTAAAAGTCCGTTTTCGTTGCCCAGCATATTCTGAATATCGTCTAGGTAGCGACGTTCAGCCTCGTTCTTGGAGGCGGCATTCACCTTTTCTTCCAGTTCTTCCTCTTCTCCTTCCTTCAGGTTGGCTTTGGAAAGCTCTTCAAACTGAAATTTGAGAAAATCTTTTTGGGCTGCTAAATCTTGGGCTCTTTTTTTAGTTTCTTCAATTTTGCCTTGAATATGGTTCCAGGCATTCCAATAAGAAGAATATTCCTCTAGAAGAGCACCGTTGTTGGCATATTCGTCTAGCATCTGGGTGTGGGTTCGCGTATCACGCAACATAAGCTGTTCGCTTTGCCCATGCATCTGGATCAGTTCTTCACCTAGGCGGGCTAGGTCGGCTTGGCTTACCACGGAGCCGTTTATTCGGGCACGGCTCTTGCCAGAATCCATAATTTCACGACGGATAATCAGTTCATCATCGTCGTCAATTTCCAGCTCTGATAAAATTTTTTCTATGGCCTTGTAGCCCTTAATGTTAAAGGAGGCTTCCACAACGGCTTTTTCTTCGCCGGCGCGAACCATGGTGGAGTTGGTGCGGTCGCCACAAACCACTCGCAAAGCCTTTAATAAAACAGATTTACCGGCGCCTGTTTCGCCCGTGATTGCGGTAAAACCCTCACGAAACGGTATGTTTGCCTGTGCAATGAGGGTAAAATTCTGGATGGATAACTGTTTTAACATAGTGACAATAAACTAGAAAAATACAATGTCATAATTTTGACATAAAAAATTTTTTTCTTCTTGGTGTTTTTAGCTACTTCTCAAAAACAATGACACTGCGGTAAATGGGCCGGCCTTCCTTTAGGTATTTTCTTTCAAAGCCTGTGGAAATACCCTCGGTGGGTTGAGCGGTGTTGCGTTCCACAATGGTGCATCCATCAAATTTGTCAAAGGTTTCCAATGCTATTTCGTTGTACTCCTGGTGGTCGGTTCCCCAGTAAAAAAAGCGCTTCCCGGGTTTTAGTACGCGAGCCACTTCCGTTAAAAAATCAGGGCGAAGCAAACGGTTCTTGTTCTGCTTTTCTTTGGGCCATGGGTCTGGAAAATACATGTGGAACGCGTCTACCGTGTTGTCTTTTACCACATCCCTCAAAAAGTAGAATACATCGCCCCGAAGCATGGAGGCGTTCCCGAGAACCCCCATTTTTTCCATGCGGTGTACGGCAAAGGCAGCCCAAGTGTAATCCCATTCGCTACCCATGATAAAAATATCGGGGTGGCGTTTGGCATACTCTGCAATAAAACTGCCCTTGCCCGAACCAATTTCCACTTCAATGTGGTCGTTATGGTTGGGGAACATGTCTTTCCAGTTAAAGTCCAACTTGTGGGGAAGACCGTCCGTTGTGCGAATGGGCTTGTGGTCCTCAGAGGTTCTAAATACATAGTGCCAAATGCCTATGTCGTTCATGTCTTGCTTTAAGTCGCGGTAAAATTCTGGAATGACTTTTGTTTTTTGGGGAGAATTTTCTTCGGTCATGATTTTATTTTATATAAATTATTTTTTGAAGGTTAAAATTTGTTGGAGTTAAATAAAGGCAACCACTTTGTCTTTGAACTTTTCGGGAATGTACTTTTGAAGGGCTTCCTGAATGTGGTGCTCCGAGTATTTCATGGAAAAGTGGCTGAGGATAATTTTTTCGCATTCCACCTGATTGTCTAGTTCGTTCAAGGCGCTTACAATGTGCTTTAGGTGGGTGTGGCCCTTTTTGTAAGACATTTCTTCGTCGTCGTTGTCTACAAAGGTACATTCCGTAATTAAAACCTTGGACTTGAACACCTGTCTGTTTTGAAGCAAACTTTCACCGAGGCAGTCTCCCATAAAGCTTATAATGGGGTCGTAAACCTCTCGGGTTATATCCACATTGTTCTTGCGCAGCTCAATGATTTCGTTTGGGGTTTTACCTAAATACTCCTCCTTCAACTTCTTTTTGTATCGGTACAAGGTTCCACCCATGGCAGGTATGGAATGCCTAACGTCAAAGGCTTCTAGCGCAAGGTCTTTTCGGTAGTTGAGAAAAATTTTTTCCCCTGCTTTTACAGGTACAATTTCTGGAAATTTAAAACGGTTTTCGGGTACCCCTTCAAATAGGGCTTCAGCTTTAATCCACTCTTTTGCTTTTTCGCAAATGTTTTCGGGCAGGTAGTACACGCTGCTTTTTTCTACGCCCATCATTTTTCTTAAGCTAAAATGACGCATAAGGCAGCGTCCGTGGTCCCCGTGGGCGTGGGTTAAAAAAACATGGTTGATGGATGTGGCCGACAGAGGGCATTCACCCATATCGATGCAAAAATCCAGTTCTGGAAGCTGCACATAGGTTGCCAGTCCGGAAATAGAAAAACCGGCAATGCTGGAACAGGAGGTTTCCAGCCTGGTTTGTTTTAGGGCATTGTGTATGTATTTGTTTTCTACAGTCATTTAGTGCGGTAAATCTAGCAAAAAGAAAAACCGCTTATGTCAAGCGGCTTTTAAAAGGGGTGTTGCAAAAGGGGCAAAAGGCTTACTTTTTCTTTTTGCTAGAAGCAACCAGGGCGTCAAAGTCTTGGCAAGTCATGGCCTCGATATGGTTACCCATAGCTTTGCTACGGGTGCGGTCTCTGCCTTTCATTTCGGGAATACGGAAGCAGAAATCGTATCGGGTGCCGGCATCGGTAGGAATGTTCATCTTGAAGATGCGGATGCGGGAACCGTCGGTGTAAATTTCATGATAGTCGTAGGTGTTTTTTACCTTTTCCAAGCGCTTTTCCTGATTAAATTGCAGCTCGTCTACAATGGGGCCTTCCAAGTAGAGGGGCAGCGAATTCTGGAAACGGAGCTCCAGTTTGCCATCTACCTTGACAATGGAGGTTTCGGAAGGCTTAATGAGGTAGCGCTGTTGAGGAATGTTTTTATAAGCTCTATTGTGGGAAGCTCGCTTAACGCCACACATCTCTCGCATATCTGGCTGGGCAACAAAGTCAATGTCGCGACAAATTGGAGGGAGGTTCGTTGGAACTTCCAACTCATCTCCGCTAGAGGAACCCGCACACCCTGCAAAAAGGGAAACTGCACAAAAACTAGACAATAGAACTAATTTTAACTTCATGACAATAAATATACCTTTATTCTATAAAATTTCTCTTTTTTTATTTTTTTTATAAAAAAAAATCCATTTTTTCCAATTTTATCACGATTGTTTGTAAATGTAATTTTACAAAATAGGGAGTTTATGCAAAAAATAGAGGGCTGACTGTTTTTGTCGTTCATAAATATCTATCTTTGACCATGAACAAATTATGGATTGTGGTGAAAGATGAATATCTATAGTTGGAACGTCAACGGAATTCGTTCTGTGTTGAAGAAGGGTTTTGAAGACTGGTTTAACAAGGTTAGGCCCGACTTTCTCTGCCTTCAGGAAACCCGTGCCGAAGAGGACCAGGTTCCGGAGTCTGTTCGAGCTCCAGAGGGATATTTTTCATACTGGAACCCCTGCCAGCGCAAAAAGGGTTACAGCGGTGTGGCCGTCTACTCCCAGATTGAACCCGATGTGGTCAATTACGGCTTTGATATTGAAGAATTCGATGAGGAAGGCCGCGTTATTCAGCTGGTTTTTCCGGACTGGGTACTTAACTCCATCTATTTTCCCAATGGTGGCCAAGGAGACGACCGCTTGGACTACAAGCTGCGGTTTTACGATGCTTTTTTGGACAATTCCCTACATTGGCTAGAAGACGGCAAGCATGTGATTACCGTGGGCGACTACAACACTTGCCACAAAGAAATCGATATTGCCCGGCCTAAAGAAAACGAGAATGTCAGCGGTTTTTTGCCCATTGAACGGGCCTGGCTGGACAAGTATGTTGAAAATGGATTTGTGGACAGTTTCCGCATGCTGCACCCAGAAGAGGTAAAATACTCTTGGTGGAGCAACCGTTTTGGTGCTCGTGCAAGGAATGTGGGGTGGCGACTGGATTATGCCTTTGTAGACGAAGGGTTGGTTCCCAACATTGTAGATTCCAGAATCCACACCGAAGTGACAGGCTCTGACCATTGCCCGATAAGCATTGAAATTGAGCCCCCTTTTGCACCTTTGCCTATTAAAAAGACTGTTCCCGACGACGAATGATTTTGCATGGGCTTTGTCCGTTCTCGGTAGTCAGCGTATCCCAAGCTCCACAAGGAATCCAGGGAATGTGGTATTAATTACTAATGGTTAATGCTTAAGGCCTTGTCATCCTGAACGGCATACGCCGTGAAGGATCCAGTGAATGTCCATGCAAATACCAATCACTGAAAACTGATAACCAATCAGGTGCGGAGGCTTTGCCTCCTAGAGATGTGGGCTATGAGCTCAAAGTGAGCGTAGCGAACGGC
>JABUUT010000008.1:27766-60615 GCA_021443045.1 Fibrobacteraceae bacterium
CTTCTTTCGTCTATAGGTGCGAAGCTCCGTTCTTTCGTCTATCGTCTTTCGTCTATTATAGCTCCTCTTCCACGCCCATGAGTTTCATGGCCTGCTTCCAGGTTTCCTTGTTTTCAAAGGCATCACGCTTGCCGCCACCGTAGCGGGCTTGGGCAAACACCTCCACCAGTTCCTCCCAGCCTTCCAAAAGCCCTTCCCTGGCCAAAACCTCCAAGTTCACCTGGGCCACGTCCATATTGAATTTATCCGCCGCAAAGCCCTTGCACACACTTTCAAGTTCCAAAAGCCACTGGCGGCTGTCTGCTGCAGCCACCCTCTGTTTTAATACCTTCATATTTTCACGCAACTGCCGGCTTCCCTCTTTTTTAGCGTCACAAATGAGCTTTGCTTTTGCCTTTTGACGCATACGCCACAAAGCAGCCACAACAACAACAAGACCCACCATCACCCCCGAAATCACTGGCAGGGGGTTAAAAGGAACCTCCGACCTAAAATCAACAGGTTCCGCCTTAAGAGGAATAGCCCCTGCTGGAGTAGGAATCTCAAAACGGATTCCCGGTATATGCAACATTCCCGTATCCGAAGCCACCAGCTTAAAGGTAAATGTCTGGCTCGCCACTTCCCTTCCGTCTTTTAACGCCCTTGCCGACTCCTGAGATACGCCCAACTGGGTAATTCCCTTGGAATTGGCGGAACTTACAGGAACCACCAACACGGCACTACCCTGAACATTCCATGAAACAGTTACGGAAAAATCAAAGGTGTCACCCACAGCAACCGGAGCAACACTACCCGCCACAACAGAAATGCCCAACTGCTCAGCCGTTGGCATTTGAGGAATCAAGGCAGAATCAGCAGCCATCAAAGAATCTACTTCCGGCAAAGAATCCGCAACATCTACTAGAGAGGAATCAACATTATTTTTCATAAGCAGGAATATAAAAAAGCCCCTGCCCACAAATTTCACATTTTGCCCACAATTCCGTAATTTTTTTGTAAAGGCCCCCAACCACCGTTTACTAACCACCAGCCACCTAAAAAAAGAGCCGAGGGTTTTCAACCTTCGGCTCTTTTTTTATTAAGATTCCATATTAAATACCCATATTCGATGGTTTTACATACAAGCCATTCATCAACTGGCTAAACATCATCTGCAATATATTGGGGAAGTAGCTGGTTAAAGAGGTTTCCATAGGCATGGTGTTAAACAAGGTGGTGCAGTTAGAGAGCCATGTGGGGTTGTTGCCCATACCCGTCAAGCACCAGGCACCTAGCCATTGCACAGACAACTTGGTGTTGGTCACATCAGCACCGTAAGCCGAAGCGTAGGAGAAATTGGTTGCAGGAATGTTGTTTACATTGCCACCAGACTTGCCCGAAATAAAGGTGTTGAGCGTGGTAAGAATTTGAGTAGCGCGAGGGTCCTGGAACCAGTACTGATCCCAAGCAATGCGCCATGGAATGCGAACCGATTCCTTGTTAAATGTCCAGTAGGTTTTGGTGGCACTGCCATTCTTTGGATCAATGGGGGCTCCAGTTACACTTGTCCAATCGGGAAACACGCCCACACCAGCCTGCTGGATAGCAGTCATGTAAGCATACTCGCCATCCAGAATATCCTTCCAATTATGAGTAGGATCGGTATCAACCAAGGCAAACAACCTTAAAGCCACAGGAGAGAAGTAGCTTAAGTTGTATGCAGAAGTGGCCTTTTTCCAAACAGGAGTGTCGCCCGAATAAAGAATTTTGGCTTCGGTATTTACTAAATGCTTCCAAATGGCATTCACAATAAGCTTGGCATCGTTCAGGTAGGCCGCGTTGCTGGTCATGTAGTAAGCCAAAATAAGGGACGTGGCCACATCCAAATCGGCATCGGTTGCGGCAACGGCACTAGGAACGTTGGTAATGTCAAAGGTGCCCACAAGCCAAGGCATCAGCTCAGTGCCGTTAATGTAAGGCGACTGCCTAAAGGCCCTGTTATATGTCCAAATGCGGTTGAAGGTATCCCAGTCACCCTGGAACAGCGAAATAAGCATGCCGTAGCCAATGCCTTCAGACACAGTGCAACCCCGTTTGTACTTTGGCGTACCCTGGGCTTCTGGAATCCAGCAGTTTTCGTCGGTGGAGGTAGACCAAATTACACGGCCAGCATTGCCAAATGCGGCAAAATTGGCGGCAAAGCCACTACCCATAGACGGGTAGGCAACAGCTTCTTCTTCAAGGGTTACATAGTGGTATGGTTTCCAAATGCCATAGAGCGATGTGGGCATGGCAAGATTGGCAGCCCCACTGGGAGGATTCGTTACAGCAACACCACTTCCAGAAACAGAAGACTCAGGAACTGGAATAGGCGTAGAAGAATCCGATGAAGCAGTAAGTTCATTCCCAGGAATTGGATCTACAGGCTGAACCGATGAAGACGAGCCACTGTCGCAAGCCGTCAGCAAACACAAGGAACCGCATACAAGCGATGTCAATATTCTTTTCGCATTCATAATACTAACCTTTATTAAATTACCCTGCATAATATATATTCTTTGTGGGTATAGGGGTAAAAGGTATTAAAAAAACACCTTTCTAAAGCATAAAATATTAGCTTAGTCACATTTTTTTGAAAGGCATTCCCATTATACACAAAAAAGCAGAAGCCGCTACGCAACTTCTGCTTCGAAAACCCAAAGAAGAATTACTTCAAGAAAATCTTCTGGCTAAAGTCTACAGACTGGTCGGAAACGCGAACCATGTACACGCCAGCGTCGAGGGCAGCCAAGTCGAGAGAAGCATCAGAGCTTACTGCAGCCTTCTTAACAATACGCCCCTGGAGGTTGATAACTTCTACGTTAGCAACAGTCTTGATGCCAGCAACATTGAGTGTGCGGCCAGCGAGAGTTGCCTTAACGGGATTTGCCCTAAGAGAAGAAATAGCCGCTGTACCGCATGCTCCAGCAGCACAGCCAACTTGTGCAGGGCCAATCTTCATAATATTGAAGTGGCCAGAAGTACCTGTGGCACCAGAGAACTTTATTCTTACAGCAGCAACCATAGTGAGGTAATCAGCTTGGTCCACCGGTACTCCCCATTCTGTTTCTTGCTTAAACTTGGACCAGTCAAGGGTCAAAGGATTAGCAGAAGTAGCAGCTGGAAGCTTGGCAGCGTAGTTGTTGTATCCGCTTGTGTTCAACTCGTCTTCTGGTACAATTTCAAGAGATGCGTCCACATCGGATATGTAAGTGATGCTGAGGCCACCCCAAGAAGTAACATCATTGCCCAGTTGCTCTTCACCAGAAACGTTAAAGCCAACACCTGCAAAGGGTTTTTCGTAGCCTTCACCAAAAACAACATCACCACAAAGGCCACCACACAGGTCAATGATTGGGTCAAGAGCACCGTCATCATATTCGTTACCGGTGGAACAAGGCCACGCAACAGTAGTTGTCCCTCCTAGATAGTTGTCATCATAAGGATACCAGTAACCGTAAGTATCGGAACCATCGTCAAATTCAGTTTCAATGCGGTAGTCTCTATTGGCACCAGACCATTGAATGAAACCAAAAGACAAGGAAGTTGCCACCGCAACAGCAATCGTCAAAATTTTTTTTTCATAAATTCAACCCTTTATTAAACAAGTCCACCTCTATAAATTCTTTTTTAAAAGAGGCCTTGTTTATAATATACTTTATTTTCGGACATTTTGAATAACATAAAAAAGAAGTTGCGTGTGCAACTTCTTTTCTTTTAAACCCAAAGAAGAATTACTTCAAGAGGATCTTCTGGCTAAAGTCAACAGACTGGCCGGAAACGCGAACCATGTACACGCCAGCGTCGAGGGCAGCCAAGTCGAGAGAAGCAGCAGAGCTTACAGCAGCCTTCTTAACAATCTGGCCCTGGAGGTTGATAACTTCTACGTTAGCAACAGTCTTGATGCCAGCAACATTGAGTGTGCGACCAGCGAGAGTAGCCTTAACGGAAGAAGCAGACTTAACACCCTTGATACCTGGTACTGCAGAGCCAGGACCTATGGAAATGATGTTGAAGTGGCCAGCGGTACCAGCAGTACCAGCAAACTTTACCTTAACGGCAGCAACCATTGTGAGGTAGGTAGCTTGGTCAACCTTAACGCCCCAACCAGATTCCTGCTTGAACTTGGACCAGTCCAGTTGCAAAGAATTAGCAGAAGCAGATGCTGGGAGCTTGGCAGCATAGTTGTTGTATTCAGTAGTTGTAGCTTCGTCTTGAGGAGCAACTTCGAGAGTAGCAGCAATTTCGGAAGTGTAAACGATGCTGATGCCACCCCAAGAAGTAACGTCGTTACCGAGCTGGTCAGCACCGGAAACGTTGAAGCCAACACCTACGAATGGGTATTCGTAACCGTCACCCAGGGAAACATCGCCACAGAGACCACCACACTGGTCAATGATTGGGTCAAGAGCGTTGTCATCGTATTCGTTACCGGTAGCACAAGGCCATGTGAGGGTAGATGTACCACTGTTGTTGGCATCATCATAAGGATACCAGTAACCGTATGTATCGGATCCATCGTCAAATTCAGTTTCAACACGGTAGTCGCCATTAGCGCCAGACCATGTAATGAAGCCGAAAGACAAGGAAGCTGCTGCTGCAACAGCAAGTGTCAAAATTTTTTTATTCATAATCTCTCTCTCTTGTTAATTGTGAGCGCCCTTTTTGGGCAGTTTGTGTGGCTAATATACCTTTTTTTAAAAAAAAGAGAATACTTTTTTTTCGTAAAAACAAAAAAAAGTGACCAATCTCAACAATTAGCCATAGGGGTCTATTGTTTGTTTATAAACTTTTACACCGTAACATCTTACAATTAATTTACGATTTGTGTTTTATCACAAAAAAAATGAGGATATAATATTTTACATAGTGTTCTCAAAAAAGTTGTTTATCTTTACCCCTATGAATAAATTTTATACAACTATCGCCTCTATCGTTGCTATTACGGCTTCAACATGCTTTGCAGCCCCTGCATTCCCATTTCCACAAAACAAGGCCCACCCCTTTGGAAACACCTTTAAAAATGCCAAAACCAGCGTAATCAAAAGCCATTTTGATGCCTGGAAAAAAACATGGTACACCGAAGCAGGCTCGCAGGTAGACCTTTCCAACACCGACAGCCAGAATGCCAACAAGGGTATGCCGGGAGGCACAGCTCGCGTTATTAGCCCCAATGAAGACCGCAAAATGACCGTTTCCGAAGGCATTGCCTACGGCATGCTTATTATGGTGTACATGTCCGACAACACCAACGACTACTCCTCCCAATTTGAAAAGTTATGGAAATTTTGGAAGAGCTACATGGTTAGTGGCGGCAGCGTGTCGGGCATGCATTGGAAAATCAACAGTTTTGATGGTAAAACCGAAGGCCAAGGTTCGGCCAGCGACGCCGACTTTGATGCAGCCACCGCTTTGATTATGGCTTCTAAGCAATGGAACAACGCCACCTACCTGAACGATGCCAAAACGCTGATTAACTGGATTAAGAGCAACGACATGGAAAGCGACGGCAGGGTGCGCCCCGGAAGCAACTGGAACGATGCCTTTAACCCAAGCTACTCCACCATTGCCGCATTCCAGCTTTTCTACAACGTAACTAACGACTCCTTTTGGCAAACAGCCATTAAAACAACCATGGACCACTTGCTCAAGTGCCAAGACGCCACCACCGGCCTTATGCCCGACTGGTGCGACTGGAGTTCTCATAAAGCCACCTCCACCAGTGCCGCCGTTTCTGGGGGTTACAAAGGCTTTTACGACGATGCCGCCCGTACGCCATGGCGCATGGCATGGGCCTATTACTGGTACGGCAACGAAGAAGCCAAGCAGTCCAACGACAAAATTATCACTTGGCTAGACAAGGAAACTTTTGGATACCCAGCCCTGATTCTCCCTGGCTACAACCTAGACGGTTCATCTCCTTCCGACATTTTTGTTTCTTCTACCTACGCTGGGGGCCTAGGGCTTTCCATGGCTTCGGCCACAAACCCAGGGTGGTTCCTTGAAAACCTCTACTACACCTTGGCTAACACAGAGGGCAAAGATGCCATTAACGCCAAAAAAGGGGAAAACTACTTTGCTGCAACCTTAAATATTCTCTATATGCTTCTGTTTACAGGAAACATGCCCGACTTTAACAATATAGACAAATTCACTACATTCACACCAGACCCCGACGGAGTGCGAAAACCTAAGGCCCCCGAAGGCACTTTAATGCCCGAAAATTCTGGTGCAACGGTCTCTGGATTTGAACACTGGGGCTCCTATTGCGACAAGTTTGGCATGGGCACCGTAATGTACCCCGACTCTGGAAGCACCGGTATTTATAAAATGGCAGATGGTTCCTACCAAATTCAAACAGAACTGTTTGTGGCCTCGGAACCTACCTACGAACCCAACAAACAACTTAACTACCCATTTGCTGGCCTAGCCGTGTCTTTTGACAAAGACCACAAATACTACGACTTGTCCGACCTGCAAACCGTACGCGTTACATACAAAAGCCAAGGGTTAATGCGCTTTGCCATTCTCGATGAAGAGACTTTAATCCAGAAGCAGGAAGGTGGCGAGCCAGGGGCTTACCTGCACCCCACCGATGACTTTATTACCGTGGACATAGATATTTCGGGAGACGCCAGCGACGAGTTTAAAAGTTTAGATTACCCAAGCTGGGTGAACTACGAAAATTCGCGTTCGGCCACTCTTAAAGCGGTTCGCGGAGTTAAGTTTGATGCCAAGATGATTAAGGGCGGATACGCTTCATTTAACCTTAAGGAAGTTATGCTGCTAGACGGAAACGGAACTATTATTTCCGCCTTAAAAGGAGTCAATGCGGTTCCTAAAAGTTTACCCACTTCAAGGCAAACATTTATGCACGAAGCAGGCCAAATTATGTATAGCGGATTTGGAAAAAATGCCAAAATTTATATTTTTGACTTAAACGGTACTCAAGTATACTCTAGACACGCTGGTAGCGCAGGCTCCCTGGACTTAAATAAGATTGCAGCCAAGGGTGCCTACATTGCCAGAATCGTGGATGGGGTGAACTCCAAACAAGTTCGTATACTTAAGTGAACGAAAATTATTGGGCTGGGAACTACAAAGGGTCAAAAAAAAAGGTATTTATAGATATTAGAGAGAAAAGATTATGAATATAGCTAAAGCACTTCTATTATCTTCCCTGCTTGCATTTGGCGTGACCAGCGCCCTTGCAGATGCAGCGTCGGCAAAACCGCTCCGCGTGGGTCCAGTTCAGATCCATGGTGCCTTAGGCACTTCTGGTGGAAAAATCATTGGCCAAAAAAGCAACCGGCAGGTAATGCTTCGTGGTATGAGCCTTTTTTGGTCTGATGCCACCGGCATTCAATACTATAACCCCAATGTAATTGCATGGGCCGCCAATAGCCTTGGTATTGACGTATTCCGCTTTGCCATGGGTATTGAATATTACGATAGCAATGGAGGAACTTCCAATAAGCTAGACGCCAACTACTCCTACAAGGGTAACCCATCCATGTACATGAACAAGTTGGACCAAATGGTTGAAGCCGCCATTGAAAACGACATCTACATTATCGTGGACTGGCACAGCCACCGTGCAGAAAACGAAAAGTCTTTGGCTCAAGACTTTTTTAAGACCGTAGCCCAAAAGTACGCCAAAGTTCCTAATGTTATTTTTGAAGTGTACAACGAACCGGTGAACACAGGGTGGTCTACCATTGTGGACTATGCCAACAGCGTTATTTCGGGCATTCGGGCCCACTCCCAAAATTTGGCCTTGGTGGGCACCCCCAACTGGTCTCAGCTCACTAACGTAGGCGGAGTTTCGGGCACTAACGTTGGATATGTTTTCCACTTTTATGCTGCCACCCACTCCCTAGGTTCCTTCCAGAGCCGAATTACCAGTGCCATTAACGGTGGAAACGCCGTGTTCATTACAGAATGGGGTACCACCAATGCAGACGGTGATGGCGAACCCTCCGCCAACAACACCAGCCAGTGGACTTCGTTTATGGACCAGAACAACATTTCAAACTGCAACTGGAGTTTGCGCAACCAAACCAGTTCCATTGATGGTGCTTCTGAAAAATCGGCCCTGCTGGCTGGAAGCAACACCTTGACAACCCAAAGTGATTTGGAATCGGCTTCATATACTACCTCGGGCAACATTGTAAAAAGCTACCTTACCGGCAAAAAGAGAAACTGGGCGGACTCCCTGATTGCAGGAAAAACCTCCGGTTCTTGCCATTTTGCAACACAGTCCGTAAAAGAAACTGCAGGTACGGTTACTCTTAAGTCTGGATGCACCTACACTTCTAGCGATGAATCTGTTGTTACAGGAAGCGGTGCAGTAAAAAGTGCTGGCTTTGCCATTCTTACCGGCAACGACAACTCCCAGTCCATTGTACTTGTTACCAAGGAACCAAAGCAGACCATAGCTAAATTTGCCTCCACAATTTGCCGTTACAGTGGTTCTTGTGGCAACGGCTGGATGCTCTACGATTTAACCAATTCCGGCAAGCTGGAAACCTTGATTTCAGCTTCTGGTGAAACAGCCGAAGGAAGTAAGGTTACATTCAAGTCTTTAAACACAGACATTGTAGATTACAAAAAAGCCGTTTGCAACAATTCCTCCAAGTGCTACGGCGACACAAAGGGTGCCAGCGTACACATGCTGGAATTCAAAACCTTTGGGGACGCTAAAATTGTGGCAACAGCCCCAGCAACCACAGGTTTCCAAGCCATGAACGATACCATTGTGGTGACCTACGGAAAGGGATTAAACAAGTTCCACTCCAAGGTTAAATTTGGGGATGCCGTAATTCCTCTGGGTGGCTCTAGCGTAGACAACTTCTTCTGCGACACTCTGCTCTACGAACACGCTAAAGTAAGCTACACCTTTGATGGAGAAGCCACTTCTATCTATGCTTCCCGCAGCGGTAATATTTTGAAGGCCGCCAACAAGAACGCCATTGTAATGGTCACTGCAAGTTCTCCTGAAACATCCAAGTACGAAGCCTTTAACAAAACCGTTCGCATTGTAATTGGTGATAGCACCAAGGCCGAAAACGTGGCTATTCCAGTATCCAAGCCTTTGATTCCGTTCCGCGCCGAGGTACAGAACCAGGGACTAATGCTTCAAGTAGATAAGGCTGGCCTTGTAAGCTGGAGCATCCGAGGAATCAATGGTGTTACCTACATGGAAAACAGTCAGGTTTACCAAAGCGGTTCACACTGGATTTCTTTGGATAAGATTCCTGCAGGGTTCTACATTATGAACGTAAAGCAGGGTTCCAAATCTTACAACTTCAAGTGGAATAAACAGTAGCAACTGAGAATTGGCTTGGGCTACTCTCACGACCGGCATTTGTCGGTCGTTTTTTAGGTAGGGTGGTTTGTGGTCTGTCACCAAAAAGCTTATTCATGCTCCCGAGCCCATAACAAACGATTAAATTCAATGCTACTAGGAACTTCTCTAATTAGTTTATTCAGAGAATCAGCGCCATACATTTCTAGCAATGTTTTTTCATTACTAAAGAGGTTTACACCAAAACCTAAACGATTTCCCTCTATTTCATAGCCAAGGGCACTTAAAATGGTTGGATACATATCCATATCCGAAAAATAATGTGTTGAATTTACTGGAACTTTCACGGAATTCAAAAAGATATTTATCCATTTTCGGTTTGATTTATTTTGGACTAAATGTTTTCCCATAAAATTATGGTCACCAACAATTACAATCGTAGTATTTTCATAAAAATCTTTTTTCTTTAAATAATCTATAAAATCAGCCGTTAACGCTGATGTACATTGCACTATAGATTTATATGTTTCCGATTCGTTGGCACCCCAAAAATTATTTTCACAGCGTTCATCATACATTCCATCTGGTGTATGCGTATCGATGGTAAATAAAGTCAATGAAAAAGGTTCTTTAATTGTATCTAAAACCGATTTTGTAAAGGAAAAAGTATGTCGATCACTAACAGACCGAAAAGCTCTATTTTCTACAATCCTGCGGTCTATTGAATATTCAGTAATAATATTTTCATAATCATAGATTTCATCAATGCCCCTATTTTGCAAGAATTGATCAGTGCCAGCAAAACCTATTGATGTGCCAAGAACAATATATTGTCTATAATTTTGTTCATGCAAAAAATCGTATAGACTTTTAAAACCCTTATACCCGTTTCTGTACGAATTTCCACTAAAGATTGGAATACCTGCTGTTTTTGCTACATACGCACCAAAAGTAAAACCAGTTCCAAACACATCATCACCACCACCAATGGGAGTTCTTTTCTCCCCAAAAGATAAATTTTGTTTTGCCAATAAATTTAGCTCTGGAGTTAAATCAGAAAACGTTGTTTCCATCGATTCTAAAAAAATGAGGACTAAATTTCTCCTTGATGTTGGAGGCGTGACTATCACCTTATTCGGGTGAATATATTCTTCTTCAAACAAAATAGAATTTTTTAATTTATGTTGAGTGTTATAATTTTTATATGTAATTATATACTCACCCACAGGAAGTTTATAAAACAAAAAACATATAGAACATACAAAGTAACAAATTAAGCCACAATAGCGATAACAATTCTTTCTTAACCCAAGAATTAAAAACAAATAAAACAGCAGTGTAATTTTAAGGGAATCAACAGGAATAAAATCAATATATTTTTTTACATAATAATCAACAAAACCGTCTATTGGCATTTGTAATGTAAATAAAACGGTATTAACATCAGTCAATGGAAATGTTGAAACTACCCATACAAGACTTTTTTGAGTTAAAACACAAAGATAAGCAATGAAAAAAAACGCTATACCAGATTTTATATTTACCTTTTGATACGGAAGTTTTCTAAAAAAATACACCAAGGAGGTCGCAACAAAAGCACAACATAAAATCAAATTCCATTCAGGCAAATATCCTGTATTCATAAAAGATGTAGAAATTAAATAGGCAAGGCATTCTTCTAACACCAATATGTATAAGAGCAAAAGAATTATCCGCCAGCGTTTAGGCATTTTCTCAATACAGATAAATTTAACTTGTTCAGAATCAAATCCAACTTTTTTCATCATACAGTAGATTTTTGATTTTATATGATTCATTTTTTTACTCTCTTAAATGCTGATTTTAGACAAACCAGAGTAGGGCATTTTTGGATATGAAACAGCAAAAGCAAACGATGTTGCAATAAAACCAACAAGATTGTTTGATATTCTTATATTTTGTGATGGTACTAAAAAATTGGAACTATTTAGGGATAACAAAAAAGCCCCTAAAGAAAAGTCTTTAAGGGTAAATTTCGTAATTACCAAAGAATCGTTTATTACGGATAGCTCAAATGAGCAGCCCCCCCGCAAGATTCGTGCCAAACGCATAGAAGCCAATGCTGCCGTGGTAAAGGAGGTTAGATAACTAAAATGTAATTGCATATTACTAATATAGATTTTACAAAAAACAAATGTCAAATAGCATTCTTCAGGCAAGCATATTCGCATGGACATTCTCTGGTTCCTATCACTTCACTGCGTTTCGTTCCAGGATGACGCGGGCTACTGATAACCGATAAATGAACACATTTCCTGGATCCTTCAGGGCTACGCCCTTCAGGATGACACCGATTACTGATAACAGACTACTTCCTTTGACCCTAGCTGTCCTTCGGACAGTTCCGCTTGCAGCTCGGTCATGGACAAGCAAGCTTATCCGCGACTCTCGCCTTGGGGCGTAATCGGTCGCGAAGCTCCTCCAGGATGACTCAATTCATAATCCACCCCTGTGAAAGTCGTTAGACTTTCACAACAAATGCGTAGGGCGAATAAAACAAAAATGCTTGCATTTTTACTTTTGAGCCCAGCATTTGGTACATAGTACAATTCGTGTGATAACAAAAAAACACCTTCGCGAGGAAGGTGCTTTTTTTGTGTGAAAGCCGTTAGAATTACTTTTTCTTCTTTGGCTTGTAGCTAATTTCTGGACGAAGTTCCAGACCAATGGTCACCAACAGGGAAACGATTGGTTCGTGGTGGTCCTGAGAAATGTCGTACACCGCCACACCGCCAAAGTCTCCTGATTTAATGTTCTGGGCAACAGACTTTACAGAAGGAATACCCATAAACACGATGGATTCCATGGCACTGACAGCCACTTCAGACTTGGAATCTTCATCGAAAGACACCTTATAGTCTGGAGTGTCAAAGAGGCTCATCAATTCCTTGTATGGAATGTAACCTTCGTTACCGCTACCGATACCATTGTGGGAAGATCCCAAGCCGGTGGCACCGGCAAAGGTACGGCCATAGAGGTTAATCACAGGAATCAACTTGGAAGCCTCCACTCCCTTGCCAGTAAGTTTTTCCAGCCCTTCAGAAATCAGGGTGGCACTTTGGCTTGGTTTAAGTGTAGTTTCTTCTTCGGACATTTGGTCTGGAATAAACACCGTGGCATAATCCAAATCGTTAATGACATCGGAAGAATAAGCCTCTAGAGAGCTAAATGGATAAACCGTTGCAGACAAAGTGTACTTGCCAGCAAAAGCAGACTTTAACGCACTGAGCAAAGTACCAAAACCATTGCCACCGGCTGCTGCAGGAGCGGCAACTGGTTCAGAGGCAGGCTCTTCGCTTGAAGCCCCTTCTTCAGTAGCACCTTCTTCGAAGTTTGGTTCTTCTGCAGTGGGAGCTTCTTCAGCAACAGGAGCCGCAGATTCGGCACTTAGATTCTGCCAGTCAATTTCAACGCCAGAACCACCATGCTCATCTAACCAAGCAACCACATTGTTTGCAAAGGTCTGTGTCAATTCGGAGTTGGCGGAAATTTCTTGGAACACGCTTTCCATTTCAATGCCACCAATGGTAACCACCACCTTAACATTGTGGTTGGCAGCAGAATCCACCAAAGCCTTAAAGTTACCTGCATCATTTTCATCGGCCCAAGCAACGGAGCCATCGGAAGATGGGGTTAGGGAAACATAGTTGACATGCGTTACAAAATCGTAGCGAATATCCTTAGGATAGAATTGGGAATATTGGCTCCAGTAGGGGTAAAAGCCAACAACCTTATCAGCGGCTGCCTGAGCACTAATGGCAAAGGAAGCAGCAACAGCAAGAGTAAGAACTTTAATATTCATAAAACCACCTCGCCTAGTCAATTTCTCGGGCATCGCCATTTTCATCGGCGCAATACAACTTGGTTATGTTAGGATATTCTTCTGTCAAAAGGTTGTTATCCTTTTCGTTATCATCACACTTGCGGTAAGGCCATCCATATTCGCGACCATACAAAATGTACTGGTAGCTAATGGCAACAACATCCGGGAGAATGCTGTCCAACCTTGCAATATCGTTATCGGTATCGTAGAAATTATAGCGCTTTAACTGAACCTTTTGAAAATCTGTGAACCCTACAATACTGCGAGCAGTGTCACGGGAAAGTGTGTCGCTCTTGACTTTAGTACCCAGGCTCACAATCTTCAAGGTTTCAGACAAAGTGTAAGAAACTTCCTGAGTTCTTGCCGAGTCTGAATAACCAGCAATGGAAACAGGCTTTTTACCTTCCATGGTCACCTTTGGATCGTAGACCGTCAACACACTTGTGTCGGCGGCCGTGGTGTCGCCAGCTATGGAATCCAGCTTCATGGAAATGGTATCTGTTTTAATATTGTAAGTCACCTTCACCTTGGCGGTATCCGTCGTATCCACAGTCCATACTTTTTCCCAATCCACTTCTCTAAAGCCAGCATACTTTCTGGTAACAAATATTTTGTGGATTTTTGCAGTATCGGCAAGATACAGGGAATCGTTTAGGTTGATTTCGGCCCTAGACAAGCCCAGAGCCTTGTTGTAGGCACTGACAGAATCCATAATTTGCAGAGCAAATAATTCCTGGTGCAACTCTACATATTCGTTGGCATCAAAACGATCTGGAAAGTTTTTTGACAAAGCTTCTTCTTCGCTCACTTCCATGGAAGAACAAGCGGCAAGCACAGCTGCGGTCAAAATCATTAAGAATTGATTCATCTTTTTCATTGCAGCACCTCTTAGAAATTAACCGTTACGTCGGCAAGAATTGCAGACTTGTCAATGGAAAGTTCATCAGCAGTTACGGACAAGGCTCCATCGGCAGAAAGCCCGTAGGCATCAAAGGAAACCTTGTCTGTTAGCAAGGCGTACTGAACAGAAATGTAAGAATTTGGAGCGATTCTGAATCGTGGTCCTGCAAGAACAACGGATTCTTCAGCCTTCTTGAGCCCTGCAAAACCAAGGTTCAAAGGATTGCCGTATTCCTTGGTTACTTGCTGGTAGCCACCCCAAATACCTATTGGACCCCAAATATCTACGGTTAGACCAGCCATAATACGGTCGCTGGAACGCTTGTACCATTCCGATTCCTCGCCATGAGCATAGGAACCCTGGAGCTTAATTTTGGATAGGTAGGAACCGGCATCTAGGCCAACCAAGCGAGCCACATCAATACCCAAACCACCGCCAAATTCGGTAAACTCGTTGTCGATGGCGTCTTGGCTGAATTTGGAGAACTGACCACTAACTTCTACAGCTTCTGCCCAAGAAAGGTTGAGAGAAGCGGAGAAACCCTTGCGGTCAGGGGTAGCCAAACCGTATGGCAAAGCCAGGTTCAACGACGGATCCATCAAAGCGAGGGCTTCACCCTGTTCCAACAGTTTCTTTGTATCGGCGGCGTAGCCGTTACGGAAGAAATGCATGTTCTTAAAGTTGTTGTACACACGGGAGTTGGTCCAAGCATTTTCGCTGTAGTCGTTCTCGCTAGAAAGAACGTTGGCATACCCAGCAGTGAGAATGTTCGTTCTATTCAACGGGTTAGAATTGTAAACAGAGAAGTATAGGTTTTCAAGGCTGGAAGCCCCCAAGGCCGAAACTAGAGAACCGTAGGTTTCGTTGGCATAAACCGCATTGGCATTCATAATTACAGCATTACCTTCAAAAGCAGGAGCAGAAGCCAATTCAGACCAGAACTCCTTATCGTTCATTAAGTACATGCCATTTACATCTACATGCAACTGTGAAAAGTCACCCTTAACGTATGGTTCTACATAGAAGCTGGAGCCACTGAAATCATCAAATTTTTCTTTGACGGTTTCTGTACCATTGGTGGTGGTGGTCTTTACATAGAATACAGCCTGTTTTGCACCATTGGCATCTGGAACCGTATCCAGTTTTAACATATAGTTGGTTCCGGTAGTCTTGGAGATGTACCTCTTTTGAGCTTCCCACCAAGCCATGGCGTATTCAGCATTAAAGCCGAAAGACACAGGGAGGCTAGAAAGCATCTTTTTAGAGTCCCAGCCCAATTGTCCAGAAAATACGCTGTTGTCTTCAAGGTAGATGGTATCGCTAGTACCATTGTCATGTATGACAATGTCATGAGCATCGGTAGAGAGCTTGCGATCGAATACATCTATGTAGTTGGCACCCAAATGAGCCCCAAACAGATCGGCATCAACGCGGCCACCAAACTGGTAGCGGTCAGACCAATCAAAGTCGAAGAAGGTCTGGTCGTTCTTTTTGGAGATGTTGCGGAGACGGGCTCCGGTAACCTGTGCATGGATGTTGTCCACAGGGCCCACCTCAAAGCTGTTGAAGTTCACATTGACACCCTGGAGCAAGCGTCGAGAGGTTGTATCCAGATTTCGCCAAGACATGGCTTCAACACGATTGGCGGCAAACACTTCCGGTTCCTGAATCAAGTTGGGTTGCGGAGTCCAGAGGGTTAGTGGAGTCCAACCCACACGCATGTAACCCAAGTTGAAATCAACATGCTTGTTGAGGATTAAGCCATCGTAACTAAACCAGTGGCCAAGAACTGGATTGTTTGTTTCTTCGTAGGCACTCTGCCAGTCTTTGTGGAGGCGCATTTCCAAGTGGATTTCGGTTTCGGAGCTTGGATGAGCGGTGAGAACCAGGTTAGCGTCAGTGTATGCCTGATTTTCTTGAGTGCCCGAGGTTTTACTGAACTGGTCGGAGGAAGCCATGGAGTTGAGGCCACCGGCCTTAACACGACCATTAAACTTAATGCCAAGCACGGCGGCATTAAGGGAATCCAACTTTTCCAACAAAGTTTTCTGTTCCTTGACTATTGTTTCCTGGTCATCAGCAAAAGCTGTTGCCACAGAAAACAGGAGAGCGGAAGCAAAGCAAATTTTCTTATTTAAATTCATTGTTATTCCCTCCCATTAAAATTCCACGTTAATGGAAGCTTCTATAATCGAACGACTGAACTCATGGGTGTACTTGGTATCTGTTTTTACCCCATCGGCATTAACTGATGGTGAATAGTACAGGGGCAAGTTTGCAACAACGGGTTCAAAGGCACCGGTGGTAGCACTTCTCTTGGCGTTATCCGATGTAACCGAGGAAACATCGTATTCATTTTTAACAGAGGCTATGCCGTAATTGATGGAGAACCAAGCGTTTTCTTCAAGAGAGTAGTCTAAGCCAACCATCCACTGCATTTCGGTACCCTTTGTTTTAGGAGCACTAAGAGCACCCAAAGCCGAAGCGATTGCAGCACCCATGGATGCTTCCTGAGGGTTGTACTCCGTGGTAATGTACTGGAAGCCTGCTGTTACACCCAAGCGAGGAAGATACTGGGCGGAGAAACCTGCGTTAATAAAGTTGCTCTTCAGTTCAGCAGAACCGGAAGTACCCATAACAGCGGCATCCAAATCCATGGTGCGTTCGGAATGCTTGTAAGAGCCCATCAATTCCAGATTACGCTTAAAGCCAAACATGTTGGAAGCACTCCACTTGAGACCGCCTCCATATTCCATGTAGGAAACATCGCTAAAGCCTTCCAAAGGAGATGGCTGGCTTAACATGGTGAATAGGCCCTGGGCTTCAACATAGTTGCTGAGACCTGCTGTAAGAAGGGCACGGGCACCAAGACGGTTGGATGTGGCAAGGCCGTTAGGCAAGGCCAGCTGAATGGCTGGGTCAGACAAGGCGGCCACCAAGGCCATTTGGGCCTTGGAGTACACATTGGTGGTCCAGGAATTCTTGCTGAAAGGCGCCAAATCGTAGCTCTTGGAATCACCTCTCTGGATGTCAGCATCCTTGGTACCCAAGGTAAAGGAAGCTGGAGAATACTTAGGAGTAAAGTTGTAGAGTGCGTCAAAGGTGCTGTACAATGGGGAGTTTACAGTGTACTTAATGGTGTAGCCGTCTTTATCCGTATTCAGAATGCGCTGGGCAAAGAACTGGGGAGATTGAGCCACATTGTTGAACCAGTTGGTGTCGTTCATCAAGAAATCCACTTCCACTACAGCCATGTACTTGTCGTCGGCCTTGTAGCCAGCATTTAAAACGGCCAAGAGAGCAGAACCATTTACAGCTTCACCGTCTTGATCGTCCCTAGAAAAGGCATATTCGCCAACCACATCCATAATGATGCTCTTGCTTCCTAGGAAACCCGCAAAATCAACACCTGCACGGCCACTTATAACTATGGTACTCTGGGCAGTGGTGTCGTATGGGTTAATATTCTGCATCTCGTAATCTTCATCAAGGTTGTAATCTGGATGACGATAAGTGTATGTGCGGGAATCTTCGTTATCCAAAATCACCATTGGGGTTACACCCACATACAAATTCTTGGAAATGGGGAACAATTCCAGGTTCGCAGAGAGCAGCCACTTGGCGGTGTTGGAAGCCTGTGTAGAACCAGGAAGGGAATCGTCTGGCAGAATGTTGCCTTCGGCACCAGTGAGGTCCAAAACAGAGGTACGGGCCAACCGGGCAATCAAGGCTTCGGCACGGAACTCACCTGCCGCAGCACCAAAGTCATTGCGGAACTGAAGGTTTATACCCTGCAAGTTGCGCTGGTTGCCTTCAAGCAGCTGCTGTTTTTCGGCCATGTGACGCTTGCGGGCGAAAATGGTGGGTTCGTACATAATGTCTACAGAAGGAGCAAACAAGGTGAGTGGGGTGTACTGCTGACGGAAATCACCCACAACCCAGTAGAATTTGTTGCCAATGTTTCCTTCAACATTAAGCCAGCCTACCGAAAGCATCTTGGAAGCAGAGGAGAAGTATTCCTGCATGCCGCCTTCCAAGCGAAGCATAATGTTTGCACGAACTTGTTCCCAGGGCCGGAAATGGAAATCAATGTCGGCACTTACAAAGGAATTGTCTTCCACGTCCGGCATACGATTCACAGCCTTTTTGTCTTGGTCGGTGTCAAAAGAGGACTTTTGAACAACGGCACGGATGCTTCCGCCAATCTGGACGCCTCTCATTGCATTGATGGAATCGACCCTGCTATCAAGAAGTTCTTGATTTTCCAAAGCCGTTGCTGCAGATGCGGAAACCGCTGCGGCGAAGAGAGCGATAAAAGTCTTTTTCATTTTCATATTCATTTTTAGCCCCTCCCTTAGAACCAAGCCTTAACTTCGGCTGCGATGTAATGGGAATGCCAATCGTTTTCGGAAACATTCTCGTCGGAATGGGTCATCCACTTATAGCGGAAGTGGAGGCCTACACGGTCGGCAAAGTCCCAGTCGAAACCGGCACCAATTGCTGTTTCCAAATAGTTGATTGGGCTATGCATATAATAGGAGGTTAAAACATTGCTATTGGTAGAGGAAGACATATTGCCTATGGTGTTCATTACATAGGCGTTTTCGGCCCTGAACATTTCAACACCAAGAATACCCACCGCATGGAATCGTGTGGTTACCGCTACAGCAGGTTCAAACTGCCCGTAGAAGCTCCACAGCAGCATGTCGCTTTGGCTTTCGCTGTATGCGATAGGAGCGATGGTGGTTGAAATTCCGGAGAGAGCGGCGTAACCGGTCATCATGATGTTGCGGTCGGTGCCGAACCAGTGACCAATGTCGTAGCCTCCCATGAAGGACATGTAAGAAGACCACTTGGCGTGGGAAGGAACTTCACCCTTGCGAGCCTGGTCTGCATTTTCGTAGGCTACGAAAGATTCCCAGAGTTCCCATGTGCCACCATAGAGGCCACCATTACGACGGTAGAGCTTAACGCCATCGTCAGAATTTTGTTCTACACCCAGGCGAGCAATGTAGCCACCGGCTCTTGGGTCTGCGTTACCGGAGTCGGCAATAAAGATGGGCTTATGCTTTGTCCAGGAGTTGGTGCTTTCCCACATGTTGCGACCGTTCAGGCGGTAGTTGAACATAATGACATCATCACCATCCTCAACTTGACGATGTTGACCATACTGGAAATCGAAGTATCCACGGTTGAAGGTGGGTTCCAACTTGAAGTTGATACCAGCCAAGTTCTGGGAATAGCGGAGGGAACCTGCATTCAGGTAGGTTTCATCTTTGCGCCAGCCAGGGAAACGGGATGGGTTGGTAAGAGAGAATGGAGAGTAAAAGTCTTTAGGGAAGAAAGCCAGTTCCACAGTCATGGGCCAGCCTTCAACATACTTGCTCTGGGCCTTTACATAAACACCAACCTTTGGTGTGGCCATCTCGGTTTCGTAGGTGTTGTCTTCATAGCCAGAAGGGTCCTTTGAAATCAAGTTGTTCTCATTGTCCTTAGGCTTGTAGAACTTTACGGAGTCGGTTATGCTCAAGCCCACATCAGCCATGATGTAGAGCTTTGGAGTAATGTTTCCCTTACCGTCCAAGGAAACCACATGAGTGTTAAGGAGCACTGGATCGATACCCGCTCTCTTAACCCACTGTGTGTAGTATTCGTTTTCGTACACAATGTCGTTGTCAAAAACCACGCCCATGTAGTTTGCACCAATGGTCATGTTTTCGGCAATTTTTTCTTTGGCAATGCGAGCGTGGTAAACAGAACCGCGGTTGTCGTGCAAACCGTTGGTTTCCAGTTCACCAGGCTGACCGCCCCACAAGCGAAGACCGTCACGAGTACCCACATCCATATCCATGGGCTGAGACAGCATGAACTGAGCCTTCATGTCGAAGGGAAGCTGATAGACATTGGCGAAGAGGCCACCAAAGGAACGGTTGGTCCAGAATGCGCGGCCACCTTCCTTAACAGGCTTGAATACCTTTTCCTTGTAATAGGTGCTTACAGTCTTTTCGTCTTCGAAAAGTTCATACTGCCAGGCAAAGCGTGGCATGGTTTCACGTTCCCACATGGTAAGTGGAGAAGCGTTTGCCCAAATAACGCCACCAGCAGTAAAGTAGGCCCCAAAGACACCGGCACGAACATCAACACCCACATTCAATTCTTCGTTGATGGTGGATGCGTAGTAGTCTGTAGAGTGATCGTACAACACCCGTTCGTCTTCGGTAGGAGCTCCGGTAGGCTGGTCGGCAAGGTAGTTGCTGTAGGTACCAGACAAATCAAAGGGGAACGCCATGTTGGTGAACAAGGTGATGTAGGAACTAGGCATGGCCACAATGGTCATGTTCAAGATAGCATCTACAGCGGTGCGAGCCTCATCAGCAGCAAATGCTGGAGACACTTCGGAGTAGTGGAAGTTCTTGAGACGGAAGGCCATGTAACCGGAGACTGCCAGTGGCAGATCGTCCTTACCCATGAGAGTCGATTCCAAATTAGAGGACAATGTATCCATGGATGCATGGATGGAATCCAGCTGCAGCTGCGGCGTTAAAGCCCAAGATGCACCAACGCAGGATGCCAAAATAAGTGATGTTAATTCTTTGCGCATAAAGTCCTCTTAGATCTCGTTGCGGAATGGATAGTAAGCAGGGCCTTCATAAGGCTTGCCATGCTTCTTAATAACAATATCGTCGATCCAAACCTTGAAGGATTCGTTTTCATCCTTGCGGACTTCCAAACGGAAGCCCTTGAAGTTGGACCAGGCAAAGGGGAGCATCACTTCGCGGGTATTCTTCACATCCCAGTACACACCTGTGTTACCGAAGAGCTTCAGAGGAACGCTAAAGTGTTTCCATTCGGTGGTAATTTCGCCAAGGCTCTTGGAACGAAGCTTTACCTGAAGGGATTCGCCTCCGCTTTTTACACCATCGTCCACCAGAACGAACAAAGCGTTTTCGCCACCCTTGGCACCCTTAATCCAGAATTCCAAAACGCCTTCCTCCAGGTAGGGAGTAAGGTCTACAGAACCTGCAATACAAATAGCCACACCAGAGTAGTCGCTGGCAATCAATTCAATTTCCATAGCCAGAGCACCTTCCATGGCACCTGCTTTTTCGGTGAGGAATGGTTCCGGATTTTCACGAGGATACTGGTAGGTGTATCCACCACCACGGGGGATAGCTTCGCGCATAACCACAGACACAACTTCCTTGTCTGGACGGAACGGCTTGGCTTCTTTCTGTACAAATCGATACTGGTCACGGTCGCGATAATCGCTAAACCCATAGCCAGCAAAAGAAAGCGGGGCACAAAGGAGCGTGGCTAGTGCGCACGTCCAAATGGCTTTTTTGTATTTTGCATTCATAATATGTTAGAGTCTCCAAAATTCCGGACTTTGCTACAATATAATTTGTTTTTTAGGCCTTAAAATGAATAGTAAACAGGAAAGAAGCCTATACTATGGTTTTTTCTCAAAAAAAAGGCTTTTTTTTAGAAATTTTAACATTTCCCTCGGTTTCCATCGTAAACATAAAATTTAAAACCTATCAATTTACATCGTATCAAATTTGTGTAAATTTATAGTAGCATCATTGAGGATATCATGAAAAAAAGCACTCTGCTCATTGCATCCATTTTGTCCGCCTTAACGGCTTGCTCCGATGACCCCTCCGGATACGGTAAGGGCACAGAACCGGAGGCTGAGGAGGATGTTGTTGTTCCTGTGGACTATTCTTTAGGCAGGGCCATGAACAAGCGACTTGGCAAAGGCATGAATTTAGGCAACGCCTGGGATTCACAAAAGTACACCACCACTTTAGACACCTACTACGGAGCTTCCATTACCGAAGGCAAGCACATTCCTTTTTACCCCTACAACAACTGCACCTACACATCTCCCGAAATTTATAACCAAATGGGCAAAGACTACGAGCCGGTAGCAGCAACTGGCTGCATCGATGCTTTGGATAACGGCTGGGGAAACGCTATTAAGGACGAATATTTTACCATACTCAAGCAAGCCGGGTTCAATTCCGTTCGCATTCCCGTACGCTGGCAGCACAATTCCGACCCCGTAAGCCACACCGTTAACCCAGAACGACTCCAGGGTGTAAAAGAAGACATCCAACTGGCTATTAACGCAGGACTTGCCGTGGTGGTCAACTTCCACCACTATGACGAACTAAACGAGGCGGGAAAACAGTACAGCACCCATCCCGAAGTGTACAATGCAGAAAAGACCCATTTTTTAGGGATGTGGGCTCAAGTGGCCAAAGAAATGGACGCTTTCCCGGATACTTCCCTGGTTCTTGAAATTTTAAACGAGCCCTACATGCCGTCTTCCGAAGCTTTGAACGACTTGATGACAAACGCCTACTCAATCATTCGCGCAGCAGCACCAAACAAGACCATCATGTTCGAGTCCTACCACATGTCCAAATTCGCCGACATCAAGGCTCTCAAGCTTCCTCAAGATGGAAACATCATCTATAGCGGTCACTACTACGAGCCTTATTCCTTTACCCATCAAGGTTACGGATACTCCTGTAACCCAAACCTCAATGTTTCTGCGATCTCCGACTTTAAGTCTTACTTTGCCACCATCAAAAAGCTCTACCCCGACATAGACGGCACCAGTACAGTTCCCCTGAACATGGGTGAGTTTGGCGTTTCTGCTTTATGCGGCGCCAAAGGCCCTTCCGATTTTATTCGTGCCATGTGGGCCAAGGATGTTATTGAAAGTGCCAAAAAATATGGGGTAGATAGTTGGCATTTGTGGGGGTTCACGGGAACGGGCTTTGACGCCTACAACACATCCACAGGCACCTGGCTCAACGGTTTCCTGGATGCCTTTGGGCTTCAACAATAAGGGAACCAAAGCCACCAAAAATGGATTAGGGCCGAATTAAAGAGCCTGTCCAATGTTCGTTAAAGAAGTCCCGGAACAGTGTTTCGGGGCCTTTTTTCAACTCCTCAACAACTTGTTCCATGGGGCGAGCACTGCGATACAGCATGCGGTAAGCCCGGCAAAGAGCATTGATGCGTTCTTCGGAAAATTCTTCAGGGTGGAGCTTAAGGGCGTGAAGGTTCAAGGCCCCCCAGCGTAAGGGGTTTCCAAAGGCTTTGCTGGCTGGGGGCACGTCCCGGTCCACTTTGAGGGTGCCCCCCACAAAAGCGTATGCCCCTACCCTATTTTTTTGCTGTATAGCCGTTGTGCCACCTATGGTGGCGTAGGTTCCTATAAAAACATGGCCTCCCAACTGGCAGCCATTGGCAATAACCACATGGTCTTCAATTTGGCAGTCGTGCCCCACATGGGCGTACGCCATTAAAAGAACATGGTTGCCCACCCCGGTCACACCGCCCCCCTGAACAGTTCCTCGGTTCAAGGTGCAGTATTCCCGAATGGTGCAATTTTCACCTACCTGGAGTTTGGTGGGTTCTCCAGCGTACTTTAAATCTTGGGGAGGGCCACCCAAAATGGCACCGTCGTATACTTTTGTGTTTTTGCCTACAAAAACCCCAGAATACACATGTACTCGAGACTCCAAAACCACGTTTTCTCCAATTTCTGCATTTTCATCTACAATGCACCAAGGCCCTATGGTTGCCGAAGGGTGGATTATGGCAGAAGAGTGGATTAAGGCAGTGGGATGAATCATAACCGGGCACCTAGAAAATGTTTTTATCAAGTGATTGGCATCCTTGAGACAACAAGTATAGCAAAAAAATGTAAATTTGCGCATTATGAGCGGATATATCATTGCAGGACTCACTTCCATTTATGTGTTGTTGTTCCTGTTTTTTATAGTGGGACTGGCCAAGACTCGGCGCTATAAGGGTGTAAAAGCCACCCCCAGCGTGTCCGTGGTGGTTCCCATGCGCAACGAAGAACAGTATGCGCTGCGTACCTTGCAGGCTTTAGCCGCTCAAGACTATGTGGGAGAATGGGAAGTTATTTGCGTAGACGACCGCTCCACCGACAGCACCAAAGAAATTCTGGAAAAGTTTGCGGCGGAGCACCCCCGTTTTAGAGTGCTTTCTTTAGCCCAAAATTTGCCCACCATTGCTAGCCCCAAAAAAAGGGCTTTGGAAAGCGCCTTTAAAATTGCTAAAAATGAAGTTCTCCTAACCATTGATGCCGACTGCATTCCTAAAAAAAGCTGGATTACAGCCATGGCCGGGCGTTTTGTGGGAAACATCAGCATTGTGCAGGGCCCCAAACAGAACAACGGCAGCCGTAGCATGGCCCACCTTTTTCAAAAGCTGGAAACCCTGGGATACACAGCCATGGAGGCTGCCGGGTTCAGCCTTGGCAACCCACTGGTTGCCAGTGCCGCCTGCCTGGCCTACAAAAAGGAACTCTTCTTTAAGGCAGGCGGGTTTGGGGACCTGGTAAATTTGAGCAGCGGCGACGACGACATGCTGATTCACAAGATGATGAAAATTCCTAACGTAGACGTGTGCTACAACCTGGATAAAGACGCCGTTATTGAAACGGAGCCTGTAAATTCCTGGAAGGCCCTTTTTAACCAGCGGGCCCGCTGGAGCAGTAACGGGACCAACTACGAAAGTAAAGCCTATGTGCTGCTGTTAACCCTCATCTACACCTTTTATGTTTGGATGTTCATTAGCCCATGGCTTGTGGCATTTTTAGAAATTCCCTGGCAGTGGTGCGTTTTTTCTATTTTGTCCAAAGTGGCTGTAGATTTTACATTCCTTAGTATGGCAGCCTATAAGCTCCACACCAAACGCCGCATGCTGGCATTTATCCCCACAGAACTCATTCAGATTCCTATGATTGTATTTGCCGTACCAGCAGGCATTACCGGCCTTTTCCGCTGGAAATAGCATTTTGGGCCCAGGCCAAGGCCTCCTCGGCAGAACAAATTTTACCATCCAGCTGCAATTCAAAATTTTCCTTAATGAGCTGGCCAAATTCCTTGCCCGGTTTTAACCCCAGATCCATCAGCATTTTTCCCGTTAAATAGGACTCTGGGCTCTTGAGGTAAACTCCTAGGCGGCATGCCGAAACTTTAAAAGCATCGGCATCATCCTTATGCCAGAACGTTGAAAGAAGAAGGTGTAAAAGCTGTAGCCCACCCAGGAACTTTTCGGAGCGCACGCCTAAACGGCGCATTTCCGCGTCAGAAGGCACCACAGAAAACGTTAAGGATTCCAAGCAAGAAAGAAGTTCAGGAACCCCGCGAAGCACCTTGATTTCATTGGTAATGCGGTTTAAAAAAACAAGGGCTTTTTTGGGGCATCCCATCAACAGGGAGGCAAAAGCCAAAATCTGCTTTTGGTCATCATTCAATTCTGTGGAGCCCGAAACAACCTCATTTACTTTATCTAGCAACTGGCCCAGCTTTTCCCAAGACTCTTCCATCGGCCCAACTTCTGGAAAATATTCATCCAGCCCCATCTGCAAAAAAGCCTTGAGCCCCATAGAAGGCTTGCCCGGTTTTAAAAGCCACTTCTTAAATTCTTCCAGCAAACGCTCCGACGACAAATCTTCCAGCGACAACTGCCGGCAAACCCCAGCCGTATCCTGATGCAAAGTCAAATGAAAACGGCTGGCAAACTGGACCCCCCGAAGAATGCGCAGTGAATCTTCGCCAAAGGCTTCCCCCACATGCCGAAGGGTGCGACTTTTTAAATCGTCTATGCCCCCATAGGGGTCACAGAGGGTTAACTCCGGCAATTCCATACCCATGGCGTTAATGGTAAAATCACGGCGATAGGCCGCTTGTTTAAACGAAAGTTTGGCATCGGTCTTTACCACAAAACCCCGATGGCCGTATCCCACCTTGCTTTCGGTACGGGGGAAAGAAAAATCCAAATCTTCTCCATGCATGGCCAAATGAATAACGCCAAAAGCCTTGCCTACCAAATTGGGGCGGCCGTAATTTTTTAGAATGGATAAAAGTTGGTCCTGTTCCAAGTCATACACTTCCACATCGTAGTCCCGACAATTTTTCCCAAGAAGAGCATCACGAACCCACCCTCCTACCAAAAAAGCACGGCCCCCAGCAGACCGGATATCCTCGGCAATAAGAAGGAGCCGCTTGGGCAGTTCTGGAGTAAACTGTTTTCCATCCAAGGTGGTTACAAAGTTCATTCTAAAATAACCCGTCTATTAGCGTATTAAAACCTACTGAAGCCTACTGAAAATTTTCTACTGAGGCAGAAGAAGTATCCATAACAGATGTATCTGCAACGGACGTATCTGCAACAGAAGGCTCCACCGTCTGGTAACGATCATACACCGAAACCGTTTTTTGTTCGGAAGAATCTTGCATCAAAGTTTGCACCGAAACAGCTTGCGTATCCTTTTTGGTGGTATCAGCCTTAAAGCGATCGTAAATACTCTGCCTGGTGGCGGCCTCGCTCTGCGCCTTTCGTTCTTCGTCAGCACGGCACTGCCTCAGTTCCTCTTCCATAAAGGCCCGCTGGTCTGGTGAATACCCCATGGAATTTAACCGATACTCAATTTCTTCGCAAACCACCCCTTGCCGGTGTGAAGCACAAGACGTTATAGCAGCCACCGCAAAAAAAAGAGTGGTACTTAGAATAAAACATTTTATCGCAACATTCATCTTTTACCCCAACCGTCTAATGCATTATTATAAGTTTTCCCTTTTTGGTTTTCCTACTATTGCGTATAACATAATAGTACACCCCAGGAGCCACATAAACGCCATTTTTATCTCGGCCGTCCCATTCGGCCATGCCCCCGTACACATTCTGGTCATATAAACTTTTTACCAAGGTGCCACCGCGGTTGTAAATGCTAATCACAGCATCTTCCGCAACCCCCTGGAAGGTAACCACATTGTGATAATTTATTCTAAATGGATTTGGATACACAAGCACATCAATTTTAGCCTGATCGGTCATAAAGTCCGAGGCATCCCGCAAATCATTCCTCTGGTACAGAGAAATCCCGTTTTCATGGGCAAACCAAATCCGTCCCGTTTTAGAATCCACCGCCAAGTCAGACACTGCATTGCTAAGCAAGCCATCCTTCATAACATAATGTTTAGACACCAAAGAATCGTTGCTTACCCCTGTTTTTGACAACCGAAAAGCACCCTGGGTTGTGGTTCCCAGCCACACATTGCTGTGGCCATCCACATCAATAGAAGTAAACTCGGCACTCAGCAGTCCCTTGGTTGAATAAGGCTGCATAACGGAATCCTGCCCTTCGGCCCAATACCCAAGGCCCGACACGGATGCCAGCCAAAGGGTGTTCGTCTTGTCGTCCATTGTCATGTCTACTATAGATGCACCATTTAAACCGGTGTAAGACCTCATGTCTTTTATAACCAGCCGGCCCCCATTTTTTCGAGGAGGCGACACCGTAAACACATCCAGCACCCCAAGAGAGCCCGCAGCCAAACCATCCCTGGCTCCAACATAAATGTGCCAATCATCACTGCCATCAATAGGCCTTGCCAACAGTGGTCCCGTGGACTGCATGCTACCGACACCATTGGCACAGCTCAGTTCACCATCTTCAGATATGTAAGCCAAACCATATTTTTCAAAAGTCCCGAGAGCTACAAAAAATCCCTGCGAATCTGGAGCAACCGCAGTACCCGAAGATACGGTATAATGCGGCACAATCTGATCTAAACAAGTTTCTTCCGACGAGTTAATAGCCTTAATCACTTCAGGGCTCCAGTTTCTATAGATAAAAAATCCCATGCCCCAAACATGGTAGATAAAGGTTCCATTGGGCAATGCCGAAAGCACCTTCATTCTGTTGGTGTAAGCCTCCGAATTATTCCCCACATTATCAATAACCGTCCATGGAGTGCCCCAAACAACACCATCACTGTAAGCCAATCTACCATCCGTAGACGCCACCATTACGCCACCCATTCTAGCAGAAGAAATTTCATAAATGCCTGTAAGCTGGTAGGGCTCATACTGCGTTAAATCATGTATCATGCCATCCTTGTACATGGCAACCGTATTGGCCCCCACCAGAAAAGTTTTGTCACCGTCACTTTCAACCCATTGAATCTGGTTTTTGCCCTCTTTAAACAACAAGGGGTCATCCAAATTTTTTCCTTTCAGCACTACCAAGGAATCGTCTATAAAGAAAGAAGTCTCTTTTCCATTTTTGTCCGTATACCAGGTTCCATGTTTGGTAAAAGTCTTTAACCCATTTTTACCCCAACCCATAGAAAATACGGGGTCTCCGTAATACACCTGCGTCCAAGAGTCCGGGTCAATTAGGGAAACATCGTTTTCTATGTGTTTCCAATCCACATAACGGGAATACACATATTTTCCCATAGACACATACAAAGTGTCATTATGGATGGCCAAGGCATTAGGGCGAGAAACGGTTAAAGACTGATCCCCAATTCGGTCAATGGTGATAATGGAACTTTCCTTTGATAAGCTAAAAAAAGACAAGCTGCGCTCAAAGGCAAGAACAATCACAGAATCTTTTTCCACAACCTCGCCAGGAACCACCTTCATATTGCCACCAACATAGGAACGGTTCAAAATCCTCCATACCCCATTGGCTCCATTTAAATTTGCAATAAGGCCATACTGAGAAACAGCATACACGCCACCGTTCTCTGTTACCACCACCGCACTAAAATTGGAGGTTTCCAAGCCATTTGCAGCGGTATAGACTACATCCATATCGGGAGTGCGAAAACGCATTCCACCATCCGTGGCCATTACAACGCCGCCAGCACATGCTTTTGCATCGTTAATCTGGAATGGAGCAGAAAAATTAGTCCACCCCTCTCCAGCGAAAGAAACATGGATTAAGGCAAAAAGAAAAAAGATTCCATACAGTAATTTCACATTGTAAAATTACGAAAATACACCTAGGCAGAATATGCCATTTGTATTTTTTGTCTCATTTTTTCCACTGCCTTTCGCCTCTTTTTGGTAACAGCACTTTTAGAAATGCCTAAAATGCGGCCCACTTCATGTGTACTGGCACCCCCACAAAAACATAAATCCACAAGAAGGCGCTCAAAGGGGTCTAACACCGCCAGTGCGCGCACCACGTTGTTTTCCATGTTTTCTTCCTCACGGCTCTTGTGAAAGAAAACCGATTTTTCGTTGGGCGCCGCTTCGTAGAAAACTCTTTCCGACTCCGACAAACAAGAAACCGGATTCATATGAAATTTTCCCCGCATATAATCGTAATGACAGTTGCGTATAACCACAGCCAACCATGCCAGTATGGAATCTGGAGAATTTACCCCACCCGCATTTTGACAAAATTTTAACGCAACCTCCTGAAAAAGGTCATCTGCCGAGTCTTCCCCTCCACACCTCATGGAACATAGTTTGTAAATTTTATCCGAATGTAACTTCCAAACGGACTCCACCCAGTTTGGAAGAGTTGAATGAACTTGCTTTTTGGACATTATCCTATCCCCAAAAAGCAAAAACAAAACTTGAACTACAGATGAGTAAAAAATATGAATTCTATGAATAAAACAAAGGCTAATAAAAATTTAGCCAACATTTGTTGGCAATGGGCACTCATCCTGACATGCTTGGCGCTACTAGCCTCAGGCGCTCACGCCCAGGAATTCAATATGAACAATATGCCGCCTCCCCACATTAGCATTGGCTACGACAACGGCAGCATTCAAAAAAACACCCTCACAGTAACCATCGTTATTCCCGACAATTGGCATGTTAATTCCAACATACCTGTAGATGAATTTTTAAAGCCATCCAAAATTGAGGTGGGTGCTCGGGGAATTCAGTTTGCAGACCCAGTTTGGCCAGAACCTTTAGAAGAATATGTCGAAATTCTAGACTTAAAAAATAAAGTTTTCAAGGGAATGTTCCAAATTAAAATCCCGGTATCCTCCGTAGAAGATGGCTACGACTCCACCACCACCAATGTCACCTTCCACTACCAGGCCTGCGACAACTCCATCTGCCTAGCACCAAGCCAGGTGAGTGCAAAAATTGACGGAAGCAGTTCCGCCTTAAAAAAAAACGATAATGAACAGCAGCAAAATCAATCTTCCATAGCCGCCACCACCGAAAATCAAGATTCCGTCAACATTTTCCTTCTTCTGTTTTTTGCCTTTGTTGGAGGCATTATCCTAAACTTAATGCCCTGTGTGCTGCCAGTACTTTCACTTAAACTATTCAGCCTCATCAAGCAGGCCGGCGAAAACCGTGCAAAGCTTTTGGCTCTGGGGCTTGGGACCTCCATAGGCATTTTGGTTAGCTTCTGGGTTTTGGCCGCCATCATTACCATTGTGCGAATGGGCGGAGGAAACGCCGGTTGGGGAATGCAATTCCAAAGTGCAGGCTTTATCGCCTTTATGGTTGTAATTCTCACCGCCTTTGCCATGAGTTTCTTTGGCCTCTTTGAAATTTGGCTTCCAGGTAGTGCCGTTACCAAAATGGACAGTGCCAGCCACAAGCAGGGATTACCCGGCGCCTTTTTCACAGGAGCACTTCTTGTTCTGTTAAGTACTCCCTGTTCGGCCCCATTCTTGGGATCGGCCATGGGCTTTGCCTTTACCGCCAGCACCCCCGTTCTATTCCTGTTCTTTACCGCTGCCGCCCTAGGGCTTGCCCTGCCCTACATTCTAATCAGCGCCCTCCCAGGCTTGCTAAAACTCCTGCCAAAACCCGGATCCTGGATGGTGGTTCTTCAAAAAATCATGGGCATCCTTTTGCTTGGCACTGTAGCTTGGCTATTGTGGATTGTAAGCGAACAGGCCGGAATAGCAGGTCTAATGCTCTTTGCCCTTTTAGCCATCGTGGCCGCCGCACTTTCAATTGCCACTGGAAAAATTGCACCACCCTACAAACCCTTTAGTTTTGAAGTAGGCGCCCTTGCAGCGAGCCTTGCCATTGTGGTTACCCTTTGGTTTACATTTGTATCACCCCAGTACGAAGGCACCATTACCCAAAAGCAAGCCCAAAGAGCCCAGCAACAAATGACCGAGGACGGATGGTATCGTTACACCCCACAGCTTGTGGAAGCCTTTGCCAAAGAAGGCCGCACCTTGTTTATAGATGTTACTGCCGACTGGTGCATAACCTGCAAAGCCAACGAAGCCGCCGTTTTGAGCAGCCAAGAATTCCGCAACACCATGGACAGCCTTGGAGTTGCATTGGTAAAAGCCGATTGGACACGGGAAAGCCCTGAAGTAAACGCCCTCTTAAGGAGTATGGGTAAAAGTGGTGTGCCCGCCTACGCCATTTACCCTCATGGAAACCCTAGCCAGCAAAAAATACTCCCCGAACTGCTAACCACAGGCAGCATTTTACAACTTCTACCATAAGTGGACCCTTTTGCAATAAAAAAATATTTCCCTACCACTAGGGAAATATGCTATCTTATTGAGCATGAAAGTCGCATTACTCACTAATGAATTCCCACCAGAAATCTATGGTGGTGCAGGTATACATGTTAAGTTTCTTTCCAAAGAACTTAAAAAACTTTGTGAAGTCGAAGCTTGCTGTTTTGGCTCCCAAAATGAGACCTCAAAAAATCTGCGGGCCCAGGGCTTTGGCGAAAAGTTAAAAGACTCCCCCACCGACGAACGATTCAAAAAAATCTTAAAACCACTAGACATTAATTTGCAGTGGGCTGGAAACTTGCAAAAAGTAGACGTGGTTCACTGCCACACTTGGTACAGCCATTTTGGCGGGGTCCTCGTGAGTCGTCTTATGGAATGCCCTCTTATTTTAACCACCCACTCTTTGGAACCTCACCGCCCCTGGAAATCAGAGCAGTTGGGAAACGGTGGCTACAACATGAGCTGCTGGATAGAACGTACAGCCTACGAAGCCGCCGATGGCGTGATTGCGGTTAGTGAAGGTATGAAGCGCGATGTAATGAACCTCTACGGCGTTCCAGAAGACCGAGTAAAAGTGATTTACAACGGCATTGATCCAGAATTTTACCAACCCACCTTCAACAAAAAAATTTTGGAAAAATATGGCATTGACGAAAGCCGCCCCTTTGTTCTTTTTGTGGGGCGCATCACCCGTCAAAAGGGCATAAGCCAGCTCATTCAGGCTATTCCACAAATCAACAAAAATGCACAGGTCGTTCTTTGCGCCGGAGCTCCCGACACCCAGGAACTAGCCAACGAATGCAAGCATCTCATTGAAGAAGTTCAAAAAACACGGGACGGTGTCATCTGGATTCAAGAAATGATGCAGCATGAAGAACTCCGGGTTCTGTACAGCCACGCCACCGTATTCGCCACCCCCTCCCTCTACGAGCCCTTTGGCATCATCAACCTAGAAGCCATGAGCTGTGGCACTCCAGTGGTAGGAAGCGCTGTGGGAGGCATTCCCGAAATTATCGTCGATGGAGAAACCGGCTATCTGGTCCCTCTTAAGGCCGTGTCCGAAACCAACTTTGAACCCGCCAACCCCAAGGCTTTCCAAACTGATTTTGCAAACAAGCTAAACACCATTCTTACAAATCCCGAACTGGCAAAGAAAATGGGCGAAGTCAGCCGCAAAAGGGCCATCGATGTTTTCAGTTGGAAAAGCATAGCCAAGCAAACATTCGACTTTTACGCCGAGTGCATCGCCAGATACAAAAAGGAAGGAAAGCGATAGCTGGAAGTTGGTGATTACAGCGGAGCTGCCAACTCTTGTGACTTGGAAGTGGGTCTGCAAGCAGTCCCGTTTCACAAGTCTTGACGAGTTGTGGTTGCTGGTTATCAGTCATCGGTTGTCAGTTATCGGTTATCAGTGATTGGTAATAAATAGACGAAAGAACGCTGCGCTAT
>JABUUT010000008.1:60695-65409 GCA_021443045.1 Fibrobacteraceae bacterium
TAGGACCAAAGGTCCGTTCTACCGTCTAAATGGACATTCTACTGGATCCTTCACGGCGTATGCCGTTCAGGATGACAAGGCCTTTATCATTAAACATTATTACGTTTACCGATGGCAGCCATAAATTCGGCACGGGTCTTTTCGTCGGTCTTGAACCGTCCCAACAACTGCGTGGTAATCATGGTGACGCCAGGTTTCTTAATACCCCGTATGGTGGTACACATGTGACTAGCTTCCAATAAAACCGCAACTCCCTTGGGATTCAATTTTTTTTGAATGGTTTCCGCAATCTGGCGAGTCATGCGCTCCTGAATTTGCGGAAACCGCGCGAAGTATTCCACCACTCGAGGAATTTTGGAAAGCCCCACAATACAATCCCCAGGAATATAGGCAATGTACGCCTTACCTATAAAAGGTAAAAAATGGTGCTCACACATACTGGCAAAATCAATCGTTGGAATCACTATCATCTCATCATATTTTTCATGAAAGCATGTCCCTAAAAGGTCTTCGGCATGATTCTCTCCGGTAAGCCCAGACATCATCTCCGCATACATTTTCGCAACGCGCCTAGGTGTTCCAACCAAGCCTTCGCGATTCAAATCCTCACCCATACCTTCAAGAATCATCCTGAAGCCATCTTCCATTTTCTTCAAATCCATAAAAACCTTCTAGGGCTCTCTATTATTGTGCTACTTCAGGGGCATCACCAATATGCGGGATTTCCGCTTCTGGTTGTAATGGTCCCGCTTGGACTTTGGCAAATCGTCAATGGAGCCATCCACAAAACCAAATGGATAGAACCAGTCCAAAGCCTGAGTCGTTAAGAGGAATAATTTTTTATACCCCTTCATCTTACCAAGGGAAATCAAATGCCGTACAATGGCATCGCCAATGCCAGACTTGCGGTAGTTGGCGCCCACAGCAATGCCGGCAACTTCCGCAGAGCCATCTTCAAAGGCGTGCAGGGCACCACAACCATGAATGCTGTTGTCAATGCTGTACACAACGTAATCCTTAAGCTTTTCAGAAATGGATTCCTGGGTCCGTGGAACCAGGTATCCTTTGGCAATGTAGTCTTGCATTACCCGCAAAATGTCAGGAATATCTTCCACATTGGCAGGCCGAATGCTGGAGTACTGGTTGGCATACACCATGGTGCCATCGCCACGGGCCGAAAAAACTTCCTGCAAAACGCTACCTTGCATTTCGCCACAAATCAGGTGAACACGGTTGGCGCCAGCCTCACAAGCGTGAATGGCGTTCAACAAATAATCAATTTGGCCAAAATCCAGCACATCGGAATTCAGCTCCAACAGTTCCTTGGCCTGATCAATATCCAAAGCCGAAATCACGCCGCTGTCGGTAAGTTCCAAATACCTTGTATTTTTTCCCGTTACCAAATTTTCAGCCTTGATGCCATTCTGTGTTCCTATAAAGAACAACTTGCCCACCTTTACATACTTGCAAAGTTCCGTGGCCAGCTCTGTACTAGAAATGTTGTAGGCATGCCCCAACTTGTTCCAACCAATGGGAGGAATAATAGGGATAAATTTTTCACTGAGCAGCTGTTCCAGAATGTCCCGCTGGATCCTTTCAATCCTGCCGGTGCGCATGTAATCCACACCATCTATCACACCAAGACTCCGAGCCAGCACCCAGTTGCCCTGAATGCCGTTGCAGCCACTGGCAGTCAAATGACTCATAATTCTTTGAGCGGCCCCCAAGGAAGCCTGTTCAATTAGAGGAAGAGCCTCTTCGCTGGTAAGCCGAACCCCATTGTGGAACCTAGACTCAATGTCCCAGGCCTTAAGCTGGGCATCAATGCTGGTTCGCGTACCCGGAACAATGATAATTTGAATACCCGCCTTGTGCAAAAGCGCTATATCCCGCATAAGAACGGGGAACAACGGGTGGCTCATAAGGCTGTCTTCAATCTTTAGCACAAAGAGCTGGCCCTTAAACCGCTCTGTGTAGCCAAAGACTTCCCGAATAAAGCTAGCCACCTCTATATTCTGGGTAATTATGTCGACATTCTGGTTCATGCAAAAAATTTAGTAAACAAGGCCATTATGATTGGTTTAAAAAATGGCTATTTTTTCTTTGCAGGCTTTGCAGCCTTCTTAACATCAGCCTTCTTGGCCTCCGTCTTATCGGCTTCAGGTTTAGCTGGTTCTGCCTTAGCGGGTTCAGCCTCAGAAGAATCAGCCTTGGCTGGTTCTGTGGCAGATTCAGCAGCAGGGGCCGCATTAGACTGAATAGAAGAATCCGCAGGAGCCTCCGCAGCAGGAGTTTCTGCAAACACCTTAATCAGTTCCACTTCAAACACCAACATGGAGTTGCCAGGAATCATGGGAGGAACCCCCTGTTCGCCATAAGCCAACTGGCTAGGAATCCAGGCTTTTACCTTCATGCCTTCCTTCATGTTCATCAGCAAGTCCTGCCAACCCTCAATCACGGCAGTCACAGGGAATTCCAGTGGTTCCCCACGCTTTACGCTGTTGTCAAATTCAGTGCCATCCAGCAGGGCACCAATGTAGTGTACCTGAACCTTGTCGTTAGCCTTAGGAACAAGACCTGTCCCTTCCTTAACCACCTTGTACTGAACACCCTTGGCAGTCACCTTAACCGTGGAGTCCTTCTTGTTTGTTTCCAAGAAAGCTTTCTGGTCTTCCAAAGCTTTTTTGGCCGCATTGGCAGCATCCAGTTCCTTTTGTTTTTGCATCTGCAGAAGCATGTCTTGAAGGGCTGCTTCAGAAGCCGAGTCACTCAGAAGAACCTTGGCAGAAGTATCCACCTGGTCTTTGATAGCCTGAAGCAGGTAATCCAGCTTTATGGGAACATTCACATTGGCAATGGCCTTGCCCAGGTCCATGCCCAAAGCGTAGCTGTAGCGGTCCTGGGAAGTTTTCAGAGAATCCGCAGTAAGGGGAGCCTTGGCCACAGAAGCCGGTGCAGGGGCCGGTTCCGGGTTAACCACGGGCTTAGGTTTTTCACCACCACAGGCAGCCACCATGCCACCCAAAGCAATTGCATAAAGATAAAGTTGAGCCTTCATAATAATCCTTTTTTTGGTCTTATATAGTAAAAACAGCCCCTAAAGATTACGAATCTTTTTATAAAAACCCCGATTTTGAGCCTCATTCGCCATTTGTCGTAACAAAATCATACATTTATCGTATTTTACACAAAATGTAAAACAATAAATAAAATTGCCGTTTTTCTATTAAAAACGCAAATATACCCTCTGTGACCCCCTTCACACCAAAGGCGCTCCCCTTATTTTTTTAATAAAACAGTCTTTGAAAAGCATTCCAATGTTTCTAAATTTATACAAGGAAGTAGAAAAAAGGAGAAACTTCTAATGAACACTAACTTCTTTAACATTGTCGAAAAGGCTTCTGCCGAAAAGCAGAGCTTCGATAATTCAGTTAAGGGTGTAAAGTGGGAACTGAATCGTTCCATCAAGGAATCGGTTCATTCTACCGAAGTCGTTGAAACAAAGTCGGTTAACGGTTTTGCCAAGGATTTCGGTGTAAGAACGGGTTGGTTGAGAGGCTCCCTTTCTTACCCATGGATATTGGTGTGTATTGTTATCCCTGCTGTGCTTGAGATGATTGTGTAAACCGGGGTGGAATTGTTGCAATCAACGAAGGCACGCTGAAAATTGGGTTCCCATTAGGGAACTCATTTTTTTATCTTTGAAGCAAGAAATCAATCTTATGATAGCGGAGTAAAAAATGGCCGGATTAATTTTAGATGGAAAAGCCCTGGCAAAAACAACAGAAGAAGAGCTTAGCGCCCGCGTGGCAAAGCTCAAGGAAAAAACCGGCAAGACTCCCATTCTCGCCACCATTCTGGTAGGCGACGACCCCGCCAGCGCCACATATGTAAAAATGAAGGGCAACGCCTGTGAGCGTGTAGGCATGGAAAGCATCAAGGTGATTCTCGACAAGAACATCACCACCCAGGAACTTTTGAACAAAATTCAGGAGCTGAACGAAAACCCGGACGTTCACGGAATTCTCCTGCAACATCCGGTACCTCGCCACATTGATGAGCGATCCGCCTTTGAGGCCATTGACGCAAGAAAAGATGTAGATGGAGTAACCTGCTTGGGATTCGGACGCATGGCCATGGGCGAAAAGGCGTATGGATGCGCCACCCCACAAGGAATCATGCGCCTTTTGGCGGCCTACAAAATACCTTTGGCCGGCAAACATGCAGTGGTTGTAGGCCGCAGTGCCATTCTTGGCAAGCCCATGGCTCAAATGCTTTTGAACGCCGACTGCACCGTTACCATCTGCCACAGCAAAACCCAGAACCTTCCTGAATTTGTGAAGCAGGCCGACATTCTGGTAGGCTGCGTTGGCAAGCCCGAATTTATCAAGAAGGAATGGATTAAGCCGGGGGCCGTTGTTGTAGATGCGGGCTACCACCCCGGTGGAGTGGGCGACATTGAAAAAGGGTTGGAAGATATTGCCAGTGCCTACACACCAGTTCCTGGCGGAGTTGGTCCCATGACTATAAACACCCTCATTTACCAAAGCGTAGAAAGCGGTGAAAAATATTTAGGATAAATTCATCTGGCATATTCTTGTTGTTTTTCACACGAATTGTAGGGTTAGATTATTAATTGTTAATGTTTAATGATTAGGGCCTTGTCATCCTGGAGCCGTTAGGTGATAGGATCCATAGAATGGGTTCAACTCGA
>JABUUT010000008.1:66462-77703 GCA_021443045.1 Fibrobacteraceae bacterium
CACCGTCTGGTAAGTTTGCCAATCCCCAGTGTTTGGAACATTGAATGTGGCTACCACCTTGTCGTCGATACTTACCGTAAAGGCACCCGTCGAAGCACCCGAAGCCACACGAGCTTCAATGCTATAATCACCAGCCACCGAGGCATTCACACTGTAACCCAGATACTCGCCCACCGCGGTGTAACCCACAGCCTTGCCGGCGTTTACGTCATTCTCGTTCACCAGAACCACATCCACACCATCGGTCGATACACCCGCATCACCTTCATTCACCCCATCGCTATCCATAGAAGCGGTTGCATCAAAATTTTCGGCTTCCACCTTTCCAGGAATATTCACAAGAACCGTGGCCTCCGCAGAAGAACCAGACTCTGGTATCACAGAAGAGCTGGATTCTGGCACCACAGGAGTAGACGTTTCGGTAGAAGCCGCAGCACCGCCACCCACTTCCAGTTCCAAATCCATAAATTCAATAACATAAGTGCCATCGCTTTCGGGCTGAATGGATTTACCCTTCTGGGTTACTGTCTTTCCGCTGGCCCCTTCAATTTTCACACGGAGAGGCACGCTCTTTGGCATGGCGGAATGTGGAGAAGTCCAGGTAACCTTAAAGCCGTTCCCCGTGTTTGTGGAAGTGGCCTTGTCAATTACAAAATGGGCACGGTAGTAGGCCGCCACGTAACCAAAGGGAGCAATCCAAAGGCCCTGTTTTTTAGCTTCGTCCATAATGGACTTCATGTCGTTGGTGCTAATGCCGTACTGGTCGCTGGTGCCCACACCATGGTTCAGCTGCACGGTCCAGGCCTTTTGACTTTTAGCCTGCCCCATGTAACTTTTGGCGTTGTTGGTATTTGCCCCGCCGTTGGTATAGCAGTTGGAGCTGAGGTTCATCCACTGGGGCTCCGAACCCCATGCGTAATATTTGGCACCGGCGCAGTTGCGGTTGGCAATGTGCCCCTTGTTCATTTCAGTTTCTACGGTTGCGTTGCTGGCACAGTAGGGAGTTGCAAAAGACACCACCTCAATGCCCTTTCCCTGCAAGGTGGACTTGTAGCCCGAAATTTCATTCTGAAGGTTGGCACCCTGAGTCAAATTGGAGTGGCTCTTGGAATGGTTCCCAATTTCGTGACCCTTCTTGGTCATGTTGATGTAGCCACTCAGGTCTCCGGCACCAGCGTACATGGCACCCGTAATAAAGAAAGTCACCTTCACATCGGGATTGGCGTCAAAGTAGCTGCCCAACTGGTCCAACTGATTGGTGCTGCCATCATCAAAAGTGAAAGAGACTGCGCCATCGTGACCGTTCCAAGGAACCGTAGTGATGGGGCCAGCAAAAGCCGTAGAACAAAGCCCAGCCAACACGCTGGACACAACAAAACCAGATTTTCCCATGTTTACCTCAACAGTAAATCTTACACCAAAAACTTCCTAGTTCGCCCTCGGCAAAAACCGGTGTTCACCCAGCGCGGCCAAAGAAGCCTCCACGGCCATTTAATCTATAAAAATTTTCGCCACACAAATGTTTACCTTATTTCCGTATGTTGTCAAACGGCTCGCCTTCCGCCGCATTTTGCAGCGTAATTTTGCTCGCTGCTGTCGCTTGCCGAGTCGTTTTTTCGTAACCCGGCCGCATTTTGTGGATCTGCCGTAACGGCGGGGCGCAACCGAACACATCCCGACCGGGATTTTCCTCCTGCCAGCGATTTTTTTTGCTAGATCAGCAGGCTCCGCTCGTAGAGGCGGTCGCTGAAGAGTGTCAGCATCCGACGCCTGCCCCCTCGGACCCACTTGCAGGGCGCGATGACGAAGTGGAACAGGAACCTCTTGACGTGGACGGTCCTGTCCAGCTTAAATTCCTTCGTGCAGGTTACTTTGTCTAGAACGTCAAGGTAGATGTTCTTGACAATGGCGGTGAGCAACATGGACACCGAGTTCTCCTCGAGTTTGGAGAAGGGCAGGTGGCCCCACCCGAAGTCGTTCTTCTGCTTGCCGAACAGGTCCTGCTGATGGTCCGCTGGTTTTTCCGTGCGCTGCACCACAAGCCTGTATGCGCATCCGTTCATCTTCGTGTCGAACGAGGCGACCTCCATGGGGATCTGGTTCACCGCAGTTCATCCCCGTAGCCGGGCTTGGCACCTCGATGCAGTCGCTCTCGCTCAGTCCCTTCCTGAGCAACCCGTTGACATCCTCGATGTGGTCCCCGCCGCAGAGGTAGATGTCCATGAGCGTCGCTAGGATGTCGCTGTAGCTGTACGCAGCGTTCGGCCGCTTGCCGAGCATATTGTCGACGACTCTTGCGTAGTTCCTCTTGAAGTAGCTGTTTACAAGGTGGATTCCTCCGAAGGGAAAGATGCTGGAACTTGATTTTTTATATTCATAAAGGCAAATGTTTTGTTACTTTATATGTAATTCATCCTCACAAATATAGGTGGAAAAACATTACCCGTCAAGCCCTCTGGAACACTTTATTTTAGGGGGCTTGACGATTTTTCAGTTTTTTAAGTTGCGGAAATAAGGGTTTAATCTAGGAAACATTTGTGAAAAAGCCTCTCTAGTATCAGTATTCCAAAGAATTTTCGTTCAACAAAAAGTCGTAAATGTTCATGACAAGGATGCCGTCGTCATTGTAATAAGGGCGGGGAGCATCCTTTGTCACCACAATTTTTTTAAAGGAGTCATTCACCTTTTGAAGGGGCTTAAATTCCTGTTGTCGTTTTATTTCATCAGGTAGGGCGAAGGCTGACTGTATGTAATAGCGCCTGGAACCCTTGTTGCATACAAAGTCTATTTCCAGCTGCTTGCGAAATTGCTTGCCATCCACAACTTCGGTAATGGGAACAACCCCCACATCCACGTTAAAGCCCCGACCGCAAAGTTCATTGTAGACTATGTTTTCCATGCTGTGGGGCATCTCCTGCTGCCTAAAATTCAACCGGGCGTTACGCAAGCCCAAGTCGGAAAAATAGTACTTCATCGGGGTGGATATATAGGACTTCCCGCGGACATCGTAGCGCTTTGCCGAAGAAAGCAAATAGGCGTCTTCTAATATATCGATGTACTTGATGATAGTGGACGAGGTAATCTTGGAATTCTGTACAGAACCAAAGGTATTCTTCAGCTTTTCGGGATTGGTCAGCGAACCGATGTTAGACGACAGAATGTCTAGCAAGGATTCAAGTTCGCTCACATTGCGGATCTTGGTACGCCCCACAATATCCTTGATGTAAGTCTCCGTAAAAAGCCGTTTCAGAATAGAAATTTTTTCTTCTTCGTCCCGCTCCAGTACAACCAGGGGAATACCCCCAAACAACGCGTACTCATCAAAGCCGTCGCGGCGGTCGCCCTCGTAAACTTGCATGAACTCAGAAAAATTCAATGGCCAAATATGGATTTCGTCACCCCGTCCCCGAAATTCCGTAATAATGTCTTTCGACAGGAACTTTGCATTGCTGCCCGTCACATAGACATCGGCGTTCCGATATTCCAAAAGGCCGTTCAATACAAATTCAAAATTTGGGAGCAGCTGAACCTCGTCCAGCAAAAAATAGTATGGCCCAGGCCCCTTGACTTTCTCGGCGGCATAATTTGCAAAAACATCGGGATCCAGAAACCTGCTGTTGGACTGCAAATCAAAGGCGATTTCGATGATGTTCTCTTGCGGCACCCCGGTTTGTAACAAATGTTCCTTAAACTGAACCCTGAGCAAATAGGATTTGCCCGCACGTCGAAGGCCGGTAATGACCTTTATAAAGCCGTTTCCCTTTTTCTTGACCAGTTTTGCCAAGTATTTTTCACGTTTGATATCCATGCCAGCCTACAAGAGATTTTTGCTTATTTATACACTTTTCTATAAAATATACATTTTTAGGCGAAATGTGCAAGAGATTTTCGCTTATTTAGGCATTTTTCTATTATATCCACCCATTTCTATTGGACATTTTGTTAAAAATTTCATGTTTTTTCTAACAAAGGGCGCAATCGAAAGGGAATCGGAAATGTCAATTGCATTCAACGGCGGCCCCCTATGACGAATAGAGAACTTTATTTGAATTTTTACCACATTCATCTTTCCTATATTTCACCTTATTACGAATCCCCCTACATGGAGTTTACACATGGCCACAGCGGTGAATATCAAAAAATTGGAAGCGGACCTTTGGGAATCGGCGGACTTGCTGCGTTCGGGTTCCAAGCTGACCTCCAATCAGTACTGCATGCCCGTGCTTGGCCTCTTGTTTTTGCGCTACGCCTACAGCCGCTTTAAAAAAGTGGAAGAAGAACTCCTCAAGAACCGCCCCACCCGCGGTGGCCGCATCATGCCCATCGAGGCCAGCGACTTTGCCAGCAAAAGCGCGCTCTTCTTGCCCAAGGAAGCCCAGTATTCCTATCTGGTGAGCCTCCCTGCAAACGTTTCTTCGCAAAAGCTGAAGTCTGTAAGCGGCCACACCATGAACAGCCTTGGCGAGGTGGTGAACAACGCCATGGAACTGGTGGAACAGCAGAGTGAACAGCTCAAGGGCATTCTGCCCAAGACCTACACTGATTTCCCCGACGAACTCCTTGGGGAACTGATCCGCATTTTCAACAACGATGCCCTGGACAAGGTGGGCGGAGATGTCATTGGACGCATTTACGAATACTTTTTGAACAAGTTTGCAAAGAATATCGCCTCGGACGATGGAGTTTTCTTTACACCCAAGCCCTTGGTGAAAATGATTGTGAATGTTCTGGAACCCAGGAGCGGCGTGCTGCTGGACCCTGCCTGCGGAAGTGGCGGTATGTTTGTGCAGACCGGCGACTTTGTGAATGCGACGGGGATGCAGGCCAACAGTTCCATGACATTCTACGGCCAGGAAAAGGTGGAATACAACGCCCAACTTTGCATGATGAACATGGCGGTCCATGGTCTTACCGGCGTGGTGAAATCCGGCGACGAAGCCAACACCTTTTACCACGATGCCCACAACTTGAACGGATGCTGCGACTATGTGATGGCAAACCCGCCCTTTAATGTAGACAAAGTAAAATCCGAATCCGCATTCAGCGCGGGGCGACTCCCCTTTGGACTTCCCGGAGTGAACAAGGACAAGGAAATCGGCAATGGGAACTACCTGTGGGTTTCTTACTTTTACTCCTACCTGAACGAGCGTGGCCGCGCAGGATTTGTGATGGCCGCCTCCGCCACCGACAGCCAGGGCAAAGACAAGGACATTCGCGAAAAACTGATTGCCACGGGCCACGTAGACGTGATGGTCAGCGTGGGCAACAACTTCTTTTACACCAGGAGCCTGCCTTGCTCTATATGGTTCTTTGACAAGGGCAAGCAGAAAAAATTGCTGGACAAAATTTTGTTCATTGATGCACGCAACTACTACACCGTAGTGGACCGCACCCTGAACGAGTGGACCGAATGGCAGCTGAAAAACCTGAATGCCATTGTGTGGCTCTACCGTGGCGAAAAGCAGAAATACAAAGCATTGCTGCAGGAATACAAACAAACTTTGGGTATATGCGGCAAGCAGACTTTTGAAAAATGCAAGGTCGAAATAGAAGCCAAGCTCAAGGAAAAGCGCGACGAGGCAAGGACCGCCATAGTTAGCGCCGACCGCAAAGAAAAGAAAACGGTGCAGGCACGCTTTGACGAAGAAATCGCCACCTTGGAAGAAACCCTCACCATAGCAAAAGAGGCGGTGTGGCTCTACGAAAAATTTGGCGAAGGGGAATACCGCGATATTCTTGGCCTCTGCAAAATTGAGGACCGCAAGACCATTCTCGAAGAGAAGGGAGCCTCCCTGACCCCAGGCGCATACGTAGGTGTGACACCCGTAGAAGACGACGGCGTAAACTTCGAGGAACGCATGGCCGAGATCCACCAGGAACTGCTGGACTTGCAGGAAGAATCCAATCGCCTGATGAAGACCATTTCCAAGAACATGAAGGAGATGGGACTGTGACAGAATCGAAAAATCTGGAATATAAACTTGTTCTAAATGAACGTTTCGAACGTTCTGCTGTCGCTTTTTTGAACAGCCGAACCGGTGGGGCGATATACATAGGCGTTGATGATGACGGAAAGATTGTAGGTGTCAATGACCCTGACAAGATTCAATTGCAAATTGCAGACAGGTTGAAGAACAACATTTGCCCGTCAGTTTTGGGATTGTACGACATTATTTTAGAACAAAAAGACAACCGGAATTACATAAAAGTGCTGTTTTCGAGCGGAAGCGAAAAACCTTATTATATCAAAAATGAGGGAATGACTCCAGAGGGGTGTTTTGTTCGCATTGGTAGTCAAACACAAAGCCTTACTCCGCAAATGATAGAAAACCTGTATGCAAGAAGGACTCGAAATAACATACGGGTGATTGAGGCTCCTCGCCAGGACCTTACATTTTCTCAATTGAAAATTTTTTATGAAGAACACAAAATGCCCTTGAACGAACAGTTTGCCAACAATTTGGAGTTTTACACGCCCGATTTGAAATACAACATTTTGGCATATTTGTTCGCAGACCAAAATGGCGTAAGCATCAAGGTGGCCAAGTACAAAGGTAAAGACAAAGTTGACCTAATTGAAAATGAAGAATTCGGCTATTGCTCCCTATTAAAGGCCACCGACCGTGTTTTGGATAAATTAAGAATCGAAAATAGGACATTTACCAAGATTACTTCGAAATATCGACAAGAAACGACCCTATATGATTTTGTGGCAACCCGTGAAGCCGTAATAAACGCATTTGTCCATAACGATTATACCGATTTGATGACCCCGGTATTTGAACTTTTCTGTGACCGCCTGGAAATCACTTCTTATGGCGGTTTGATTGACGGAATGACTCAAGAAGAACTTGTCAGCGGAATTTCTCGCCCCCGAAATCGTGAAATAATGCGTATTTACAGAGATATGGAACTTGTGGAACAGCTTGGGTCGGGCATGAACCGCATGATGCGTGCCTATCCGCCGGATATATTCAAAATCAGCCCGAACTTTTTTCACGTGGTGTTTTATTTTAATGGCACATTAAATGGCACATTAAACGAAAATGGCACATTAAATGGCACATTAAACGAAAATGGCACATTAAATGGCACATTAAATGGCACATTAAATCTTAATGAAACAGAGGAAATGGTTATAAAAGAAATACAAATTAATCCGCTGATTCAATCAGACCATATAGAGAAAATCCTAGGGCTATCTCGTAGAACTGTATCTCGCACAATTAAATCCTTGCGCGAAAAAGGATTGATTATCCGCCAAGGTTCTAGAAAAACAGGATACTGGCAAGTGACCAATCCCCCTAAAAAAGAAGGGGGGCAGTAAAATGAAGTGGAATCCAGTGGTTTGCAGGCCCATATCGGAGATGTTGCCAAATATTTTTTTCACACGAATTTGCTCGCGCCTAACGGCTCTCGCTGGGGGTAGGGTATGAGTTACTCCACTATAACAATTGGCGAAATTTGTGAATATACAACTTCAGGCGGAACTCCTAAAAGTAATGTGCCAAGTTTTTATGTTCCCCCGACAGTTCCTTGGTTAAAAACGAAGGAAGTAAATTATTCTCGCATCTATGAAACTGAATCATTTATTTCTGAAGAAGGATTAAAGAACTCTAGCGCAAAATTAATTCCTGAAAATTCAGTTATCGTAGCTATGTACGGTCAAGGGGATACTGCAGGACGTGTTGCTATAAATAAAATTCCGCTAACAACGAATCAGGCATGTTGTAATTTGATAATAGACAAGGCAAAAGCTGATTATCAATTTGTTTACTACGCATTGACTTTGATGTATGAAAAACTTGTGTCGTTAAAAAATGGTGGAGCACAACCTAATTTAAACGCTGTGCTAGTTCGTAGCGTAGAGATTCCATACCCAGAACTAAAGACGCAAAAGAAAATTGCGGATATTCTTTCGGCGTATGATGATTTGATTGAGAATAATCAGAGGCAGATTAGGCTTTTGGAAGAGGCGGCACAGCGGCTTTACAAGGAATGGTTCGTGGACCTCCGCTTCCCCGGCCACCAAACCACCAAAATCGTTGACGGCTTACCACAGGGCTGGACTGAAACCCAATTGGAATCCATAGCAAAATTTATTAGGGGAAAAGTTATCACAAAGAATGATGTGGTAGAAGGAAATGTTCCTGTAGTTGCTGGTGGTTTAGAACCTGCATATTATCACAATACGTCATTTACGGAAACCCCTGTTATTACCGTATCTGGATCCGGTGCAAATGCAGGGTTTGCAAAAATCTATTTCCAAAAGATTTGGGCATCCGACTGCTCCTACGTCGATATTTCTTCAACCGATTTCATCTACTTCACCTATTGCTTCTTGAAAGAAAACAAGAAGTCTCTCGACAATTTGCAAAAAGGTGCCGCCCAGCCTCATGTTTATGCAAAGGACATCAATGTATTGAAACTGATTTGTCCGCCAAAGGAATTAATCGCACAATTTGAAAAATGCGCAAAAAGTTTGTTTGGTAAAATGGCACAATGCCAAAATACAATTAATAAATCAAGGGAATCCCGCGACCGCCTGCTCCCCAAACTCATGTCCGGCGAAATCAAGGTGTAGTCTACAATTTCAGATTCTTGTAGACTACCTGGGCATTTTCCGATTTATTGCCTTGTATTGCCGGGATGTTTGGATATTGCGTTACAAGGTCGCCGCTTTTCTGGTAAGCAAGGCCTACAACGGTGGCTATACCTTTTTCTTCGGACACAATGACAATGTGAAGTGTTTTATCTTTGTAACGCCTCAGGTAGAATCGTTTGTTGCTTCCTTTTGCGATGATTGCGGGGGCTTTTATCGTGTCTACAATACAACCTGCGTGCTGCGCGCGCCAAAGATTGAAATTGTATTCGTGCCCACCACACAAGTGCATTGCCCGAAATTTTAATGACTGAGGCTCATTTCTAGAATGATGCGGATTTGAAGGATCCCTGTCAGGAATATCCAGTTTCACGCCAACACCCATGGGATCCACAATGACCGGGTTGGCTCGCAATAAATTTTCAACAGCGTTTATCAGCGCCGTCTCGGATTGACTCTTTAAAGTGGGTGCACTTACTTGTTCAGCAGGAATGTGCTGCTTAATGGATTTTAACTGAAATCCTATACCCACTTCATCCCAAGAGGAACACGGCGTTTTTTGTGTTTGTATGGGCCTTGGCTTTTGTAGGCTTCTAGAGTCGCTTTTTCTACGTAAGCCTTTTAACATCTCGTTCAAATCCTTGTCGCTACCCATTCTTTTCTCCGTTTGCGTAGCTAAATAGATTTGCATAAGAATCAATCCGAGGAACGCCCCCTAAATATCCGTCGGTGTACAGCTGCGGCAATGTAGAGCGATCCTTTCTAATTTTTTTATCGCCAAGTCTAAATTCATTAAGCGAGGCTAAATTTGTTGATTGCGTGTTTTCGTCCCGTTCGGCAATCCAGATTTCATCGCGTCGTAATACATTTTGATCCATCTGCTGGATATCATGGCACGTCAACAAAAGCTGCGATCTGGTATCTTGATTGCGGGTGTCCAAGAATGATGCCAGCAATTGCTTCACAAGGTTTGTGTGCAAGCTGCGGTCCAGTTCATCGATTATGTAGCAACAGTCTGATGCAGGCGTGACCAACGCGTTGAAAGCGGGAAACAGGTGTAGGCAACGTCTTGTTCCATCGGAATTTTCTGAAATTTTAAAGGGAACCAATTTGCCGTTGCATCCCTTGTGATACGAAACCATTTTGCTACACGTTAATACATCTTTCTGCAATTCAAACTTGTAGAAATCATCATTTGGACCCGTTATCAATAAGTTCTTGACATCCTTCCCTAGTTCTCTAGATACTTGATCCAATTCATTTGCAGAAAAAATATTTGCGACTTCTCGATGTGAAATTGGCTCAAAATCAATTTTTGTAACGCTGGTGTCCAACTTGTGCAGAACATCAGACAACTTGCCCGTTGGCATAAAACGTTGCGTGAATCTCAGCAACCGGCTAGCAGGAGTAAGTATCACCAAGTTAAAACGGAACCAGGAATAAATACGTTTCAATTCTTCTAAAGAATCATTGTTTAAAGTAGCGACATGCGATAGAACAAACTTTTGGGGCATTACGGATTTTATGACTATCTGAGCCGTTTCGGGAATGCAATTTCCAAAATCGATTTTCCCATCAGCAGTTCGTTCAAATAGGGGCTTTAGTTTTTTTCCGTGAGCACGTTCCAATAATTCGTAAGATACCGTGCCATCATTTTTTAGTGAAAAAACGTAATGATACAAAACATCATTTATCGTGAATAAAAAATCAAAGGAACTGTCTTTCTTTGAACAAAGAGTATCAAGTCTAAATTGATCAGGCCTTTGGTTGAAATCGAAAGAAGTAATTTGATTCCTTGCAAATTCTATTGCTGTTACAAGGTTAGATTTCCCGGCCGCGTTTGCTCCAAAAACAACAGAAATGGGAAGAACATTCATCTTGTATTCAGGCAAATACTGAATGTGGTTGGAATGCTGTTTTTCTCTACTAGCAATCATGGATAAAGAAGTTGGTTCCTTGAATGATTTCCAATTGGATACTGTAAAGTTTATGAGCATAATATTCTCCCATTTTTTATAAAAATAGATAAAAGATTATCAAATTTCAAGTATTTGAGAGAAAATTTCTCATAAAACAATCAATCGCTTATTTTTTTACATATTTATGCATTCGCTAGCCCATCGACAAAAGAAGCTAGGCACTTCAGCCCATTAAAAAAATTCCTATATTATCCCTATGCTCATCTATCACGCCAGTAAAGAAGTTGTAGAAGTTCCCGAGATCCGCAAAACTCGGTTTACCAAGGATTTTTCCTGGGGCTTTTATTGCACCAACAATTACGCTCAGGCTGTTCGTTGGGCTAACCGTGGTGATGGCGAACCTCGTGTCAACCATTTTGAGTACACGCCAGACCAGTCATTGAAAATTCTCACATTCGAAAAGATGACGGATGAATGGCTGGATTTTATTGCCGCGTGCCGCAGTGGAAAGTCCCATGACTTTGATATTGTGGAAGGCCCCATGGCCGATGATACCGTGTGGAATTTCGTGAATGATTTCTTGGCTGGAACTATCAACAGAAGGCAATTCTGGGTTCTGGCCGAATTTAAGCATCCTACGCACCAAATTAGTTTCCACACCGAGGCTGCTCTGAAATGTCTGAGTTTTGTCAAGTGGGAGGTCGCCCATGACTGATTCTC
>JABUUT010000008.1:79659-83863 GCA_021443045.1 Fibrobacteraceae bacterium
TTGGCTATGTTCCCCCAAAGGGGTGCTAAAAACAGGTAGGCGCCGGTCGGGAATCTGGTGCGCAGCTTGATTTCAGGCTGTTCAGTGCCGAATAAAGAGGACTCCCACCGTCAACAGACAGGCCAAGTCCATAGATAATCAGAAAAATGAAACAGAAAATACAGGAAGATGCGGTGGCGTTCCTGTTTGAGACCCACGATGGGGTGGCACTAGGCAGCCGGGGCGATGATGGGCCGCTTCATGTAGGTGCGCTTGCTGCCCTGGTATGCGGCGGTTGCGTTGAACATGTTCCAGATGCCCTCGATGGTGGCCTCGGACCCGTTCGCGAACCTTGAAAGATTGAACCAGACGAGATAATTGTTGAGGTACTTGGTCGCAACGCCGTGGAAAACATACATGAAGCCCTTGAGCATGCCGTGATATCCGTTGACCCGCTGGATGCCGTAGCCACCGCGGACACGCCGGCCGGAGGGTATTTTCACGTGCCTGAACCCGTCCTTCTTTGCGAGGATGTCGTAGGCGTGGGTGGAATCCGTGCAGAATACGGAGTCGCGGGCGACGCGCCCATTCAGAAGACCAGCCATTTCCGTGGCTTTGGGCGCACCGAGGCAGCAGACCCTGGCAAATGACTTTGAATCGCCATTGACGACGCAGGGGACGCAGACTTTCTCCTTCGAGAGTCCGCGGGTATGGACCGCCGTCCCTCTCTTATGTGGCTTGCGTGGCATTTTGAAGTTCTTTTCTTCCCTGTGGTTCCCCTTGAAGGAGAGGCTAAAAAAGGTCTCGTCGCCCTCCACTATACCGTCGAGGATGACGGAGTCCTCCATCCCCTGTAGCGCATCCAGCAGTTTGTGCCGCAGGAAGAAGGATGATTTCTTGCTGATGCGGCACCTTGCCGCCGCCTTTCGGACAGTGAGCTGCTCCATCATGCAGTGGACATAGTCCATGAACAGGCCCAGCCCCTTCTTTGCGGACTTGAAGATGGTGTTTGTGGAGTACCTGAACTTCCTTTTGCACTCGTTGCAGCGGAAAACCTGCCTCCCGTTCACGACCCCGTTCTTTTTGACATGAAGGGAGCCGCAATGGGGGCATTTCATTGGACCCACGTGCGCGTCCTTCAGGAAATCCTCGATGGTCTGGATTCCAGGAACGGCCGCCATCAGGCCGTCCGATGCAATCAGGCGGGCGAAGGCGAGCTTTTCCTGCTCGCTCAGCTCGCCGTACAGTTGTGAAACCAATCTGACCTTGTCCAGTTTGACCATGCCCTAAATATAGAATCCATCTATGTCATAAAATGACAGCAGACCCCTTTTGGGGGAACATAGCCTATTTATTTTGTAAAAAGCCTCTTTAGATTCAAACATACAAACAGAAAAAAGACGAAACTAATCTGAATTTTTGCATATTTTTTGCAAAGACAAACGATAAAATTTTAAAAACAGGGGTTTTAGACCGATTTAAGCATATATCGCGTTTTTCTGCATTAACAGGAGGGTCCGTTATTCGCCACACTGCCAAAAGTATTTATATTGCTATTTACGATGAGTTACGATTATTCCGAAAACATCCTGGTTCAAGAGGCCGCGGGTAGCCTTCTTTCCAAGGAACTTGGCTGGAGTGTAGCGTTTGCATACAACACGGAGGTTCTGGGCGAAAACGGAACTTTCGGTCGTAGGTCATACGAAGAAATTCTGTTGGAACGGCCTTTCAAGGCGGCCTTGAAACGGCTGAACGAGTGGATTTCCGAGGCGCAAGTAGAAGAGGCTTTGCAGTTGTTCAAGGCCCGCATGGCTACCGCATCGTCAATGCAGATAAACGAAGAAAAATACCGCCTGATTCGCGACGGCGTTCCCGTTACCGAAAAGCTGCCCGGTGGTAAACTCAACAAGCGCAAGGCTGCTGTCATCAACTTCGACGACGCTCACAAAAATGAATTCCTCGCCATCAAGGAGCTTAAAATCCATGGCGAAAATTACCGCCGCCGCACCGACGTTGTGGGCTTTGTAAATGGCATTCCACTGCTCTTTGTGGAACTGAAGAAAAATACCATCGATGTGGAGAACGCTTACACCGACAACTACACCGATTATCTGGAAGCCATTCCCCAACTCTTTTACTACAACGCCTTCTTGATTCTGTCTAATGGCATCGAGGCGAAGGTGGGTACGCTGGGCAGCAAGTACGAATTTTTTCACGAGTGGAAACGCTTGAAAGAAGAAGAAGCCGGTAGTGTCGCCCTCGAAACCATGCTTCGGGGCATTTGCAAAAAAGAGAATTTTTTGGACCTGCTGGAGAACTTTATCCTTTACGACCATTCCGACGGATACACCGTGAAAATTCTCGCACGCAACCATCAGTACCTGGGCGTAAACGAGGCGGCAAAGGCGTATAAAAATCGCGAACTGAAAAAAGGCAAGCTGGGCGTATTCTGGCACACTCAGGGGAGCGGCAAAAGTTACTCCATGGTTTTCCTTGCCCAAAAGATCCGCCGCAAATACGAAGGTTCTCCCACCTTTGTGGTGCTTACCGACCGCGACGAACTGAACAAACAAATCAGCGACACCTTCGAAAACTGCGGTTTGCTGGGTTCTTCCAAGGCTTCACAGTTTATTGCCCGCAGTAGCAAGGATTTAACAGACAAACTAAATGGCAACCCCAGCTTTATCTTTACGCTGATTCAAAAGTTTAACCAGCCTGGAGCCAAGCCCATTTATCCCGACCACGATATTATCATCATGTCCGACGAGGCTCACCGCAGTCAATACGGAATCTTTGCGGACAACATGATGAAGTTGTTGCCCACGGCTTCGAGGATTGGCTTTACGGGAACCCCGCTCCTGAGTAGCGACAACATTACCGAAAGAACCTTCGGTAGTTACGTTTCTATTTACGATTTCAAGCGTGCCGTAGATGACGGGGCCACGGTGCCTCTCTATTATGAGAATCGTGCCGAAAAGTTGAAACTGGAAAATCCGAAAATCACCGACGAGATTTTGCAGGCCATCGAAGAAGCAGACCTGGATGATGCCCAAGAAGAAAAGCTGGAGCGGGATTTCCAGAAAGAAATTCACGTACTTACAGGCGAGCCTCGCCTAAGGTTTATCGCCAAGGATTTTGTACAACATTACAGCGACTTGTGGACCAGCGGCAAGGCCATGTTCGTGTGCCTCAACAAGGTTACCTGCGTTCGCATGTACAACTTTGTTCAAGAAGAATGGCAAAAGGAAATTGCCGCCCTTAAAAAGCAACTGAAGACAGCCTCCCAGCAGGAATCTCTGGAACTGAACAAGAAAATTGTCTGGATGGAAGAGACCGAAATGGCAGTTGTCATTAGCCAGGAACAAAATGAAATCCAGACCTTCAAAAAATGGGGTCTGGACATCTCCCCGCACCGCACCAAAATGGAAAAGCGGGAACTGGACAAGGAATACAAGGATTCCAAAAATAAACTGCGGGTGGCTTTTGTATGCGCCATGTGGCTCACGGGCTTTGATGTAAAGAGCCTTTCTTGCCTGTATCTGGACAAGCCCTTGAAGGCGCATACCTTGATGCAGACCATCGCCCGCGCCAACCGCGTTGCCGAAGGCAAGAGCAACGGCTTGATTGTTGACTACGTGAACATCGTGAAGGCGTTGCGCAAGGCCCTTGCGGACTACACATCCAATACCGGCGCCGGAAATGTGGACCCCACAATCGACAAAGATGTTCTGATTGGTGAAATACACAAGACCGTGTCAAGGGCATCGGCGTTCTTAAAGGAACGAGGGTTTGACTTAAACCGTTTGGTGGAAAGCACAAAATTTGATGCCGTTGGTTTTGAAAGGCTCACCCTCATTGAAGACGCGAAGAACGCCGTAAGCGATACTGCCGAACATCGAAAGGCCTTCTGCGTCATGGCCCAGGAACTGAAACGCCTTTGCAAGTTCGCCAACCGCGAAGACATAAGCGACGAGATCCGTTACAACAAAGAAGGGATTATTGCCATTTACGATGCCCTGCAAAGAAAGAAAAAACATTCGCCCAACACAGAACTGATGGTCCGCATCAACGAAATCATCAGCGACCACGTAAGTGTTGACGACCTTGCCGCAAATGCTGTTAAGGATGTTGTGGCTACAAAACGCTTCGACCTAAGCCACATCGACTTTGATTTGCTGGCCCGCGAATTCAAAAAGAACAAACGCAAGAACCTCATTATCAATGA
>JABUUT010000008.1:84688-96499 GCA_021443045.1 Fibrobacteraceae bacterium
CTTTCGGGTTCAATGGCTTTGCCCTTCTGCTTCACGGTCTTTCCATCGGCCCCTTCAATTTTTACACGGAGTGGCACACTCTTGGGCATGGCTGGGTGTGGAGATGTCCAAGCAACTTTAAAACCGCCATCAACATTTGTGGAGGTGGCTTTGTCTATGGTAAAGTGAGCCCGGTAGTAGGCCGCCACGCGACCCATGGGGGCCCGCCACAAGTCCTGCTTTTTAGCTTCGTCCATTATAGAAATCATTTCATCTTTAGAAATGCCATAGCCGAAGGTGCCGTTTACGGCATGGTTCAACTGAACAGTCCAGGCATTTTTACTCTTTGCCTCGCTCATGTTGCCCTTAGACTGGTTGGTATTGCCTTGGTAGCAGTCACTACTAATGTCCATCCAGTTGGGTTCCTCGTCCCATTTGTACTTGGTTGCCCCCTGGCAGTTTCGGTTGGCAATGTGGGCCTTATTCATTTCGGCATCCACCGCATCGTTGAACATGCAGTAGGGAGTGGCAAACACCACCACTTCCACGCCCTTGGCTTCCAGAGTTTTCTTGTACTTTGTTATTTCATTTTCTAGGTTCACGCCATTGTCGGTTAGGTTGGCGTGGGTGGCAGAGTGGTTTCCTATTTCGTGGCCCTTTGCCACCATGGGCACATACTTGTCGATGTTTCCCGAATTCATGCCGCCGGTCATAAAGAAGGTGACCTTGCAATCTTCGTTTGCATCAAAGTAGGCACTCAGATTGTCCAGCTGCGAAATTTCGCTGTCGTCAAAGGTAAAGGAAACGGCACCTGGATGACCGTCCCAAGGAACAGTAGTTATAGGCCCGGCCACGGCAAGTGCAGATGTTCCGACCATGGCAAACAACCCAACGAGAAATGATTTCTTCATATCAACCCCTTTTGTAGTTTTACCAAACAGCCCAAAACAAATTTTTGAGGACCCCATACAAACATTTCCGGGACTTTTCAATCCCGGAAACATTTACATTGAGAGAGTCTTTTTACATTTTACTTGATTACTTTTTGAATGCGGTTCGCTTTAAAATCTTTAAGGTAGTATACACCCTGTGGAATTTTAAGAGCTTTAAACTGCTTTGTTGCATTTTCTGGAAGTGCATCAAAAGTTTCTACCAAGGCGCCGGTCAAAGAGAACACGCCAAAGTCTGCAACAACATTAGTATTCAAGCGCAAATCCTGAGCAAGGCCAGTTGTTCCTGAACTGGAGTTTCCACCTGGATTCCATGGGTTCCATCCACCCTGGGAGCTAGATGCAGGGGCTTCAGAACTGCTGGAAGCCGGTTCAGCAGAAGAAGATGCTGGGGATTCTCCGCCACCCTGACCATTGGTAAGAACAATGTCACCACCATTAGGAATAGCATCAAATTGAATATAACCATCCTTAATGGTAGCTTCAATGGGCTTATTCTGCTGAGTGGCAGAAACCTTGCTCCAGTCGCTCTTTACACGAATAGAAAGAGGGTAGTTGTATTTGGAAACGTTGTCTGCGATGTTGTGGGTAAGGGTAAAAGTCATGCTGTTGGCAGAACTAGCCCCCGCTGTAATCTTGGAAGCATTACGTTCCTTAATGTACATGACCACATCGCGCATGGGAGCCACCCAAATATCACCATCATGCTGGTTAGCCCACTGAAGAGCCCCTTCAATAGCGTTTGGGTCCGTAGGCGAATAAGTGGCACTGCCATTGCTCTTGCCAGACAAACCGTGAGTGAGGAACTGTACCCAACCACCCTTCTGTGAAGCCTGTTGCATTTGGTTGGTAAAATCGTTGGTGCTCTTGAGGCTGCCTTCGGAACCGGTCATGATGGCCGGAACCTTGGCCCAGTCGCTAGGACCATCCTTACCCATCATATCGGAACCACCCTGCCAGCTACCGTTACAAATACGGCCAGCAATGTAGTTCTGAAGCACCGCACTCGAATTGGGGACATTGCAGTTGGGGTATGCCACAATGATGCAACCGTATTCCTGCTTAATTTTGCTTTCAATCTGCTGTTTGGAACCCGATTCTTCACCAGACATATTCTGTGGGTGGGAATTGCTGTGGCTTGCAATATCGTGACCATTGTCGGCCAACTTCTGGAATCCGTTCCAGTCTGGTCCCCAGTTCACCACCAGATTGAATGTGGCTCGATAACCGTATTTTTCAAACATGGGGCCCACGTCGTTTATGTGGCTGGGGGCACCGTCATCAAAGGTAAAACTGGCAGCACCCTTGCGAAAGCCAGACCAAGTACCAATTTCTTGGGCCATTGCAGAAGTTGAAACCAATGCCAAAGCTGCAACGGCATATACCATAGTAGATTTTTTCATATACACACCTCTTTAAGGCACTCTAAATTTTTTTAGAGACATCCTAAGCTAAAACTATACACGGTGTTTTAAAAAAAGGGTTACAGCACCCCTTTTCCGTTGTATTTTTATGCAACAAAAACGGCTTTTTTAGCTTAAAAACGAAAAAAAAAGTATTTACACAGTTTTATTTAGATAAATATACACAGGCATCCATGGAAACCAGCTTTTCGCCAAACAATCGACTTAAACGTTCCAAATTAGGGTTACCCTCGTTTTCAAACACAACCACATTTTTTATCCGATCCCCGTGGCGCAGCAGAAATTCCAGATTATTCACATCGGAAGAGGGAAACCCATACCCCAAAAATGTAATTTCCTTGGCATTTTTTAAATAAAATTCCGCTTTTGACCACAGCAAATTAAAAAGGCTCCCCTTCAAAAAAGATTCCTTGGCGTGGGCCATGGGAATATAAATCGGCGTATCCTCCCTATAAATGGGAAAACTGCGGTCCCTGGGTTCCACCAAGCACACGTTTTTTATGTCTAATTCGTGGTCGCAACCCTTAATAGGGTACCAGTTCAGGGAGCCATGAAGCTTAATCAAGTCTACTGTATGATTTCGAACCTCCCTAAAAGAAGAACGATCAGCAGGCTCGATGCGAACCCCATAATCAACAGTCCATAAGTTCTTAAGTTCACTGTCGTTATCAATCAGTTCTTCAATGAGAGTATCGTAATTAAACGACAAAATAAGGGTATGCCGTTCTCCATCCTTGGGGCAGTTCGTGCAAGATTGCAAAAACCTTTTTAGCACCACCGAAGAAGACTGTTCCATGGGGTGATTTCGCCCTATTACGGAAGCAATAAAGCGGAGTAGTTCAAACCGCAGCGAGGCATGGTACAACCGTTCCCTTTCACCCGGAAAAATACGGGCTGACAAAATGGAGGTTGCCAGAGACTCAATATTCAAGTACTCCTTTTGCCCGTTGCAAAGCCCTAAAAAACGAATGCAGTACTCCTTAAAATGGGGAAACTCATCGGGAATACCTTCGGGTATCAACGTATTGATATCCTTCAAAGTGGGCAACGCCTTGCAAAAAGACCTGCTAAAGCCGGAGCCTAGAACAAAAACCCTATCGTAAAAATTAGAAGTATCCATGCTTCTAATCTATATTAATTTTTTAAAGGGCTCATCTAAAAATTGAGCCAGCCCGAATCCATGCCCGTTATGGCATATATTTTTTCTTTTCCAGACAACTTTTTTTCAAAGAGAATGCCAGTTAAAAAATTCATCCAGCGCTTGGGAGTAAAAGACAATCCACAAAAATGGCTTAGCATAGGCACAATCCAAGCGTCGTGGGACACAAAAACATTAAAATAGGCAGTAGACTTTTCAAGAATCATCTGCCGCATTTCTTCGGCCCTGGAGGCAAGGGGGTAAAAGGCAGGATGGACGCCTTCGGCGGCATACTGGCAAAGTGCAGGGTAAAAACCTTCATGCAAAGATTTTTCGTATTCTCCCCTATTACAAACAAAATAATCACCCAGGCAGTTCAGTTTTTGAACATCCACCTGGCCCGCTTCATTTTTACAACCTAAAATACCATCGCCAATTTTTAAAGCCGTTTCAACGCAACGCTCCACCGGGCTAGAATAAAAATTCATTTGTTCAAAATACCGTGACCCCAAGTGTTCGTAAGCAGAAACTCCTAAGTTAAAAGCCTCCGCACGGCCCTTTTCGGTAAGGGTTACATGGGCTCCAAAATCTTTGTCTGCTGGAGTAATATGGCGACGTTCCCCATGACGAATCAGCAAGCACAGTTTGCTATTTTCCCCATTTTTATTCAAAAAACTAAAAAGTGCATCCGAGCCCAAAAAATCCATAGTGGAGCCTCTACTCTAAGCCTAAAAGGCGGCACAAAGGGCCTTGCATCCAAAGCATCCAAAAAATATTGGCAATTGCAAAACTCACAATTCCAAAGAAAACGCCTGCCACAATATCCGTTAGCCAGTGAACCCCAAAATAAACTCTCAATAGCCCCCAGGTAAGGGGCAACAGAAACATAATCCAACCAAGATGAGGCACCTCAAAAAAAACAGCACTGGCCACAGCCAGGTTATTCATGGTGTGCCCGCTGGGAAAACTGTATTTATCCAAAGGCGGAACTTCAGCCTTAATCCTTTTATCGGTTTCACAGGGGCGAAGCCGCTTGGTCTTCAGCTTTATCAATTCATACAACCCAAGGCTTACCACCATAGAAAAAAGTGCTATGCACAAAACAGGCACAAAGCGCCTCCAGTCTTCTAGCCCCCCCATCTCCAAAAAAACAAAAATGGCAAACAAAGCCCAAATGTAACCGTCTCCAAGGCGAACCCAAGACTTAAAGAATTTGTCCACCTTTGTCGAAAAATGGTGGTTTGTCCAGTAGAGAGAAACTCTCATATCAAAATTGGCAATTCTCTTCAACATTTGGGTACAATTTAGCTTTTTATTCCCTTTTGAGCCTAGAGCATTTAATATCTTTTGTGCATTAGAAAACATATTCACGAGGTTTTTATGCGTGTTCTAGTTCTCAACTGCGGCAGTTCCTCTGTAAAGTTTGCCGTCATCGATACTGTTACTAAAGAAGCTCTTTCCAGTGGCTTAGTCGAAAACATTGGCGTTAACGGCCACTTTAAGGGCAAGGGCCCTGTAGACAAGCAGGATTACAACTTTGATTGCCCCACTCATGCCGAAGCTGTGGCCGCCGTGCAGAAGTACCTAGGCGACCAAAAACTCATTGAATCCATTGAGGCCATTGGCCACCGCGTGGTGCACGGCGGCAAGTACATCAAGAGCGAAAAAGTATCTCAGGAAGTTATCGACTATATCCGCAGCATCACATTGTTTGCCCCACTTCATGAACCAGCCCACGCCACCGGAATGGAATGCGCCATGAAGTTCTTCCCCACTTTGCCTCAGGTTGCCGTTTTTGACACCGCCTTCCACCAGACTATGCCCCGCAAGGCGTTCCTCTACGGTATTCCTTACAAATTTTACGAAGAAGATGCCATTCGCCGCTACGGTTTCCACGGCACTAGCCATCGCTTTGTAACAGCCGAAGCCTGCCGCATCTTGGGTAAAAAGCCCGAAGACACTTGTCTCATTACCGCCCACCTGGGCAACGGCTCCAGCTGCTCCGCCATTCTGAACGGCAAATGTGCCGACACCACCATGGGTTTCACCCCACTGGATGGACTCATTATGGGCACACGCTCCGGCTGCATCGACCCAGCGATACTCTTCTTTATCAGCAAAAAATACGGCTACGACATTGATCGCCTAGACAAAATGGTAAACAAGGAATCGGGCCTTCTTGGTCTATCCGGCCTAAGCAACGACATGCGTACCCTAACACAGGCCGCTAGCGAGGGCCATGTAGGTGCCCAAATTGCTCTAGAAACATTCTGCTACAAACTCTCCCGGGAAATTGGTGGCATAGCCATGGCACTGCCCCGTATTGATGCCTTGGTATTCACTGGCGGCATTGGCGAAAACAGCATGCTGGTTCGCAAAACCGTTATGGAAAACCTTTCCCTGCTGGGTTACCAAATTGACGAAGACCGCAACAACAAGGGCGGCAAGGAATCGGGAAACATCATCAGCAAAGATGGCACCCCCACAGCCATGGTGGTGGCCACCAACGAAGAACTGCTCATCGCCTTAGATACAGAAGCTTTGGTATAAGCACAACCTTCTCAGGTTTTCAAAAAACTTGGTAAGAAAAGAAGCTCCCGCGTAATGCGGGAGCTTCTTTTTATAATTGAGTTTTAATAAGCAGACTCGTTTAAGGCCATCTTACCTAAAAATCCACTGTCTGTTGTTTACGCGAAGCACCTTGTTACCATAAGTTGCATTCACAGCCCTGCGAACATCATCTTCATTGGCAGGCAGCTTGCTAGACCACAGTTTGCGACCCTGCATGTCGAACAAAGTGGCAGAACCCTGCTTTGCAGCAATGGCATTCTGCCAGTTCATTGGAGCTATAACCACAGCTGGCTGAATAGACACATTCTTTACAAACTTAATGGTAAATGTAACCAACACATTGGAGCTGGTATCAGCAGCATCAATAGCCTTTACCGCCACAGTAAGGGCCGTTCCTTCGGTAAAGCGAACGGTGCTATCCTTTGGAGTTACCGTTACGATGCTATCCTCAATTTCCAATTTTACCATTCTCTTAACGGCATCAGACAAGTTTTCCTTGAACACCAGAGAATCTCCTTCTATGTCAGATACTAGCTCGTTCATGTTCACTTTGGCCACCCAAGCGGTATCATACTTAACCAGAATGGTGTCCTTCTTAATTTGAACAGGCTTGTCGTTAACAGGTTCAATTAAAATGTGGAGCCTTACAGAGGCGGTATCCGTCTTAATAGCGGCATTGATTGTTACATAGGCATCGCCGCAAGAATCCTTTACAGACTTTATTTGCAAAGCACCGCTAACAATGGAAGCCGACACCTTTCCATCGTCGCTCTTGGCAGAATAGGAGGCAGTAGACCCACTTGGAACCTGGAACCAGCCCTTTACCCGAGCGGCAGCATAAGTAATGGCCTTTGTAAAGTCTTCCTGAGCGGTTGTATCCAAAGTGCTTTCATCCACAACAACAACGGGGGCACTGTTTGGCACCACAGTCAAGGTTACCAAAGTTTCTTCCGACTTTAAAGTATCCTTGCCTTCAACGACCCAAACAAGGTAGCTAAATAAATCTTCACCTTCGTAGTCGGCATCGGCTGTGTAGGTAAATCCGCCGTTTTCCTTCAATTCCAGTTTGCCATAGCTAGGAGGTTCCACCAGGGAAGCATGGAACTTGCCCTTAAGCCCATCGGGGTTCAGGTCATTCTTAAGAACACCCTTGGTAGAATCAATTACATTCTTCTTGCCTGCCTTTACTTCGTAAGCATCGGCAACACCCTTCGGATTGTCAAGAACGCCCTTCATATAAATTTTCTGCTTAATGCAAGTAGTTGCAGTAGCCACGCCATCGGTAAGGCAAATGGTTACTGTAGAAGTATCACAAGCGTCTTCCACCTGAGTGTACAAAATGCTGAACGTGCCCACGCCATCTTCATCATAAGAAGCAGTTTGGCCCACATACTTAATCTTCTTGTCGGTAGTCACCTTCCAGAACAAAGAATCGTTGTCGGCATCGGCTATAGAAACATCTGCCGTAGTAAAAGTAATGGCCTGTTCGTCAAGAACATCTTCCACAGAAGAAATTAAGGCAAAGGCATCGGCATTGACAATCTTCAACACTGGGGCGTGGTTCACATGGGTTACCTTAATAGTCACTGTAGCAGAGTCACTTTCCAAGTCGGAGGCATCGATCAGCACATACTTAAAGGAATCCACCCCACTAAAGCCAGCAGCAGGAGTATAGGTAAAAGTTCCGTTGGGCTTAAGAGCCAAAGTTCCGTAGGCAGGTTCAGTGTAACCTAAAATTGTGGCCGTCAAGGTAGATTCGTCAGCATCGTAGTCGTTGCGCAAAAGACCCTTGGTAAGGCCAACTGTTAAAACGCTGTCTTCCTTAACTTCAAATTCGTCATCAACGGCCACAGGAGGGTTTTCCCTGTCGGTTACCGTAATGGTATTGGTGTAAACAGCAGTCTGGGCCTTGGAGTCTTTAGCTGTGATAGTAATCTTGGAAGACTTGCTTACATTTGGCTTTGTCACCAGAATAATTTCATCGGTAAGGCTGTAAATAGATTTTTTGTTGGCTACCTTCAAGGCCGTAGTATCGGCAATAACCAAAGTAATGTTCAACGTTGCATCATCTTTGTCTTGGAACATTTCAGACATCACAAAGCGAAGGGTATCGCCTTCATTCATGTCTATGGCTTCGGGGGCATCGTAGGGAGGAAGTACCTCGGGAGCAAAAACAGGGCACGTTGCCGAAGAAAATTCCAAGGAATTTAGAACAATGGAATTGGTTTTTACACCATTCTTGGCATGGTTCGACTTAAAGGCAAACTGAACCCCAGTTTGTGTGGCAGCACTAAAGGCTACAGTAGTGGTTGCCTTCCAGCCCTGAGTAAGGTCTGCAAAGTTAATGCACCGTTCCGTAGTTTCTTTGGCAGCAGCTATTTCTGCACCATAGTAGTTGTAGTCTTTAATATTACTCTGCTTAAAGTCTATGCGAAAACCCTGCTCAGCCTTGTATCTAAGAACCGCAGACTTGTAAGACGACAAAGACTTTACGCCTGTTGCAGTGGTACTCCAGCCAAAGCCGAAACCCACACTGGCATCCTTGGTGGTATCCAGTTCAGCATCTACGTACCAAACACCATCTGCATTAGTCGTATCAACAATGCCACCGGCTTCACCAGGTTCTGGATAGGTGTAAAAATATGCCGGAGTTGTGGCCGCGGTTGTTTCAGCCTCATCGCTCCAAACAACGGCGTTTGCAGCCAAAGAAAAAGTACTAGCGGCAGCCACTAAAAAGGCAACCAAGGATTTGTTAACGTTCATAATTAATCACTCCCTCCACCTACTGGTGGAATGAACTTCATATAATCCGACCGTAACAATAATATAATATTTTAACCTAACGAATCCAATAGTTCAAACCGTTCATAGGCGGCTTCAAGCTCCCCTTCCCTAGCCGAAATAGCCTGCTGGAGTTCCAAAATTCTTTGAGAATTGGTAAAAACCTCAGGTTTTGACAATTCCTCCTGGAATTGTATAATTTCTTTTTCCAAACGGTCAATCTTCTCAGGAAGGGCGGCATACTCCCTTTCTTCGTTGTAACTGCGCTTTTTCTTTTTAGCCCCTCCATTACCGGCATCATTACAGGCGTTATGGCTTCCGTTGTTGATGGCAACCTTTTCAGCCTCCATGCGAATGGCTTTGGCCGCCTCCTTTTCGCGAATTTTCCGATTGGCCTCGTAGTCGGAGTAGCCTCCCACAGCCTCAAAGATACTCCCATTTTCCTCAATGGCCAAAATGAAAGTGGCCACAGAATCTAAAAAGGCCCGGTCGTGGCTTACCACCAGCACAGTGCCCTTGTATTCTGCAAGCAGTTCCGCCAAAAGATCCAGAGTTTCCATATCCAAATCGTTGGTGGGTTCGTCAAGAACAAGCACGTTGGAAGGGTGCGAAAACAGGCAGGCTAGCAAAAGGCGGTTTCGTTCGCCACCGCTCAAGGCGCTAATAGGGCCGCGAGCCCGCTCTGCACTAAAAAGAAAATCTTGCAGATAACTTAATACAAGCCGCTTTACGCCATTTAATGTGATATAAGCCTGCCCATCCCCAATATTCTCTATTAAGGATTTATCTTCCCTAAGGCGAGTGCGCATTTGGTCAAAATAGGCTATTTGCAAGTTGGTGCCCAGGCGCACTTCACCTTCGCTAGGTAGAAGTTCACCTAGAATTATGCGTAAAAGTGTAGTTTTGCCACTACCGTTTGGCCCCACAATACCTATGCGGTCACCCCGGGAAACTTCTGTAGAAAAGGAGTTAATGAGAGGTTTATCTTGGTAAAAGTACGAAACATCGGTAAGGCGCGCCACCAGGCGCCCGGAGCGTTCCGCCTCAGTTATCTGCATATTCACGCTGCCGGTGCGACTGCGGCGTTGGGCCCGTTCCTGCCTCATTTTTATCAGGGCCCTAACGCGGCCCTCGTTCCGAGTGCGGCGCGCCTGAATTCCCTTTCGAATCCAAATTTCTTCTTCCGCCAGCCTTTTATCAAACAACTCGTTGGCTTTTTCTTCTTCGGCCAAAGCCTGGTCCCTAAATTGCACAAACTTGTCGTAAGAAAAATTCCAGCAGCGAATGCGGCCCCTGTCCAATTCAAAAACCCGTGTTGCCGCACGACGCACAAAAGCCCGGTCGTGGCTTACAAAAAGTACGGCACAGTTTAAGCGAGTCACTATACCTTCAAGCCACTGAATAGCCGGAATATCCAAATGGTTGGTAGGCTCATCCAGCAAAAGCAAATCGGGGTCTTCGGCCACAGCCCGGGCAAAAAGGACACGCCGTTTTTGGCCTCCCGAAAGAGAATCAAAGAGCGCGGAGCCATCTATGCCCGTTTTTCCAAGAATGGCCTCAGCGTGGGCATTGTGAACATCGTCTCCCGATTTACAACTGGCCATAACCACATCGCGAACGGTTCCCTCCACATGGGCTGGAATCTCCTGAATCATCCGCGACACCTTTAGGCCAGACTTTTTTACAACTGCCCCAGAATTGTATTCCATTTCGCCAGTGAGAATCTTCAACAGGGTACTTTTACCCTCCCCATTGCGCCCCACAAGGCAAATGCGGTCCCCCGCCTCAATGTCAAAGGAAACATTGTCCAAAAGAGGGGGGCCTCCAAAACGAAGTAAAATATTCTGGGCAGAAAGTATGGGCATCAGAGTCCTTTTAAGGCAACCTCAAAAATTGAATTTTCAAAGGTTTCCTTTAATAAATAGCAGGCTTTTTGCCACAAAATAGAAAAACCTGTGGATGAACCACAGGCTTTTATAAAGATTTAACCTATAGAAAACTACTTGGTAGTAGGCATTTCCCTATAGATGGCGTCACACTGTCCCTTAAAGTTCAGCAAGGCACTCAACTTCTTGTTTTGACCATGTGGCATGCGTCCAGTTTCAATGTACTGTTCAATGAACTTGCCCATGTTGGAATAGCGACCAATCAACTTGGAAAGGTCTATGACAAGCCATTTACTAGGAGGAGGATCTTTTACATAGCAGTAATAGGAACCCAGTAAATCCTCCGGTTTCTGAATACTGATGGTTTCATCTTCAATTTTTTCAAAACCCTCAACAGCTTCACCATTTTCTAGAGAATCTTTTTTGTCTTCCAGTTCCTGCTTTTTATCTTCGTCAACAACTTCTTCAGTTACATCCTTTACAACATCGTCTGTTACGGTTTCATTGCAAGGATTCTCTGGAGTGCAGGCATCTTCTGGAACAGCTTCACTGGAACTAGATTCTACAACAGGATCACTCCCCTTCTTCTTTATGTAAATGGCATCGCAAATTTCAGCGTAGTCAAAGTATGGTTTACCAGTAAACAGTTGAACAACTATATTGAAAAGTTTTAACAATACGGACTGCCATCCCTTTTTAATCTGGTACCAACTGCCATCTGGAGCCAAGCAGTAGTACTCATTTTCATTGTGATTGAAATCCTCATCTTTCACCACCAAACTATCCTTGCCCCACTTATCCCAATCTCCCTTGGTTGTGTCAGGATCTTCAACAGGAGTCATCACGGAATCACGCTTATCTTCGGTAATAACCTTAACACTACTGGAACTGGACTTGGAATCGGAAGATTTATCTTCGACATTCATAGAAGAGCTAGACTTGCCATCGTCCTTGGAAGAATCGTCACCCTTGGAAGAGGAAGACTTGCCATCGTCCTTGGAGGAATCGTCATCCTTAGAAGCAGAAGACTTGCCGTCGTCCTTGGAGGAATCGTCATCCTTAGAAGCGGAAGACTTGCCGTC
>JABUUT010000008.1:97050-99740 GCA_021443045.1 Fibrobacteraceae bacterium
TATATTTTATTTTAGGGAAAGTGTGTAAAATTTTAATTTTTTATGGAAAAAGTCGTTTTTTTTGTAATTTTTTTAATTCTGGCAGGCCTTTGTCAGGCAGAAAAGTCTTTTCAAAGGTACTCGGCACTGCCCATTTTAGCATATTCCGAAGAAACGGAGCTGCAATATGGGGCCATGCTTTTGCTTTTTGCCAAACCCTGGGAAAACGGAACCACCAACGAGTTAGACATTGCCGCCTACGGTTCCACCAAGGGGCAGTTCAAGTTTACCATGGTTCCCTATTTCTTTTTATTCAACGACAATATTACAGGTTGGCTCAGTTTAGATTATATCAATTGGGTAAGCTACTACTACGGATCAACCAATGACCCCGATATAGACAACGGCATCCGCTTTGATAAGGAATCTTTTGTGTTTGCAGGGTTAATCCAAAGCAAACTGGGGATTTCCCAGATTACAGATAAATTAAAATACGGACTCGCATTCAATTTCGACCACAACAACCTTGATTTTAATTCAGAATACAAAGGAGATTTATCCACTCCCCAAGGTCAAAACGGTTGGCGAAACGCCCTAGGCTACCACCTCTCCCTTTCTTCCTACGACAACGAAAACTGGGCAAGGCACGGCTACCGGCTTCAGTGGGAACAACTTTTTTACAACAAAGCCTTTGGCAGCAACTTTAACTTTAACAAACAGGAGCTGGACCTAAGAGCCTACTCGGAACTGTTCTGGGGAACCTCCATGGCCTACGCCTTGCTCTGGCAAAGAATAGATGGCAACGCCCCCATTGACTACATGGCTGGGCCCGATGGCATTAAAAGATTCCGCGGTGTTGAAGACAAATTTTTTAGAGGCAACCAGAGCCTCATTATGCAAATGGAATTGCGTAAAAAACTAATATGGCGCCTGGCGGGAACCATTTTCTTTGATGCCGGAAAAGTGGGCGGGTACTTTAGCGACATGTGGAGAAACAAATGGCACCAGGCTCCGGGCTTCGGAGGCCAGTTCGCCTTGAATATGCAGGAATCCCTCTACGCCCGGGGAGACATTTCTTGGATAGACTACAAGCAACTGGGCATCACGGTTTACATCCGTTCTGCCTTTTAAACCTTAATCCTTAACGCTGGTCCAGTCGAGGACGCCCTTTTTGTACAGGTAAAGGTAACCGGCTTCAAGAATAAAGAGAAAAGCCAGAAGCACAAAGAGAAGGCTCCAACCACCAGCCATAAACTGAATGGTCCATGGGTATAAAAAAGCCACTTCCAAATCAAAAACCAGGAACAGCATGGCCACCATGTAATACTTAACCGGGTAGCGCTCGTTGGCCGTTCCAGACACATGAGCCAAGCCGCACTCGTAGGCAGACCCCTTAATGAGAACCTGCTTAATTTTGCCCGGGTGGAGTACCCAGTTTGCCGCAAGAAGGATCAGCGGAATAAAAATGGCCATGATAACCAAAATGGTCAGGGCAAAAGCGGTATCAAAAATTTGTACGTCCGTCATAATGAAAAAAAATATAGTAAAAAAGTTTTTTCTAATCCAAACCAAATATAGATAGTATATTTGGAGCATGAATACAGTAGTTAAATTAACTGGAATTTTGGGTGTAATTTTAGGTTTCTCGGCTTGTACCGATGACAACTCCTCTTTAGTAAGACCGGAAGTTAGTGAAAGCGGCTCCGTTATAATACGCAGCAGCAACTCCCACACTCCCGTAACCAGCACCTCCACCGTAATCAAGGAATCGTACCTCTGCATTGACGAATCTGGAGCCTCCAGCCAGGTTTCCACTCCAGAAGAGTGCGCCTCCGGCAACGTGGAAGTAAAAAATGATACCATCCACCACACTGTAACCATCAGTGCCTCCTCCACAGGAAAATCTGAAGACATCAACTACAGTGATGGGGTATTCTGCTGGGAAGGTTCCACCGAATGTGAATCCAACAACCAGTCTGCCGAAATGGACACCACGGCCAATAAGAAAGATCCCATTTCTGGCGACGACAACAACAATAACAACTCACAGCCCATCGTGGAAGAAGAAAACAAGGAACCGGTTGTGAACGGTGACCAGATGGTAGACCAGCGGGACCAGAACAGTTACAAATTAATTGTTATTGGAGGATCTACCTGGATGGGTGAAAATATCCGCTACAAGCCAGCTTCAGGAAGCTACTGCTACGAATCCAGCGACACCAAATGTGCCTCTTACGGAAGGCTCTACAACCAGTCCGGAGCCAAAAAGGCGTGCCCTCTTGGCTGGCACTTGCCAACACGCGCCGAATCCAAGGCAGCCATGGACGATGCCTCCGTCAGCTGGCAGTATGGAGGCCGCAAGAGCACCAGCTCCGATTATGGGTACATAGATCAGATGGGCTTCTTCTGGATGGCCGTTTCCGAAAATATTGATAATTCCACCGACAAGGCCAACTGCAGTTCCGGCTCCTGTGGAATGATTTTTGTTGTTAAAGCCCCGGACTACGGCGATGGCGAAAGGTTATTCCAGCAAGACTCTGCCGACAAAGGCTTCAGCGTTCGCTGCGTAAAAGACTAATTAGTGATTAGTTGGCAGTAATAGGTTATCGGTCATCCCAGAGCAGTCTTGGAATTGTCATTCTGAACGGCATTCGCCGTGAAGGATCCAGTAGAATGTCCATTTAGACGGTAGAACGGACCTTTGGTCCTAT
>JABUUT010000008.1:100898-106951 GCA_021443045.1 Fibrobacteraceae bacterium
GCCGTTAGGTGATAGGATCCATAGAAAGGTTTCTCTCGAATGTGTCATCCTGAACGGCATTCGCCGTGAAGGATCCAGAGAATGTCCATATAAATACTAATTACTGACAACCGATAACTGACAACCGATAACTGACAACCGATAACCAGCAACCACTAGCCACCGTTTACCAACCACTGACAATGCGGTCTTTTTAGTCCCTCGCCCCCAAAGGCTCTGCTAAGTAATTTTTAACACTTTCTCTCAGCATATTGCCCCTGGCATTTCCCAAAAGTGCCACCACATCTTCCATGGGGGCGGCCAAAAAATCTTCGGCACACTTGTACTTAGACAGCACCTTGACTCTGGTTTCGTGTCCAACTCCTCTTACGTTTAACCACTCCACCTGCAAATCCTTTTTTCGCTTGGAACGTTGGTAGGTAATGGCAAATCGGTGGGCCTCATCACGGGCATTCTGCAACAACTTTAATGCGGGGCTAGTTCTATGAAGCACAATGGATTTTCTTTCATCAGGGAAAACAATCTCTTCCAAACGTTTGGCCAGTCCAATAAGGGGCAAATCCTGGTGGTGGCCCAACTCCTTTAAAATTTGCATGGTGGCATCTACCTGACCCTTACCGCCGTCGCACACCCAAAGGTCTGGCATAGGAACTCCCTCTTCTTCCAAACGGCGAATTCGGCGGGTCATAACCTCTCTCATACTGGCAAAGTCATCTACCCCGCTTACCGTTTTAATAATGAACTTGCGGTAATTGGCCTTGTCGGGGCGACCATTCTTAAAAGCCACCAAACTAGCCACCGTATTGGTTCCACTCAGGTGAGATATGTCCACACACTCTATGCGAAATGGCGTTTTCTTTAACCCCAGCACTTTTTGCAGTTCAAAAACACTCTGGTCAATTTCACTGTACTTTTGCACCTCGGCACGCATTTCCACCAGAATCATGTCGGCATTGGCATTGGCCAATTTTAAAAAGCCCGTCTTTTCGCCACGCTGGGGGTTGGTAAAAACAACCTTATGGTGGGCCCGCTCAGCCAAAGCCTCCTCCAGAGATGCCCGGTCTTCTCCTGGCTCTATGTCGGTGGCAATTTCTCCAGGAATCACCTCGGCATCCATGTACCACTGCAGCACCATCTGCGAAAGAATTTCCGATTCGCTGTTTTCCAGTTTGCATTCCAGGCAGTAGTGCCGGCGGCCGCTGAGAATTCCGGCACGGTATTCGAAGATTACGGCCGCCGCCAAAGTTCCATTACGACGAAGGGCAAGAACGTCCATGCAAAGGTTGGGGTCTGTCACATCGGTTTTTTGATGAATGCCCGTGGCCTTGAGGGCCTGAATGGCATCCCTCTTTTTGCCCGCCGTTTCAAAGTCTAAATTTTCGCTGGCCTCCTGCATCTGCTGTTCCCAAAGGGCTATAAGGTCGTCCCGCTTGCCATTCAAAAGCATCTGAGTCTGGTTTACCGCAGTGCGGTAATCCTGGGCAGAAACAAGGCCTGCACAAGGTCCGCTGCACCTTCCAATATGGTAGTTAAGGCATGGGCGGGCAGGCTTTGAAAGAGGCAGCTTCATGGAACATTCACGAATTTTGAAAAGCCGAGCCGCAATATCTTGAAGCTGACCAATCATGCGTGAATTCAGGTAGGGGCCAAAATACTGGCAGCCGTCCTTGCGCACCGCACGACTCAAGAAAAGCCTTGGGAACGCTTCATTTACAGAAAAAGCCAGGTAAGGAAAATGCTTGTCATCTTTCAGAAGTACATTATACTTGGGCGTATGCTTGCGTATCAGGTTGGCTTCAAGTATTAGGGCTTCCGACTCACTTTCGGTAATAATCCATTCAATGTCGCAAATAAAGGGAAGCATTAAGGATGCAGCCCGGTGGCCACTGTGCCCGCTACCGTCAAAATAGCTACGTACGCGATTCCTAAGCACCTTGGCTTTGCCTATGTATATTATTTTGCCACCGGCATTTTTCATAATATAAACGCCAGGCCGATCTGGAAGGTCAGCCAACCTGCGTTTTATGTGTTCATCAACGGCAATCATTTTTTTACCCATTACCAATAATAAATTTTATAAAAAATTTCCCCACTGACTAAAATATTATTTATCTTATTATAAGAAAAGCGTAAGTTTACAACCCTGTTTAACGGAGTACCGGAATGAATCTGGAAAACATGAATCTGCTTTCCCAAAAAATAGAAGGCGTTCTTTCCACCATGCGCAACCTTAAAGGCGAAGTAGCCCGGCTGCAACAGCAGCTCAACCAGGCCAACACAGCCCTGCAAGACAAGTCCGCCCTTCTCGAAGCCTCCAATGCCGATTTAGCCGACTGCAAGGCCGCCCTGGATGCCAGAGCAAACCAAGTTTCCGCTCAGGAAGATATTATCAACCAGCACCAAACGTCCATTGAAGAACTAAATGCCCAGCTGCTCACCGCCAACCAAAAAGCCAACGATTTGGAATCGGTCATTAACAAACTGGGCGAGAGAATCAGCACCCTCAACAGCGAAAACGCCACTTTGGCTGGAGAAAAAGAAATTCTAGAAAGCGAATGCGAAAGCCTTCGGGCAGAAAAGGAAACCCTTACCGAAACAATCCAGGCACAGGGTGAAGAAATTTCCCTGGCTCAGGAACGTTTTCAGCAACTGCTTTCTACCATAGAAAAAGAACTGGACACCGAAATTCCCATTGAAGACATTCCGGTAATTCGTTCCGAAAATGTGATTGAAGAATTTGACCAAACCACCAGCGAAGAAACCGAAGAGCCCACCGAACCAACCCAGGAACTGGTGGAGGACACCTCATTGGAAGACGACCTGGATGTGGTGGAAGAAGCCCCCGAAGAACCTATTGAAGTTCACCCCGCCAACGAAAAAGAGAACGACCTGTTCTCTGCGAGCAATGGAGGCTCGCAAACAAATTTTTTCGGCTAAGGTGGCTGATGGACAATGATCCATTCGGCGTAGGGATGAAGTAAAGAAAGAAGGCAAGCCCATGGCAGAAGCAGAAAATCTAAGATCCGTTAGCGTGACCGTAGCTCAGGAACGTCTGCAAATCCGCACAGACTTGCCAGACACGGAACTTCAAGAAATTGTCGAACAAATTAACAAGCGCTACGCCATGTACTCCAAATACCAAATGGAAGTGCCCAAAAAATTCGCCCTCCTTGCCGTGGAACTGATGTCCGAAATATCGGAACTCCGCAAGCAGCTGCGCAAAGCCAAAATTTACTGCCAGCAAATGGACAAGGATGTTAAAGACATCTACGCCCTGCTGGACGAAAATATTTAGAATGGCTTTCAGCGGATGGAGATAAGTACAAAAAAATCTTGTAAGGGAGGTTGCCCAAATAGTAAAATGGTCAACTTATAGCTTTGTGCTACATGTTTGCCATATTTATTTAAGGTTCACTCGTTGTACTATCTTGTGGCTGCCTGAACGGGCTTGCACGATGTAAAGGCCTTCGGCGATTTTAGATAAGTCGAAAATTCCGCTGCTATTTTCGGTGCTGAAAATGGGGCGGCCCTGCATATCGAATACGTCAACTTTGATTCTCGATGTTGCCCCGTTTATGGACAGCGTGCGACCTGCGATGTGCATAGAAAGGCTGCTTGGCATAGCGAGGAGCCTGATGGCATCGGTGGAATCCCTGGCTGTGGTATCCTTGGCTGTCGTATCCTTTGCTGTGGTATCCTTTGCTGTGGTATCCTTTGCTGTGGTATCCTTTGCGATAGAATCAGTCTTTGCCGTATCTTTGGGCGGTTCATAAGTCTGGAGTCTCACCATGATGCTGTCGAAAGCGGGCTTCGGTTTCAAATTGTCATCATAAATAAGGCCTTTTTGCCGGTTCAGTCCGCTAAGCCAACTCCATTTGTCGGATACGCCCCAAATCAGGTACGTGTCCGCATTTGGTTCTTCGAGGATAATGTCCAGGTATTGGCGGAACGTTTGTCCTTGGCGTTCGAGGTCGCTTTGGCTGACATTGATGCCGCTCTTGAATCCGATATCGAGTTCGGTGATTTTTAGTTTGATATTAAGCTTTGCGAGTTCCTTGGCGAGAGAGCGGAGGCTGTCCGGCGAACCGATAAAGTGCTTGTCGGTGGTGGTATCTTCCACGTGAGTCTGGGAACCTACGCAATGGATTGGAATGCCGTTCTTGACCCAACGCTTCACCTGTTCCAACAAGAAACCGGCCTTGGCATTTGGGTTGATGCCCTGTTCGAGGTTGTAGTCGTTATAGCAGAGTTCCGCATCGGGGTCAACTTCATGAGTCCATACAAATGCTGAATCGATGAATTCGGGACCGATACCTTGGTACCACACAGAATAGGAACGCCACATGGGTTCGTTGTTGCTGATGGCTTCGTTTACCACGTCCCATTCGTCAACCTGGCCTTTCCAGTGCCCGACCACGTTTTTGATGTGGTTCTTGAGCACGCTTAAAAGTTTCTGTTTGTCGTTCTTGTAATTGTTCACCCAGTTCGGAACTTGGCTGTGCCAGGCGAGAGCGTGACCGCGGACGCGCATACCGTTCTCTTTCGCGTACTTGACCATCTTGTCGCCGCTATTGTAGTTAAAGCGGTTTTCTTGTGGTTCGGTCGCATCGAACTTCATCTCATTTTCGGCAACGACTATGTTGAACTGTTGCTTGTGGATTTGTTCGTATTCTCCAGGAAGCCCTCCGCCAAACCACTGCGAGTTCAGGATTGCTCCGATGTAGATGTTGTTTTTGTCCGCAAGGGATCTAAGGGTTTCGTCTGCGGCAAATGCGCTTGATATGCCTGCACCGAAAAAGGCTGTGCCAAACACAACCCCCACTAAAGCGTGAGCCTTTTTCATAATTTGTACTCCTCTATTTACCCTAATCTTTGTAATAAGCCATATTTAAGATAAATAAAAAGATGTTTAAAAGATGTAAAGAATAATAAACATGGAAAATGTTCCAACAAAACCCTATGGAAAAAGATGCTTATTCACACACGAAGCTCCATATAGTTGGGCATGGGAAGCCCTATGGTCAGAGCACTGCCATTCAATTTGCCTTCCACAGTATCTTTTTCACCTACAGCACATATCTCATTATTGTATTGTATAATGGCCCATTCCCAGTTGGTATATGTTCTTGAAGTATCCCGGCGGTCAATGTGGTCGGATGGGGTATTCAAAATGGTTATTAAATGTTTCATATCCTTTGCGTTTAAAACCCAGAGTTTCTTTCCATAAGTCGTATGTTTCACATACGCAGGCTCCAAAAAAGATATTCTGTTCATCCGGGTGGACTTTTCGTAAGAAAAACTGTCATATACTTTAAAATAGGGGTTTCCTATATGGTGTTCATCTGAATTTACCTGAATTAATATGTGCATATCTATACTACGCACCACTGTAGCCATTTCGGCCATTTGTCTTGATTCGTGTACTGTAATTTTTAAAGCCATAAAAATCTCCGTTTTTAATATATACAAAACGCACATTTGCGTACCATCTAATTTGGGGGTATACCCGCCATAATTGGTGTCATTGCACGCCTTTTTCGGTGTTTTATCGGTTTAAGCCTGTTTTGGACACCCCCTCAAACTTTTTTTTATTTTTTACAAAAAATTCTTTTTTTCTTGCCCTATATTTGGTATATTGTTGTTAGGCATCCCACGGATCAACGCCCGATCTAACAGATTTTTTAAAGCTCGTCGCTCTCGTGGTTCAGTTTAGGCGCGCATCGACGCGAAAAACGAGATCCTGAGGCACTGCTATCTTTTTGTAAGAAGTAGTTTCGAGTGTTTCGCCGCGAGTGATGCCCAAATTTTCTCCTTTGTGCCCGCCCGAAAGCTTTTGCAAAACATTTGCTCCAGGGCGGGTGTTTTTTACACCCTCATTTTAAGGCGGAACTAGTTAAACTCTGTGGAAAAAAGGGGCACCTGTATAACTGCGAGCAGTCCCGTTTCACAAGTCTTGGCGAGTTGTGGTTATCGGTTGTCAGTTATTGGTTGTCAGTTGTCGGTTATCAGTGATTGGTAATAAATAGACGAAAGAACGCTGCGCTATAGACGAA
>JABUUT010000008.1:107850-112430 GCA_021443045.1 Fibrobacteraceae bacterium
TGGTAATCAGTTATCAGTGATTGGTATTTGTATGGACATTCCCTGGATCCTTCACGGCGAAGGCCGTTCAGGATGACAAGGCCTTAACCATTAGTAATCGATACCACATTCACTGGATCCTTCACGGCGTGTGACGTTCAGGATAACACATATGTTAAACATTAACCATTAATAATTGATACTATGTTCAGGACAACCAGATTCTTAGCCACCTGAAAAAATTATTTTTTACTCCGGCTCATCCAGCTTAGCACCAAATTTTGGCACACCACATAGAATGTTGGCACCAAGGCTGCCAAGGGGCCTGCATACAGCTGGGAAATCCAAATAACCAAATTGGTGTTCTTTTGCCCCATGCTCTGAGCCCCCTCAATAGGGTGGCCCTTTCGTTCGCAGAACCATCCCAAAGCAAACTGCACCACGCAAAGAACCGCGGCAGTAATAGCTAAAGACTGGAACATGCCACTTTCAACTAGGCCCATAAAGCCCATTTTGCGAATGTCGTAGCTGGCCTTGGATAAAATGCAGAACACAGAAAAACTCCAAATAAACACGGTGAATTTTTGGAATTTTTCAATTCTATCGGCCACCTCAGGGTAAAAGGAGCGTACTCCAAAGGCTATGGCCAAAGGAATGCTGATAATAGGCTGCATGGAATTGAATACCTTAAGGGCAATATCCAGAACACTGGCGTCGGAGTGGGTTAAAACGCCGTACACAGAGGGAATGGTAAAGCAGGCAACCAAATGGCCCACCAAAAAAATTTTAAGGGCAAGCACCGGATTTCCGCCCAGCATTTTAGCCATGGCAGGAACCGCATTGGCTGGTGGGCACAAAATAACAATTGCTCCCCCCAGCAGCACCTCGCGAGGCAAATGAAACAGCTCCACAACACCGTACAGCAAAGCAAACAACACAAAACTGGCAACAAAGGCCTTAAGTTCTATTCTAAAGGTAAGTCCGTGCTGCTGGGGCGGCACTCTCGACACAAAGGTCAAGAGCATCATGGACCCAATCAGGAACGGCTGAAGAACATAGAGAAAATACAACTGGGGAATTAAAATTCCACCTATTATTGCCACAAGAATCAAAACGGAACGAATGTTTTTCACGTCCGCAAAATATAGAAAATTACTAGATTTATTGCCATGCATCCTTCTAGGTACCAACGTGTAAAATTTGGAGACTCCGTTCTTCCAAAGAAAAAGAAACAGGTAAACCCCATTATGCTGGTGGTTATTGGCTACCTGTCCCTTATTCTTTTAGGCAGCCTTCTTCTGTACATGCCTTTTTCTCACAATGGATACATCCCTTACATCGATCTGCTTTTTACCTCTACATCAGCGGTGTGCGTAACAGGACTTTCTACCATTAACATTGGCTCCAGTTTTACCGCCATTGGCGATTCTATTCTCATGGTACTCATGCAAGCCGGCGGCTTGGGCATCATGACCATTTCCACCTTCCTCATCCTTTTGGCAGGCATGCGTCCAGGCTTTAACCACGAATCGGTGTTGCTGTCGTCTTTTACCCAAGAAGGCAACATCGATGGTAAAAAAATCCTCATGGCAGTTCTTCCCTTTACCTTTATTTTAGAGATTATCGGAGCTGTCTTTTATTTTACCCAGTTTAAAAATCTAGAACTGGGCCCCCGCATTTTTACAGCGGCTTTTCAGGCAATCAGTTCTTTCTGCAATGTGGGGTTCACCTTGTTCCCCGATTCCCTGATGCAGTTCCAGTTTAACCCCATCTTGAACGTTACCACCTGCGTGCTGGCGTTGGCTGGTGGCTTTGGTTTTTTGGCCGTAGCCGAGTTGCAATACCTTTTCAACTTCAAGTCCCACACTTTCCGCAAAATGTCCCTCCACACCCGGGTGGCCACAGGGTTTACCTTTATCGTGATACTCATAAGCATTCTGTTTTTCACCGTTACAGAATGGAACCACGGCCTAGAAGGGCTTTCCTTTGGGCAAAAGTTGCTTTCGTCTTCCTTTATGGCTTTTACCTCCCGCACCGCAGGTCTCAACACCATTGATGTGCCTTCTCTGTGCTACGGCTCCCTGTTCTTTTTTGTTATCATCATGTTTATCGGAGCCAACCCCGGTAGCTGCGGCGGTGGCATAAAAACCACCACGGCGGCAGTGATTTTTCTTTTAGGGTTCAACCGAATTTTAGGCCGTAAAAAAACACAGGTTTTGGGAAGGTCGCTGCCCGAAGAAACTGTGGATAAGGCGGTTCGAATTTTTGTGGTGGCCATTGTGATGGTGACTTTGGCAACCTTGGTGTTGCTCCAAACCGAAACACCAAAAAGCGACAATGGATTTTTCTTGAAGGTGGTGTTTGAAGTGGTGAGTGCCTACAGCACCTGCGGACTTTCCATGGGTCTAACCTCGGATTTGTCGGATTTGGGCCGAATCGTGGTATGCATTGTCATGTTCATTGGCCGCATGGGTCCTCTTTTCCTTATTTCGGCAGTATCCAAAAAGAATGAAATTGATACTTGGTACGCTGAAGAAGACATCATGGTAGGCTAAAATTCTATATTGTTCCTTGTAAAAGAGGTATAGGATATGGCATCTAAACAGTTTATCATCATCGGGCTTGGCAACTCCGGCTACTTTTTGGCCAAACACCTAATTTCACTTGGAAACGATGTGATGGTGGTGGATTCCAACCCCGATAAGGTTCAAGACATTTCCAGCTCCGTAACCCAGGCTGTTGTTGCCGACGGCACCCGCAAGAAACAGTTGGCCAGCATTCCTTTAGCCAAGGCCGATGCCGTTATTGTAGGCATTGGCGAAGATCTTGAAGCCTCTCTCCTTACCGTGATGAACCTTAAGGAACTGGGTATAAAGCACATTATCGCCAAAAGTTCCAGTGCGGCCCACAGTAGCATTTTAGAAAAACTGGGTGTCACCGACATTTTCCACCCAGAACACGATATGGGCATTTCTTTGGCCGAACGTCTGAATCGCCCCAATATGCTAGACTTTTTACCCTTTATGGACGGATTTTCCATTGTAGAAATGGTGTGCCCTAGAGAATTTGTAGGTAAAACTTTAAAAGATTTGAACATTACCCACAAGTATGGCATTCAGGTAATTGCCATTCGAGACCCACAGCAGCCCACTCCTATGATTGGAAACCTAGCCGACCACGCATTGCAGGAAGACGACGTTCTATTTCTCATTGGACCAAACGAAACATTGGATAAATTCAAGGCTTAATAAACTACCCTGCACTGAAAGTGCAGGGTTTTAACCATTTATTAGACAATAAAAAACGGGTGCCTTGAAATCTAGGCATCCGTTTCTCTTTTATACTTTTTTACAGCGTACTCTCTCGCCTGCACCCTCTACATTTACCGTAAAGATAAAGGCTGGTTCGCGACAAACTAAAGCCCGATGGCACAAGTCCATCTATGGCAGGAGGCGGAGTTTCAATGTCAAAGACTTGGCCACATTCTTCACATTCAAAATGGCAATGGGGCGAGCAAAAGGCATCGTAACGAAGGGAGCCTTCTCCAAAATCCAGGGTGTTCACCAACTGGTTTTCACGAAAAAGCTCCAACGTATTGTACACTGTGGTTCTAGAAAGCGTAGGCATCTGGGGGTGGAGTTCGGTATAAATCATATCCACCGTAGGATGGTTTCTTTTCTCCAGCAAATAAGACAGCACCTTGACCCGTTGAACGGAAGGCCTTATCTTTTTTTGCAAGAGAATGTGGGCTACGTTTTCCAAAGTCCACTACCTGTTACTTGAAGTAGCGACCCAGGAGGCCCTGGAATGCAGAACCGTGGCGGGCTTCATCCTTGCACATTTCGTGAACGGTGTCATGGATGGCGTCGTAGCCCAGTTCCTTGGCGCGCTTGGCAATGGCCAGCTTACCTTCGGTGGCACCAGCTTCGGCAGCCACGCGGAGTTCCAGGTTCTTCTTGGTATCTGCGTAAACCACTTCGCCCAAAAGTTCTGCAAACTTGGCGGCGTGTTCGGCTTCTTCAAAGGCTATGCGCTTGTAGGCTTCGGCCACTTCGGGGTAGCCCTCGCGGTCAGCCTGACGGCTCATGGCCAGGTACATACCCACTTCGGTACATTCACCGGCAAAGTTTTCACGCAGGCCCTGAACCACTTCGGCATCGAGCCCCTGAGCAACACCAATCTTGTGCTCGTCGGCCCAGGCAATTTTGCCTGCAGACTGTGCTTCCTTTTCAAAGAACTTGCTCTTGGGAGCCTTGCACTGTGGGCATTCATCAGGAGCTTCTTCGCCCATGTGAACGTAACCGCAAACTTTGCAAACCCAGACTTTCATATTTTACTCCTATTCCGCCTAGCGGATGTTAAGGTTGTTCTGTTTTTTATTTTGTTTGACAAATTTGTAATTATTACAAATATATAATCATTACAATAAATTGTCAATACCCTATTTTTATAAAAAAAAATAAAACCAACCAGCAATGCCAGTCGGCTTTCAAAATACCAAAATTAGTTATCAGTGGCCAGTAGTCGGTTATCAGTTGTCAATGATTGGTAATAAATAGACGAAAGAACGCTGCGCTATAGACGAAAGAGGTTAGACTTAA
>JABUUT010000008.1:112633-121837 GCA_021443045.1 Fibrobacteraceae bacterium
CTCGGTCATGCCCGTGCAAGCACGGTCGCGACTCTCGCCTTGGGGCGTAATCCCCTATCCCCTATCGCAAAGCTCCAGGGTCCAGGGCTAAAGGCTGCTCCAGGATGACACCGACTATCGGAAACCACGTTTTACCATACGCGCAGTTTAGCAAAAGATTCATAAATATTTTACAAATGCTAGAAAACGGGCCCTACAGACTTAACCTTTTCTACTTTCTTGCTTACCGATTTTTCGTCGGCCAGCTTGCGGTGCACCACCACACCTACGGCAAAGAAGCGGTTGTCTATCTGAACCACTGCCGTATGGGCATCCAAAGTTTTAACACCATACCAATTCTGGTACACGTTGTGTATGCCGCCATCCTTTAGGGCTGAAGATTCCGTAATGGTGGGAACCCCAGAAGACTTGCCATATTTTAGGGTAAACTGCTCAGACATATAGGACACTGCTTCAAAAGCCTTGCCCAGGCGGGCCTGTTCTACACGGCCTGTGCGTATTTCAAAGGAATAAAACTTGTCGTTCTTATTAAAAAGAAAATCAACTTTTACAGGGAGTTCCCCAAACATGTAAACAGGAATAACGATTCTCTCACCTTCACCGCTTTGACCAAAGGGTTCATAACCCATTTTCAAAATTTCTTCAATCACCGTCTGACGGGAGGCGCCAAAAGGAATACCTGCAAATTCATTATTACGCTGAGCAAATGCTTCCAGGGAAAGCATCAACAGCATAATTGTCATAATGAATGTAGTCTTCATCACAGTCAGCTCCTAAACTTTGTAAAACATAGTAAACTTTTCTAAAGAAAATAACCTTTTTACCGCAAAAAAAGTGCATTTATCTATATTTATGGTATGTCTAGTACCTTTGGAACTGTTTTTTTTGTTACAACGTGGGGCGAATCACACGGAAAAGGCGTTGGAGCCGTTTTAGAAGGCTGCCCAGCCGGTCTTCCCATTACCGAGGAAGAAATTCAGGCCGCATTAGACCGCAGGCGCCCCGGGCAGAACAAACTGACCACCCCCCGCAACGAAAAAGACCAAGTTAGAATAATGTCGGGAGTTTTTGAAGGTAAAACTACAGGAACCCCTATTTCTTTTGTGGTGGAAAACGAAGACCAGCATAGCAACGACTATGAAGATATCAAAAAGTGGTACCGCCCCGGACATGCCGACTTGTGCTACGACCTAAAATATGGCTTTAGAGACTATCGGGGCGGCGGAAGAAGCTCCGCTCGCGAAACTATTGGTCGCGTGGCAGCCGGCGAAGTGGCTCGAAAGCTTTTAAAAACCGTAAACCAAACTGAGATTTTAGCCTGGGTGTCTTCTGTTGGCAACATTGATTGCCCTCCTGTGGATTTAGATACTATTTCCATGGAGCAAATTGAAGCATCTCCCGTGCGTTGCCCAGACCCAGCCACCAGTGCAGCCATGGAACAGGAAGTTCTGGATGCCCGAAAAAATAAAGATAGCGTTGGTGGCATAGTCACCTTGCTGGTGCGTAAACCACCCATTGGGCTTGGGGAACCCGTATTTGACAAGCTGGATGCCAAGTTGGCTCAGGCCATGCTTTCTATTCCAGCATGCAAGGGCTTTGAAATAGGAAGCGGCTTTTCGGCAGCCCGCATGCGGGGAAGCCAGCACAACGACACTATTTACTTTGATGGCAGGGAATACCACACCAAAACAAACAATGCCGGTGGCGTGCTAGGCGGAATTTCAAACGGTGAGTATATTGTGTGCCGACTGGCCTTTAAGCCCACAGCCACTCTTTTGCAGGCGCAAGATACAGCCAGCAACAATGGTGAAAACGGGCAACTCTCCGCTAAAGGCCGACACGACCCTTGCGTAGCCCTTAGAGCTCCTGTTATTGTAGAAAGCATGGCGGCCTTGGTTCTTGCCGACATGTACCTGCAACAAAAAAGAAACTGCCTATAATAGACAAGACGTGTCCATTGTTAAGCGACTCCTTTCGTATCTATACCGCCTGGGCTACCTACTGCACCACCGCATTGGCCTTAGGCCCCAGGCGGATAGCACAGCTTTTAAACCCCACATTATCATAGTAGGAAGTTACCTGGCAGGTGGAGCGGGTAAAACTCCTTTTTGCATTTGGCTTGCTAAAAAAATCCTCTCCAAAAAGAGCTCCACTTCTATTGCCATTCTGTGCCACTCCAAGGCCATTGACGAAGCCAACTTAATAAGGCGGGCCCTACGGGGTTTTTCTTCCGTTCAAATTTTTACCACACGCAACAGGTTCAAAACAGCAAAGCAAATACAGGACCAATTCAAATACATCTTGTGCGACGATGGTTTTGAAGACAGCCGCTTTGTGGGAGCCACTATATTCTGCCTCAACTGGGGTTCACCACCAAGCCGCACCACCCACCTTATTCCCTGCGGCAAAAACAGGAGCCTGGCACAAGACCACCCCAACATAGGTTTAAACCTTCAATGTGCGGGCCAAAGCCCCCACATTCAATTTTCCATCGATTCCGTGATAAACCTTAGAGGTGAGGCCCTTATTCCAAATTTGGTTAACACAGACAAAGCTGCTGTCGCAGCCTCCGCCATTGGAGACCCACACCGTTTTTTTGCCGATTTGCATAGCACAGGCATTAAAATAGCCTCTGCAACAGCCCTAAAAGACCACAGTTTTAAAATTGTGCAGGTTGTTAAAAAAGCTTTGGCCCATAACCAACCCATTATAATTACAGAAAAAGACTGGATAAAGCTGCCAAAGGCCCTGCAACAGAGCCCCCTTGTGTATACAGCCGTTCAAGAAGTAAAAGTAATGCCAAATGTTGAAGAAGAAATTCTAAACGCCTTGTCGCTCTAGTAAATCTCTTTGTATATTTGACACAACAGGAGAAAAACATGACACTATCCCAACGAATGAGCCAGCTTTTGCAATCGCTGGAAGCCGGCATTACCGAACGTGAATTTTGCTTTGAACTTACTTTCTTGGCAACCATTCTTAAAGAACCTGTATACTTGTACGGGCGCTCTGGTTCCGGAAAATCCCTGATTATCAAACGCATTTGGGCCGCCTTTAAGGACGGAAAGGTTTTTATAGTCAACAAACGCCACCCCAACTTTCCAGAGCACCTGCAAGACTACGGAATTGTAACCTTCCAGAGCTTTGACGGCACCGACGAAATGTACAAGAAAAATGCACAGATTGGCCTTTGCTACAAAGATGACTACTCCCTGATTATCACCGGTGCCCAGCGCCCTGAGGTGGCCTTGAATGCTGCAGAAATTGCCTACAAGATGCCTCTCATTGTTTCTGTTCCAGAAAGTTTATCTTCATCAGCACTGTGCAGTCTGCTTCAAGACCCCGAGGTTCAAAAGAAACCTTCCCTAGCCGAAAACATTGCCGTTACCGCCGAAGAAAAAAAGGAGTGGGCCGATAAAATCATGAAGATAACCCTGTCTCCAGACACTCTTGAAATTATCGGAAAAATTGCGGAGGTTTGTGCCAACAACAACATCTACATTCCTATTAGAAAGTGGATAGCCTATTCCAACATGATGAAGGCCATAGCCTTCTTTAACGAGAGAACCGAAACCAGAATGACCGACACCCTGTTCCTGGGTACCTACATGTGGGGACGCAACAGCTCCAACAAACTGATTTCGGAATCTTTCCGCAATTTGCTTAAAGAAAAACTGGTACCCGAAGAACTTCGCCAAGATGCTAAAGACTACGACTTGGACAACCTGGTAGAGAGGGTTGAAAAAATAACCCGAAAGAGCAACAACCGCTACGATTCCATTCTATTTGCAGGAGAATTCTGCGTAACCTACAGCATTGTGATTGGCGGCGAAAAAGCGACGCTCTATGTTCCCGTGCGCTACATTGAAACCAGTGAAGATTTTCACCCTTACGGTGACACGGCCCAGCAAGAAAAAGCCATCAAGTGCAACTTCCATGGCACCACCAACTGTTCCATTGCCGTTCACGCCTCTGTAAAGCAGACAGGACTTCGTGGCAAGGGCATGAGGAACACCACCAACTTAACGGGGCCCTTTGACCACTTTGCCTCCTTGCCTACAGCCATTCTAAAAGGAAACGACAACGACATTATTATGCAGAAAAAAGCCAAGATGGAAGGTATTGAAGTGGAAATTAAGCGTGCAGCCGAAAAAGAAAGCCGCAAACTTTTGGAGCTAAAAAAGATTTACCACAACCTGAACGGGGCCCGCAACGACCTATTCTTGTACAAGGAAATCTTTAACGAATTGCAAGACCACATTCGAAAAGAATTTGAGCTGACATCACACAGCATTACAAAAATCAAGGAAGTTCACAAACTTGTAACTTCCATTGGAGTGTAGTCTAGGGCTTCCCTACAAATTCTCGATTTCAGAAATTCCGTTGGGAACCTGATTGCGAAGCACCAGAAGAATGGCATTCTGGCTCACGATTACATATCGTTCAGCACCCACTTGTATTTCGTGGCCGTTGGCATGAAGGTATAACGCTTCATCACCCTCTTTTACCTGCAAGGGAACATAGTTTACACTTTCCTGATTTTCCTTGAACAGGGAGTCGGGATCGGAGTTAGCCGGAATGGGGTACCCAGGCCCCACCCTCATAACTATTCCTGTATGCACAGCATCATGTTCCTGAACAGAGGGAGGAAGATAAAGGCCGCCGGTAGTTTTATTGGAGCCTTCCAAAGGTTTAATTAAAACTCGGTCACCAATGACCACAATATTCTTAAGTGAATCCATCATGACCCAAAAATAGAATTATATTGTGTTTGTGTTTCTGATTTTTTTATGGATATTCATTGTAACTGCGCTGGCCGTCTATTTGGGCAGAACCCCAAAGGGCCGGGGCTGGTTGCGGATTTTGCGCAGAAGCAAAAAATTGTGGGCCGCCATATTATGCCTGTTTGTGGTGGTGGGGCTTATTGCTATTGCCTTTTATTTTCAGGCATCTCCCAAGCCTAAAAAAATTGAAGACCGGCTGTTGTTTTCCAAGTATGCCGCCAACATGGTGCAACAGTTGGCCTACCCCGAAGAAATGACTTTGGACAGTTCCTGCAAAATGGACCAGGTGATGCCGGAGTTGGCCTACATTCTTCCCAGTCTTTTAACCATCCACAAAGAAACTGTTACCGAAAAAAGAGTGGTTCCCAGACTTTCACGCTTAGACAACAAGCTGGTGCTGCACCTGGATGGATACAAAGTTTTTGTGAACCGAGGCTCAAAGCTGTTAAAGAGGGTAAAAAAAGATTTGGGCCCCCGGTACAAGGTTTCTTTAACCACCCAAAACGCCAACCACACCTTGACCATTACATACAAAGGCACCCTATGGGACAACGAACAACTTTGTGGGCTACCTGTCCTGGAGGCAGCCACAAAAGAAGGCGTTGATCCCTCCCTGTTAATGGCCCTCATCAGGCACACATCCGATTTTCGGTTTGACTACACCGGCCCCGATAGAACCCGGGGGCTTTTAGCCCTTAACAGAGGGACCGGGCTAGATCAGATTTTTATTGGAGCCCAGCTGCTAAAAAAAAGCCTAAAAGAAAATAAAACCACAGAAGATGCTGTAGCAAGTCTGTACCCCATTAAGCGGTTGCGAGAAACCTCGGCGGACTGGAGAAAGAACCCTCTGAGACGCACCTGGGTGGAACAAGTTATTGGAGACAGCCGGTTTTACAAAAACAATGGGTTGTAAACTTTAACCGCATTGTTGATAAGTTGTGGAATATCCGCCTATTTCTTTGTCATAGAAACCGCTATTTTATTACAAATCAACGACTTACGATATTAGCGAATTAATCCACAACAAAGAAGTTTATTGTCGATAAATGGAAATGGTCCCTACCAGCACTTTTACACCCCACGCCAGCCAATTACTATATTTGAACCCGTGATTCAAGTACAAAATGTTTCCAAGTTTTTTGGCGAGCAAGTTCTGCTGGAAGAAGCCAGTTTTTTGGTGGCCGAACATGAGCGCGTTGGTCTAGTTGGTCGCAATGGTTGCGGCAAATCTACTTTGTTTAAAATGATTTTGGGAATGGAGCCTCTCGATGGTGGTGTCATTAACATTCCCAAAAACTACACTATGGGTTACCTAACCCAGCACATCCATTTTACCCATGCCACAGTGCACGAAGAAGCCTGCAGCGTTTTAAAACCCAATGAAGATGGCTGGCTAGAAGAACACAAGGTCGAGGCCATTTTGTTTGGCCTTGGCTTTGATGAAGAAAGCATGCAAAAAAGCCCCGATTTGCTGTCGGGCGGTTTTCAGATTCGCCTGAATTTGGCAAAAGTGCTGGCCAGCGAACCCAACATGCTGTTGCTGGACGAACCCACCAACTATTTGGATATTGTGTCTATGCGTTGGCTCTCTCGTTTTTTAAGAAACTGGAAGGGCGAAGTTTTGCTAATTACCCACGACCATCACTTTATGGATGAAGTTTGCACCCACACAGTGGGCATTCACCGACATAAGATGAGAAAGGTAAAAGGCACCGTGCAAAAGTTGCGGGAGACCGTTGCCGAGGAAGAAGAAGTGGCCATGCGCACGGCAGAAAACGAGGCCCGCAAAAAAGAACAGTTGGAAAAAGTTATTGAACGTTTCCGATACAAGGCCAGCAAGGCCGCCATGGTACAATCCAAAATCAAGGCAGCCGAAAAACTTTCCAGCGGACTTCGGCTGAGCCACGAACGCAATTTGGATTTCTGCTTTACCGAAGCCACTTTCCCCGGAAAACGCATGCTTCAGATAAAGGGAATTCATTTTGCCTACCCCTCTGGCCCAGAACTAGTCACCAACCTGGAATTTGAAGTTTTTAAGGGAGACCGCATTGCCATTATTGGCCCCAACGGAAGAGGCAAAACCACCTTGCTCAATTTAATTGCCAAAGAGCTGGAGCCAACTTCTGGCGAAATTTGCCACAACCCCAACCTGATTATCAATTACTTTGGCCAAACCAACATTAACCGGCTAAATCTTGACAACACCGTAGAAGAAGAAATAGCCTCGGCCATTGCCGAAGTTTCTCAAAAAAGCAGGGCCAGAAGTTTGGCAGGCTTAATGATGTTTAGCGGCGACAACGCCCTCAAAAAGGTGCGGGTGCTGAGCGGTGGCGAACGGAGCCGCGTGTTGTTGGGTAAAATTTTAGCCAGCCAGTGCAACATGCTGCTTCTGGATGAACCCACCAACCATTTAGACATGGAGTCTATCGAAAGTTTGATAGACGCACTGGAAGACTACGAAGGCACAGCCATTGTGGTAACCCATGACGAGGAAATGCTCCATGCCTTTGCCAACCGCCTTGTAGTTTTTGATGGCGGTAAATGCCGCATATTCGAAGGAAGTTACAAAGACTTTTTGGAAAAAGTGGGCTGGCAAAGCGAAAAGAAACCCGACAAGACCGACAAAAATTTGACCAACATAAATGTGGCTTCCGATGCCGGAGCAACGTCTGGGGCAATTGCAGCTCCAAAAGCAAAAGAAGACCGCAAAGCTCGCGCCGACTATATTGCAGAACGTTCCAAGGCTATTAAACCTGTGGAAAAAGAAATTTCCCGCATCGAAAGCGAACTGGCAAAAGCCGAAGAAAAGAACGGCCTTTTGGAAGCCAAACTGGTGGAAGCTTCCGAGGCTGGAGATGGGAAAGCCATTACCGACATTGCAAAAGAAATGGATGAAATAAAGAAAACTATAGACGACCTCTATGGAGCTTGGGACACAAAGAATGCCGAACTGGAGGCATTAAAAGACAAGTATCCATTGGAGTAGAAACTGGTAGTTGGTGGTTGCAGCGAAGAGTATGACATTTTTTCATAGTCTTGGAATTTCCACTGTCAATGAGCCTTGCAGGTCGGTTCTAAAAATTTTTGAAGAATCCTGAAGTACAATTTTTAATTTATTCAAAACACTCTGGGTAGGGTGGCCATACCCATTCTTTTTTCCCACACTAACAACCGCACTCTGAGGCTCAATCCTTGATAAAAAATGTAACGATGAACTTCCCGCCGAGCCGTGGTGCCCCACTTGCAACAAGGATGTTTTTAGGCTCGGCGACAGTTCCAACAAACGACGCTCTCCGGTTGTATCTAGGTCTGCAGTAAGGAGAGCGCCATCAAATTCTTTTTTTCCAAGTCCATCCACATTTTTATCCCATGCCACTTTCAATACCACACTGGCTCCGTTTCCCTCTACATGTATAAAATTAGCGGGCCAAAGCACCTCCACTTTTACCCCATCCCCAAACCATAGAGTGTCACCCCGAAAAATGGTATCCACCGGAACCTTATTTTGTGAAGCCACCGCCAACACCGAGTCTCTAATGTAGGCACCATCGCTGTCTAAACCCACCAGCAACCGTTTTACACGAGGCTGGCCCGGACGTCCTCCCCACTCCATAAAACCACCTCCGTGATCCCTATGAAAATGGCTCACCACCACCCACTCCAGAGAATCCACCCCCCGAGCCTTCAGAGAATCAAGCACCCCTACCGAATCGGGGCCTGTATCAAAAAGAGCAAACCGGCCACACCCCTCGGAGCAATCTTCACCACGGTATTCCAGCAGCACCGCCAACCCCTGCCCCACGTCCAAAAAATGAAGCCGCAATGAGGGTTCTCCATCGGGCCAACGGCTTACATAGGTACAGCCTCCCAGCAAAACCACACACAAAAAAAGGCATTTTACAGCAAATTCACGCATTTTTTACATCCTTTCCCTTAAAAAAAACAAAAGGGCTCTATTTATAGGACGATTTTTTTGAGAAAACGAGTATTTTTTGCTATTTTTACAGGTACGTCTTTCGGAATGCTCCCTAAGCATTGGAGATTATAATGCAATTACCTAAATACAAAAAGAAAAAGCGCATTAAACTCAAAGTCTGCCAGGAACCAGGCTGCGGCCGTGAATTCTGGGGCCACCCTATTGCCAAGTACTGCGATCTCCATCGCGACATCAAGCAGCGTCAAAAGCAAAAGAAAGATGTGGAAAACATCGAGTCCAAGAACATTATTTTCCGCCACAACTACACAGAATCCATGGATCTCCAGTTCAAATGCTGCCTGGACGACTGCGATGAAGTGTTCACCATTCGGGTTTTCCCCAAACAATACGTTTATCCACGATTCTGCATGGAACACCGCAACGACTTTAAACGGGCCAATTTCATTAGAATCATGCAAAAAAAGACCTCCGTATAGGCTTTTT
>JABUUT010000008.1:121856-128874 GCA_021443045.1 Fibrobacteraceae bacterium
CCATCCCTTGAAACTTGGGATGGCTTTTTTATATTTGGTCTCACTACATGGTGGATGTAGCTCAATTGGTTAGAGTCCCAGATTGTGATTCTGGATGTTGCCGGTTCGAGTCCGGTCATCCACCCGAAAAAAACCTCGCAATAATGCGAGGTTTTTTTTTCGTTTTTGACCGCTAGCCGGTATTTGATGCAAGCGCTACCGATATTTCACATTTACAATCTGTTGAACATTGCCCACGCGTAGAATATAACGGCCTGGGGCAGGCACCGTGATTTGCGTGCTGGAACGCTGCATTACGCCACAGGCAACAACTCGACCTTGCAGATCCATTAAAGCCCAGCCATAGCCCACCACAGCATTTTCCAAAAGAATGCCGCCAGCAACAGGCTGCACTATTATACCACTTGCTCCAGGAATCAAGTCAGCCGTCACTGCATAAGTTGGTGGTTCTTCAATACTGCCATCTTGACAATAATCATCAACGAAAAGATTAAAAGTACCATCAACACCATAGAATCCATAGCTGGCGTATTGATTCCATATAGAGTCCTTGATATAAGCTTCTGTACTGCCACAGGGAATATGGATTCTGGTATCCTTATTTTGAAGAACTAAAGGCCGCCGACCAACTGCAGGAGGCGTGGGGGACCCAAGATATACATTAGAAGGAGGAGCTTGGGTCCACATTACGTAAAGAACATCCTTCCCCAAATATTTTACAGATTTCGGAACCACCATTAAAGTGACAGAGTTGTCCCCAAATGCACTGTCTTCAACAATTTCCAAATTCTCGGGAAGAACGATACTATCAAGATTATTATCAAAAAAAGCGATACTTTTTATCTCTCTTAAATTTTTCCCAAAAGAAATCTTTGCCAATTGATTACGACTGAAAGCACTCCTATCTATCACCTCTACAGCATCAGGAATATCCAGCGATTCCAATTGGGAACCTGCAAAGGCTCCTACACCAATATACTTCAGTTTTGAAGGCAATTTTACATCTTTCAATTCTGTCCATCGAAATGCGATATTCAAAATGGTATCAATGTTGTCGCTCAAATTCACATGGGTCAAGTTTTCGCACCAATCAAAGGCCCCAACCCCAATTTTTCTTACGGAATTTTCCATGCGTACATGGCTAATAGAAGACTCCTTAAATGATGAATCTCCAATAGACACAACACCCATGGGAAAGCTCACTGAATCAATGGTGCAATTTTCGCATAAATGAGTCGGAATTTGACGAACATTTTTGCCAATTACCAATTTTTTCATTTTTTTGCGAATATCACTAGAAATTAAGGATTTCCCACTTTCCATGTAATCTATGGCATTATATTCCACTGTAATATTTTCACACTTATATCCTGGATAAAAAATTGCATCATCGAATGTATCAATGTGGCCTTCCAAGCCTTCTCCAATGACAAGCCTCTTCAGGTTGGGCATATAATCGAAGGCTCTATAATAAACACGTTTTAAACTGTTGGGCAGTACCAATTCCTCTACAGGAATGTGATCAAATGCTTCTTTGTATATTCGCTCAACACCTTCCTCAAAATGGATGGTTTCTAGATTTGGCATACACCTAAAGGCATTTTCACCGATAGCCCTAATATTCCCTGGTATCACTAGATTCTTTACATCTAAACTATCAAACGCATTGGGAGCTATAGAATCAATGGCTCCTGCCAGGTCTAACGTATCTAATTGCAGGGCCTTAGAAAACGCTTGCGGAATCACCTTCACCTTTGAACCAAAACGAATAGTCTTCAGCAAAGGTAATTTACTAAACATCGGATAGTAGGGATCGTATTTTTGTTTCGTCATTGTTGCTGACACTGCATTCCACTGAACCTCTTCCAAATCATCGTTATCCATAAAGGCATTATAATAAATAGAGTCCAGTCTAGTTCCCACAACAATTTTTTTCAATCCTTTCAATTGTGCAAAAGAAGACTCTCCAAGATAGCCTGCACTATCTGGCAACACAAGTTCCGGAAAACTGACACCAGCAAAAGCAAAGGCATCCACAAAACGCAGGCCATTTTTGAATTCAAATTTCAATACGGAATCTTTTGCAAAAGCCTGTTTTCCAATTGTATCAATGGCAATATACTTAATTTCCTCAAGATTTGGACAATCGTAGAAAGCCCTTGTAGGAATCTTGGAAATCGGTGCAGAAAATTCCACAGACTTTACTGAAGAATTGAGAAAGGCTTCCGAATCAATTTCTTTAACAGAAGAAGGCAATTTTACAACTTCGATATTCTTTTGGCCGCTAAATATTTTAGGTAGAAATTCAACCTTGTTTCCGATATTGATGGCTTTCAACGATGTATGGTAGGGAAGCATAAACTTATATAAATAATAAATATTATCACTGTACTCATAACCCTTATCAAGTCTAATGGAATTAAGGTTTATAGTTTCCAATGATTCGCAACCGGAGAGTGCTGAAGAATAAAAATAAGAGAGCCCCTCACCCAACGTGATTTCCTTCAAGGAACTCATACCGCTAAAGGCAACGGCACCTATCATTTTTACAGAGTCTGGAATAACCAATTTTTCTACTGATGTGAAATTTCTAAAAGTGCCATCTCGAATCGTTCTCACATGATTCCCTAGATTGATTGTGGTGACACTTTTTGCAATTTCACCCCAACCACCGTTTCTCATATAAAGCTGACATGCATCCACATTCAGTGTTTTCACATTTGCTGGGAAAGCGGTACAGCCTATATACACAACAAGGTTATCGTGAATTACGGATAAACTTTCTGCATTCTTAAAAACTTTAAAAGCAGAATCTCCTATGGTTTCCACATTTTTAATTCTAATGGAAATCACCTGATCAGCCAGGTGATTATATGGCAAAGGCAGGGAATCTACGTTAGCAGGAATTTCGCCATTACCATCTCCAGCACCAAGAACTAAAAGTTCACCCGTGGAATCATTAAAACTCCAGGAAACAGTCTCCGCGGAATCCAAGAATCCAGATGTTACCAAGGCATCTTCTGCTGCATTCGCATTAACCGAAACCAGATTTAAAACAAATGCAAAAAACAATCCTAAACCACGACAACACATAATTTTACTCCTTTGTATCAAAGCCGCAAAAATATAAAAATGTTTACTAGACGAAAAGGGAGTTTTCATCCTACATTAAGATGATGACCGTCTAAAGAACCGTGAATGGGATGGGTAGTATAAACATTCCCTTCAGGAGCACAAAAAAATCCCCCAGGGGTAAACCCTGCGGGATTTTCAAGCTTTTAGAGCGTTTCGACTTTTACGTCGCTGTCTTTTTAGCTCAATCGGCTAATCATGTAGCCTGCGCAAACGGCAGTACCAATCACACCAGAAACGTTGGGGCCCATGGCATGCATGAGCAAGAAGTTCTGGGGGTCGTACTTGGCACCTTCCACCTGAGACACGCGAGCTGCCATAGGAACGGCAGACACGCCAGCAGAACCAATGAGGGGGTTCACTGGATTCTTTGGAGAGCACCAGTTCATCACCTTGGCAAGGAAAAGTCCACCCATAGTGGAGAAGCCGAAGGCAACCACACCCATGGCAATAATCATGATGGTCTGAGGCTTGAGGAAGATGTCGGCAGACATGGTAAGGCCAACAGATGTACCCAAGAAAATCGTCACGATGTTCATGAGTTCGTTCTGGCTAGTCTTTACCAAACGTTCTACCACACCGGCTTCCTTCATAATGTTACCCAGCATGAGCATAATGATCAATGCAGAGGCATCTGGAACAACCAGAATACATACAATCATCACCATTACGGCAAACACAATGCGCTCGGCCTTAGATACAGTGCGGAGGGCCTTCATGCGAATCTTGCGTTCCTTATCATTTGTCATAAGACGCATAATAGGAGGCTGAATGAGAGGCACCAAAGCCATGTAGGTATAAGCAGCCACAGCAATTGGGCCAATAAGGTGCTTAGCCAGTTTGTTAGCTGTAAAGATGGATGTTGGACCATCTGCACCACCGATGATACCAATGGAAGCAGCTTCACCGAGAGTGAAACCGCCAAAGGCCACGGCGCAGAACATGGTGGCAAACACACCGAACTGAGCACCACCACCCAAGAGAAGGGTGCGGGGGTTAGCAATGAGCGGACCAAAGTCTGTCATGGCGCCAACGCCCAAGAAGATGATGGGTGGGAACAGTTCCAGGTGGATACCCTGACTAATGTAATAGTAAAGGCCGCCCGTAGGAGAGAACATGCCTTCGATACTCCAACCACCGTCATAGAAACCAGCAGATGGAATATTCACCGCAAGAGAGCCCAATGCAATAGGCAAGAGCAAAAGCGGTTCATACTTTTTCACAATTGCCAAATACATCAAGACAAAGCTGACTACCCACATTATTACCATAGGACCGGTAATGGAGTGGAAGCCGGTACTTGCCATGAAGTCGGCAACGGACTGGAAAATTGCACTCATTTAAACCCCTTTATTAGGCGATTGTCATGAGAACCTGACCGTCAACAACGGTATCGGTTTCCTTAACAGCAATAGAAGTTACCTTGCCGGAGCATGGGGCTACCACTGGGTTTTCCATCTTGAGGGCTTCAATGATGGCCACTTCCTGGTTAACTTGTACAGCGTCCCCAACCTTGACCTTCAGTTTGAACACAGAACCAGCCAGAGGGCACTTTACTTCAGTGCCGGCACCAGCTGGAGCAGCTGGAGCGGTTGGAGCGGCAGCTGCAGGAGCAGCAACTGGAGCAGCGGCAACTGGAGCGGCTGCAGTGGAGTCGAGGACTTCTACTTCTACATCGTAGGTTTTGCCTTCGAAACTAATACGAACTGTCTTTTTCATCTTTATTTTCCTGGCTTAAATAAGCCTGTTAGAGTTTTAAACTTTTTGTCTGGATTACTTAACTATGTTCCAGGCAGGGGAATTCACATTTTTGTAGGCGGTAACTCGGCAAGGCTGACCAATAGCCTGAGTTGCAGCGGCTGTGAGAACAACCAAAAGTTCATCGTTGGTAAGACCTGGATGTTCTTCAAGGGCAGCCACAGCAGCGATGGAGAGAAACGCCTGGAGTTGCTTGTTGGTAAAACCAGGGTGTACGCTCTTTGCGTTGGGGTCCCAATCGCAATGGGCTGGTTCAAGGGCAGCTGGAGCAGCTGGGGCGGGAGCAGGGGCAGCAGCCTTCGGGGCTGGAGCCTTCACCTTGTTCAAGCCAAGTTTTGCCATAACAAAGTTCATCAGGTAGCACAAAATGCACAAACCGATGATAACCATCATTACAACAATAAGACCCGTTGCCTGGAATTCAACTAGGTTGCCAATAGAGAACGTAGAAGTTTCGTCACCATGGCCTGTGTAGTATTCAGAGCCAAGTTTAGCCTTGGCTATAGGCACAACCTTATGACCAGCAGCATTCTCTAGGCTATCGCGAATGTCGCGTGCCTGAACAGACTGGTCGTAGGTCTTGTAAAGAATAGAGTATCCGCCACCGTGGGTTTCCACGATTTTGTATACGGTGGACTCCGGCATCCAGCTGAGTTGTTCACGGACTGGGGCTGCGAGGGACGGCTCCATGTTGGCGAGCTGTTCATCGAACTTACCCTTAGGCGCGACTTCTACAACTGTTGCGGTTTCCGCAGGTTGCTGTACAACCGCCTCTGTTGCAACAGGAGCCTGAGCTTCTGCCACGTCGGAATTGGCTGCAATCGTTTGTGGTTCATTCATAACGAATCTAATCCATGTTTTAGTTTACGAAATTTATGTGACAATTATAGAAAAAAATGCCTGATACATTTGTGATTTAATAGGCTTTTACACCTAATAAAACCCAATTTTAAACACCCATGGAGCCCGTTTCCATAAAACGGGTGTGCATTTCAAAGGCACGACTTAAAGCCACGGGCATATGCACGCCCTTGGCATGTTTCAGGCTATACTCCAAAAAATCAGTGAGGGGTTCACGGAAATCCGGATGGGCACAATTTTTTATAATAAGTCGAGCCCTTTCCTCTGCAGGCAACCCACGCAAATCTGCAAGGCCCTGCTCCGTTACAAAAATCATGGTATCATGGTCTGGGTGGTCCACATGGCTCACATAGGGCACCACAGAACTAATGGCACCGTCCTTAGCCATCGAGGGAGTCATAAAAAAACCTAGAGCGCAGTTCCGAGCAAAATCGGCAGACCCCCCTATGCCATTCATCATGGCAGAACCGCACACCAAAGAACTGTTCACATTGCCAAAAATATCCATTTCCAAGGCTGTATTCATGGAAACCACCCCTAGGCGACGAATCACGTCGGGGCTGTTGCTCACCTCCTGCTGCCGCAAAATCAGGTGTTTCTTCCATTCCTCTGCATTGGCAATAAATTCTTTCTGCACTGTTTCAGATAAAGTAAGAGCCGTCCCAGAGGCCACTCCCAGCTTCCCTTTTTTTAACAAAGGCAAAACCGCTTCCTGAATCACTTCCGTGTATAAATCTATCCGTTCCAGGCGGTCATCTTCAGACATAGCGCTGAGAACCGCATTGGCCACCTTTCCTACCCCACTCTGGTAAGGGAGCCCCTTGGGCAAACGCCCCTTAGATTCTTCATAGCGAATAAAATCGAGAATCCGCTCCCCAATGCTGCGAGAAACGTCGTCGGGTTGCACAAATGGAGTGACCTCATCAAAGAGGGACTGCTCCACTATAGCCACAACCTTGCTTACATCAATCTGCACAAAGTCGCTTCCAACCCTATCGCTGGCAGAATAAATAGCCATAGGCTTTGCACAGGGAGGCTGTTCCGGCAAGGCGCAATCATGAACTCCAACGCAGGCATCTCCAAAACGACCATTCAATTCCAAAATAATGCGAGAAGCCATCTGCAAGTAGGCCACCGAATTTCCACCCGAGGTGGAAAGGCATACACGACCGTCGGGCAAAATGGCAGACACTTCCACAATGGCCACCGTTGGCCTTGGGTAAGCTCCCGTGCGCACCCAATACCCCATTTTTCCCAGGTGGGCATC
>JABUUT010000008.1:129586-132040 GCA_021443045.1 Fibrobacteraceae bacterium
TTATTTCGCGGGGCAGATGCCTTGTGCTCCTGCCTTTAACTATTAGCGTATGCAAAGGGCATTGGAGCACAGAGTCGAACAATCTGTTGCATTTGCCATAAAACATTCCTTTCGCCACAGGCGTCACCCTGTTCCTTTTTTCCTGTGGCTCAATCCATGTTTTATTGAACGGTCAGCTATCAGCGGTGTCATCCTGAAGGGCATAGCCGTGAAGGATCCAGTGAATGTCCATACAAATACCAACCACTGATAACCGATAACTGGCTACTGATTACCAACCACCACAACTCCCCAAGACTTGTGAAACAGGACTGCCTGCTTGCCGCAGGCGGGCTTGCTGGCCCACTTCCAAGTCGCAAGAGTTGGCAGCTCCGCTGCAAACACCAGTTTTCACAGGGTTTTACTGGAGTTCCTCAAAATTCAGTGTTCTGTAGTAAGGCACAAAACCGGCGGAGCGAATAAAGTTTTCGGCTTCTTCTATGGTAGTTACACCATGATTCCTTAGCACGTTTTCTTCGATGACGATGCTGTTGATGTCGTCGGCACCGGCCCTGAGGCCTAAAGCCCCCAATTCTAGGCCCATGCCCAAAAGTGAAACTTCAATGTGGGGCACGTTGTCTAAAAAAATACGTGAAAGTGCTAAAAGTTTTAGGTACTCGGGACCGGAAACTTTTCGAATGGGAAACTTGTCTGTCTGCTTTTGAAATGTCCAGACTACAAAACTGTTGAATCCGGCGACGCCTGCATTGCACGCAATGTCTTGGGTCTTCCGCACATAATCCAGGTGTTCCACAATTTCATCTGGTGTTTCACAACTTCCAAATACAATGTTGGCGCTTCCTGGAAGGCCCAACTTGTGGCAAGCCGCAAGGGCGTCGCACCACTTTTGTGCAGACAACTTTTGGGGGCTCAAAATCTGCCTCATGCGGTCGCTTAAAATTTCGGCACCGGCTCCTGGAACGGAACTGAGCCCCGCTTCCTTGAATATTTCAATGAGTTTTTCCAATGGCAAATTGTTAAATTCTGCAATACGGACCAATTCCACGGGAGAAAAACCACGAACGGTAACGCCCAATTCCTGGGTGAGCATTTTTAGAACATCTATGTAGTACTGTAACGGGATGTCCTTATTCACGCCACCTTGCAAAAAAATTTGGTTTGCACTTTTTGCTTTGGCTTCTAATGTTTTCTGTTTAATTTGTTCTAAATTTAGAATATAGGCTTCGGCAGAAGAGGCTGGTTTGCAAAAAGAACAAAAGCTACAGGTGATTTCACAGACGTTGGTGTAGTTGATAATTCGAAAGGCGGTGTAGCCCACGCGGTTTCCCGGGTGTTTTTTGTGTCGGATGGAGTCGGCGACTTTTACCACATCCCTATAATCGGCCTGGTTTAAAAGGTGGAGGGCCTCGGCTGTAGAAATTCGTTCTCCGTCTAGGGCTTTTTGCAAAATGATGTTCATAACTGGAATATAGTAATTAGTATATTTTTTGCACCTATGGAATTTAAACGTTTTGAAGCTCTTATTGAAAAGTTCCCCCAGGTGCAAATTTTTGGCACCGATGGCGAAGATTTAGACAGGGTAATTTCCCATTTTTTAAACCAGCAAGAAAATGTTTCGCTGATGAGTGAAGCTGTTCAGCGAAAAATCCAGCAGGCCCTGGCTCCTTTTTGGCAACAGCGTTTTATAAGCCTCCACGACGAAGAGGCCCCTTTGGTGAAGAACCTGCTTTTGGATAAAAAATTTTTTTTGCAGACCGACCGCTACATTGACGATATGGCGTGGCCCATTACAGACCCAGAAAAGTTAAATGAAGCTTTGAACATTGCGGAACTGGCTCCAGCCATTTTGGAACGGAAACTTTTAAGTCTTAGCAATGGAGAACTGCGTCGTGTGCTACTTGCCCGCCTGTGGATGGAAAGCCCGGAGTGGATTTACTTTAACGACTTGTTTGGCGGGCTGGATCCAGAGTATAGGGGAAACTTGGCCAAGTCGGTGCAGGAACTGGCTTTAAAGAACAAATGCAAAATTGCCATTCGACTTTCGAGGGAAGACGAACTGTTGGAAGGATTGCCTGCTTTTATCTATGAAAATAAAACCTTTGTGCAGTACCAAGGTGAGATAAAAAATCAGTCTTCCAAATTTAAAAAGGCGGAGCTGAAGGATTACCAGTTTGTGGACTTGAGGGAGGGATTAGACGAAAGACGACAAATGCAAAAGCCGAAGCCTGCGGTGAACTCGTTCGACATAGGTGAGGCTCAGCATTTGGGCGGCGGAACCGCAAAGACGGCAAATGCGGAAGGCGAGAGTCGGGCGGATGTTTCGCTTGACGATGGTGAAGTGCTTTTTGACATGAGGGACCTATGCGTAAAGTTTGGAGACACCGAAGTGATTCGCCACTTGAATTGGCAGGTGAAAAAAGGCGAGCATTGGGTAGTGATGGGGGAGAACGGAGC
>JABUUT010000008.1:134054-147084 GCA_021443045.1 Fibrobacteraceae bacterium
TGCCCCATCCGCGACCAGTTCAAGGACCAGTGCATTGCCATTGTAAAGGGCATGGGGGCTACGGAGGTGAATGTGACTTTCACGGCCCAGGGCCGCGTAGGAGAAGAAAACTCGGCGGCCAAGACTCCACAGAATTCCCACATCGGTGAGGTGGCCCATGTGGTGGCTGTGGCCAGTGGCAAAGGCGGCGTGGGCAAGTCCACAGTCACCGCAAACTTAGCCATGGCGCTAAGTTTGTCTGGGGCCCGGGTGGGCATTCTGGATGCAGATATTTACGGCCCCAGCATGGGCCTCATGTTTGGCATCGACAAATCTCCCCAAGTCTTTGACGACAACACCATCGCCCCCGTAGAAGCCAAGGGCGGCATCAGCATTGTGAGCATGTGCATGTTTGCCGATTCCGACAAGGCTACCATTTGGCGTGGCCCCATGGTGAGCCAGATGATCCAGCATTTTATTCATCATGTTCGCTGGGGCAAATTGGATTACCTCTTGGTGGATTTTCCTCCAGGAACAGGCGACATCCAGCTGACCCTCACCCAGAATTGCCCCATGGCAGGGGCCGTGGTGGTGACCACTCCCCAAGAAGTGGCCCTAGCCGACTGCCGTAAGGGTATTGCCATGTTTGATAACGTAGGTGTTCCTGTCATTGGCATCGTGGAAAATATGAGTTACTTTATCTGTGATAATTGCAACAAGCCCCACTACATTTTCCGCACTGGTGGCGGTGAAAAGATTGCCGAAAAATGGGGTGTTCCCCTTATGAGCAAGGTTCCACTGGAACCTGCCGTTGCCGATTGTGGCGATGCTGGAACACCAGCGGTGCTCCGCCACCCCAATTCGGAGTCGGCAAAGGCCTTTATGCAGGCAGCCGACCAGATGGTGCGCACCTTGGCCGTGTTTGAGTCCGAAGGCGACGGTGTGCTCAAGAATTACAACTACGAATTTGATGCTCTGCCAGTGGAGGATGTATGATCCAGCCAAAAAAAATTTTCCGCACTGCGGGTGGAGAACTAGGCTTTGAATGGAACGACGGCTCCCGGGGGGCTTGTGAGGTTCGAAAACTTCGCCTGGCCTGCCCCTGTGCACTCTGTGTAGATGAGCATACTGGTGAGAAACTTTTGAACTCTTCTTCCGTTCCAGAAGACATTAAATTGTTAAAAATTCAATCTGTGGGCCGTTATGCGGCAACACTTTCCTTTAGCGACGGCCATAGTTCGGGAATTTACCCCTATGATAAACTAATGGAATTGACGAAAAATCCATAAAAAATAATATTTAGGCGGTCTATGAGTGATTTTAATGAAGCTCTTTATTTCCGTGACCTGAATAGGTACCCAACTCTGACTCCTCAAGAGGAGTCGGCCTTGCTTGGCATTGTAAAAAACGGTGATACGCCAGAAATTCGCAAATCCGCCTTGCAGCGTTTGATTCGTGGCAACCTCAGGTTTGTGGTTAGCGTAGCCCGCAAATATCAGGGGCGAGGTCTTTCTTTGTTGGATCTTATCAATGAGGGTAACCTGGGTCTGTTTAAGGCGGCAAAACGCTTTGATATGGACAAGGATGTAAAGTTCATCTCGTACGCTGTGTGGTGGATCCGCCAGTCCATCCAGAAGGCCTTGTTTGAGCAAGTGGGTGCTGTTCGTATTCCACCTAACAAGCTGGCCTTGGTAAACCGCTTTAAAAGGGCCTTGATGCAGAATGGTGGTGACTACGAAAAAACCATTGCCATGGATGAATTTGCTCCTTTTGAACGGGACATCGTGGAGGTCATGGAAAAAATCGTGGATATTTCCCTGGATGCTCCTATTGGTGATGATGCCGGGGCTGGCAGCGCCGATTCCGTAAGCACTCTCATGGATGTTCTAGGTTCCGATGGCAACCAAGACGAGGATATGGAAAAAGAGGAGCGGAAGCGTCTTATTCAAGAGACCTTGGCATCCCTTCCTCAGCGCGAAGAAGAAATTCTCCGCATGTTCTACGGACTGGATACCGTGGAAGACACCACTCTTAAAGACATTGGCGAAGACCTAAAACTCAGTCGCGAACGTGTTCGCCAAATTAAGAACAAAACTCTTCGCAAACTCCAAAAGAGTAAGGAACATAAAGAAAAACTCGCAGACTTTTTGGAGCTGTAGATGTCTATTCCAACGACATTTGCGCGCAAGGCAGCATACGTTTTTCTAATCCTTTGTTTTGCTGGATTGGTGGCCATTGGGGGCTACCGTGTTTACAACATCTATGGCCCTTCCAATGTTTCGGTTGGTAGCGTTCCCTACGGCCTTGCTGCCGGTTCCAAAATTTCAAGGGGAGACACTCCCGATGTATTCAAGGATTTGTCCAAGCAGCCTGTTCAAGTTCAAGCTGAATTGCGGCGGTCTGTGGAGTTAATGAGAAATCGTAATTACAAGGCGGCTCACGAAATTTTGCAGTCTGTGGTTATTGTTTTTCCAAGCCTGCTCCCTGCCTTGTGGTGTGATGTAAACGCCTTGTTTGAAATAGACAGCTTGTCGGCTGCCGATTCAGAACTGCTGGATAAAATGGTAAGCCGCCTTCAGACTGTGCACCCCAGTACAGGGTTGTCTTCTTATTTAGATAGTCGCAAGGCTTATCGTATGGGAAACGAAAATGCCTCTTTTGAATTGGCACGCCTGGCCGTTTCCAAGGCTCCAGCCCTCTATGAAGCACGGCTTTGGCTTGCAACCTTATTTTACAAAAATGGCCGTTTTGACCAAGCCGCCGAAAATGCACAGATGCTAATTAGTTTGTCTGTAGGAGAGGATGTTAGGGCCTATGAACTCTTGGCTAAAGCCTATCATGGTCAAGGGAAATTGGATAGTTGTGAGGCTTTGTTGGACTTTGCTTTAACTCAGTATCCTATTGATGGAGAACTTCAACTTCTAAAAGGCTTCTTAAGCGAATACAGGGGCCATTTTGATGTGGCCGAAAAAATTTATAATCGCATTCTTGCTTTAAGTCCAGATTTTGTAAAGGCTACCGAAGCCCTTTCGACTCTGGGTGAAAAGGTGGCTCCTGGTGCAGGTTCTTTGGCCACATTAAGCCCCCAGGATCGTGCCCAGGTTGCGGTAGACATTTTAGAACCAATGGTGGCCCGCTACCCCGAAAACCTTCCATTGCGCGAAGCCTTGGGTTTGGCCTACCTAAAGGGCCGCATCTTTGACCAAGCAAAAGCGCAGTTTATGGAAATAGCCGCCCAAGACCCGGATTACCCCGATATTGCCCAAAGAATAAAAGAGGCTAGTGCTGTTCATATAGTTCCTGTTCAGAACAATGCGGGCTTGGCAAGCGACCTCAATAGGGCGGTTGACAGTTTGCGAGGCAAACTGGGGCCATCTACCAAGCACGATTTTACCACCATGCTTGGCCACTATTTGGTGCGTTATGGCGCAAGCCCCAAGGAGTTTTTCAAACATTACTCCATCACCAATTTTAGACCTGTTAAAACCAATGTGTGGCAAGAAAGTTTCTACGACCCTCCCTACATGCACAAGTACACCGTTGTATTTGATTCTCTAAACCGATTTAACGAGGTGCATGTGTCCGTCTTTGATTCTTCGGCCAACTCCAACCACTTGGGCATGGCTCCCGAAGTGTTCACCCGCCTTCTTAAGCAGAATTCTCGCATCTCCGGCATTGGAAACAGCACTGGGGAAACCGATTGTGATGATGGGGTGGTAATAGACGCTGCCGTTTGGGAAACCCAGGATAACTTTGAAATTTTAGCCCGCTTTATAGGCAAGCCACAAGAAGTTCGAATGGTGCGGTTTGATAAAAAGGCCCTTCCACCGGGTTTAAAGCTCTGTGATTACATTCCTTACCTCAACCAGTATTAATGAATTTTGTAGTTTAAGAGTATGCGCAGATTAGTTCAAATAGCATGTTTGGTTATGGTAGCCCTTTTTTGGGAGGGCTGTACTTGCTGTGCCTATTTGAACCACATGTTCAATGCGGAGCGCCTTTATGAACAGGCTGGCGAAATGCGGGAGGCTCGGTTAGATAGTGTTCCCGAAGAATCCATGTCTAGCCCCAGTTTGGAGGAACGCCAAAAGTACGACAAGGTTATTGAAAAAAGTTCCCATGTGTTGGAACGCTTTCCAAAGAACAAAAAGCGCACTGCCGAAGCGGTGTTCTTAATAGGTGAGTCCTATAGGCACAAAGGTGAATATTCCAAGGCCATTACCAAGTACGATGAATTTGAACGCTATTTTGCGGACCACGATTCAATGCGTACCGTGGAGTACCAACGGGCTTATTGCCTCTACCGCAACAACGAGTACAATATTGCACGCTTTGCCCTAGAACCTGTGGTGGCCTCTAAAGATCATCCTTACTATTTTCAGGGGCTAAATCTTCTGTCGTTGCTGGATGAGAATTCGGAGGCTCCAGAACAGGCCATTGCGGCTTTGGAGGCGGTTCTTGCCGACACCAGTGGAACGCCTTATATGCGGGCGAAGGCCCATTTCCGTTTGGCTGGCCTATACTTTAAAAAAGAAGTTTGGGACAAAGCCCGCCTTCATTACACAGCCAAGGAAATTGAACTTTTAAACCTTCGCGAACAGCAGGTGGCTGCAGAACAGGCTGCCGAATGCTTGGTAAGTTTGGAACAGTATCTTAAGGCTGCTGATGAATATAAGGCTTTAATAAAAAACCAGGAGTACAAGAGCAAGCATGGCTTTTACCTGGTGCGCACCGGTGAAATTATCTTAATGGCAGGCCGCTATCCAGATGCCCGCATTATTTTGAATAAAGTAAATAATGATTACCCCAAAACAGAATATGCTGCCCGAAGCTACTTTAACTTAGGCGATTACGAGCAGAATAAAACTTTGCAGTATGACCAAGCTATTTCATACTACGACAGCAGTTTTATTTCTTATACCATTTCTGAATGGGGCCTAAAAAGCCGTGAGCGTCGTGATGCTTTAAAACGTCTTTTGATTCTTCGTAGCCAAAACGATGCTGATTTAAGAAAACAGTCTATACCCAATGCCAACAATTTCTTTAAAAATGAATTTCAAATTGCAGAACTTTTCTTGTTTAAACTTTCTGAGGTAGACAGTGCTGTGAACCGCCTGACGGATGTAATTGAAAACTCTGAAGATACAGCAAAGGTAATGAGAGCCACCTATGCCCGCGCTTTTATTTTTGACGAATACAAGAATGACCCCGATAAGGCCGAAGAACTTTATAAGGAAATTATTGAAAAGTTCCCCAACACGGAATACGCCAAGCAGGCTCAGGCCAATTTGGGTATGCGTGTAACTATGCAAACCGACGAGGATAAGGCTAAGGAACGTTATTTGCAAGCAGAAAGCCTTTGGACCATCGCTTCCGAAATGCCTTTGTCAAAGATGGAAGCTGTAGACTCCGCCTATGCAGCCTCTTTTGTTCTGTTTGATAGTCTCTATCGTGATTACCCTCAAACTCAGGCCGGGGTTCAGGCTTTGTACATGAAAGCCGTTTACTACCAGATGAATCCAGAACGGCAGGATAGTGCTGGTGTTGCCTATCGACTTCTTCGGGATAATCATGGAAGTACCCCGTGGGGTAAAGAAGCGGCAAAATTATTGAATGCCCGACTTACCACAACAGATGCCGATATGAAACGACTCCAAAACAGAACAAGGCAAAGCATTGAACATATTGAAAAACAGTCGGCCAAGTATTACGAATCCTTGAATAAAAAGCCGGAAGAAAAGAAAGAAGAAGTTAAAACTCAAGAAGATGAAGTTCTGGAAAACACCTACAACAGCATGTATGACTTTGAATAAGTTTGCATTTGTATTGGCCCTGCTTTCTTTGTTTGTTGGCTGTGCTGGCAAAGACAGTATTTCTTCGCGCAAGGGGTATGTTCGTTTTCCCGAAAAGCATTATGTTTCCAAAGGGAAAAAAGCCAAAATAGGTACAAAAATTCATGGTGTTGCCAGTTACTACGGCCCAGGTTTTGACGGGAAAAAAACGGCCAGCGGCGAAATTTTTGACCAGGATGACTACACCTGCGCCCATAAATCGCTCCCCTTTGGTACAAAGCTGAAGGTGGTTCGTGACGATAATGGTGAAAGTGTGGTTGTGCGTGTTAATGACCGGGGCCCCTATGTGGGAAACAGAATTTTAGACTTAAGTGTGGCAGCTGGGAAGAAAATTGGCTTAGATAAGTCGGGGCACGCCACTGTAACTGCCACTGTGGTGGAATAAAACACTCAAAAAAATTTTTTTATGAAAAATCTAGCTGACATTTTCTGTCAGTTGGATTTTATATATTTAGTGAACAGAAAGGCACTGCTTATTTGTGTGTAGCTTTGCCTAAAAAAGGAATAAAATATGTATGCAAAAACAAAAAAGAAAATCACTGAAGATATAGTTAAAGCGGTGATTCATGAACCTGAGGTAAAATCTTGGGATTCTGGCTTTAGTTTTTTTAAGCGTCGCATTGACCAGCAGTTGCAATTGAATGGTTTTGACGAAAACACCGTAGATGATGATGATTTGCTTCCATTCTACCGCAATGGTGAAAGTGAAACCTATGTGTTGGCTGCGTTAGGGTGTTATATGTAGTGATTGATTGTTAATGATTAAGTATGTGTCATTCTGAAGGGCCATGCCCTGAAGAATCCATAGAAAGGTTGACAGCCCAAATGTGTCATCCTGAACGGCATCCGCCGTGAAGGATCCAGGGAATTAATGGTTAGTTGTTAATGACTAATGCTCAACGCCCTGCCATTCTGAAGGGCCACGCCCTGAAGAATCCAGAGAATGTCCATATAAATATGCAAATACTGATAACTGATTACCGGTTACTAACGACCAACCACTACTTCACCTTGTACTGCACAAATCGAATGTTGTCACAATAATCTTTATGTGCTTTTACAAAGGTGAGCCAAGGGTAGTTTCCGGCTTCATTTTTGAGCATTTCCCCTTGTTCCGAGCCAATTTCTAATAAAATAGAGACTCCCGAAACCAGTATACCCTTTTCAACAAACAACATTGTTTGTTGAAGCATTTGTCGTATAAGGTCTAAACCATCGGCTCCGCCAAATAGAGCCAAGGCAGGGTCAAACTTTGCCACTTCTGGTTGCAGGTTCTCTTTTTCCCCGTCTGGAATGTAGGGCAAGTTTGCTATAATGCAATGGATTTTGCTAGGGCCCTGGGTTTCCCATGGCTTTAGCAAGTGGCCCTGGGCAAAGGTGAGGCTGGAGTTTTCTGAATCTATAGAAAGTTCATTGATTTCAGCGTTTTCCCTAGCCAAAGCGAGAGCCTCATCAGAAATGTCGGAGGCAAAAACCTTCGCCCCTTGGATTTCCTTGGCGCAGGCTATAGAAATGGCGCCGGACCCTGTGCCAATTTCAACTATGTTCCTGGATGGGCTTTCTTCTGTGCAAACGAGGGCACCAAGGCATTCCTTGGCCATATCAACCAGTTGTTCCGTTTCGGGCCGAGGAATCAAGGCGCGGCCATCGCACTTAATTCGAAATCCACGAAAGCTGGTGTCACCAATAATATGCTGCAAGGGTTCCCGATTGGCCCGCCTTGCCACCAAGGGGCGAAGCTCAGCCAATTCGGCTTCAGTCAAGGGCTTTTCAAAATTCAGATAAAGATCCATTCTGGATTTCATCTTGAGTCCATGACTAATAATATACTGAGCATCCAAACGAGGGTCTGGAACTCCCTTTCGTTGGAAAAAGGCTGTGGTTTTGTTCAGGATTTCTAGAACTGTATCCATACAATGCCTGTCTTTTACACAAATCCCATAAGCCTTAGGCTTGGAATTTTCCCAACTTTTCTTGGGCGTTGGCCATCTGGAGTCCGTTGATGACCTCTTGCAAATCGCCGGTAACCACCTGGTCCAGGTTGTACAACGTAAGGCCAATGCGGTGGTCGGTCACGCGGTTCTGGGGGTAGTTGTAGGTGCGGATCTTTGCGGAACGGTCGCCTGTGCCTACCAGGGATTTACGCTCCCGGGCTTCTTCGGCTTCTTTCTTGGCAATCACGGCATCCAAAATCTTGGAACGGAGCATTTCCATGGCGTGGAGCCTGTTCTGCAGCTGGGAACGTTCTGTTTGGCAGCTGACCACCACGCCGGTAGGAATATGGGTAAGGCGAACGGCGGAGTCGGTTTTGTTGATGTACTGACCACCAGCACCGCTACTGCGGTAGGTGTCCATGTGAATGTCGGCTTCGCGAATTTCCACATCCACTTCTTCGGCTTCGGGGAGTATGGCCACCGTCGCGGCCGAGGTGTGTACGCGCCCCTGTGTTTCGGTTTCGGGTACGCGCTGCACGCGGTGTACGCCGCTTTCAAATTTTAAGGTTCCGTAAACGCTGTCGCCTTCAATGAACACGCGAATTTCTTTGTAGCCGCCAACAGTACCTTCGCTGGCATCCTGTATGGTCATTTTCCAGCCCATGCGGTCGCAGTAGCCACGGTACATGCGGAAAAGGTCCCCTGCAAACAGTGCCGATTCGTCACCACCGGTACCGCCGCGAATTTCCAGCGTTGCATTGCGAAAGTCCCAAGGGTCTTTAGGCACCATCAAAATTTGCAGCTCGTCGGTAAGGGTTGGCAGAGCCTTTTCAATGCTTGCAAGTTCGGACTTTGCCATGGCCACCATTTCGGGGTCAGAATCACCCAGCGCCATTTTCCATTCGTCCTGGTCGGCCATCATCTGCAGGTATTCCTTGGCTTTTAAAACAGCTTTTTCAATACCCTTGTACTGCTTGTGAATTTTATTGTACCGAGCCTGGTCGCCAAGAACATCTGGATTTCCCAGTTCGGATTCCAGTTCTTCGTATTTTTCTATGAGTTTGCGAGCTTTATCTTTCATCAGTGGCAAATTTAGCAAAAGGGGAGCGTCGTGGAAAGTGCCATACCTGTGGGAATTTGTAAAAGAGAGTGGTTTTACAAAACGGAAAAAACTATTTTGAGTACCATGCCCTTGGTATAGTGGGGTAAGGGAGTTTTTATGTGTGTTATCCACAATCGTCTAAAATCTAGTGTTAAGTCTCGATCCGAAGTGGCTTTGTATGATACTGTGGTTTCATTGGATAATTCCTGGCATGCGTGGTTTAACCAAAAATTGAATTTTATGTCGGAAGAAGATGGGGCTGTGAATCGCGAAGTAGATTGCGTTTTGTACAGTGTTGACCATGGTATGGTGGTGGTGGAGTGCAAAGACGGAAAAATTTCTCGCCATCTTCGATATGGTGCTTCGGATGGAGAATTGGTATGGTTTCAAAACACCCACGAAATGGAATGGAGCCCTGCTGAACAAGCCGGTTCCCTCACTCCCACCCTGCACAATAAATTCCAGCAGATTCTTTCTACCATGTGTGGTAGCGTAAAGCGCCGGGTTCGTGTGCAGTGGGCAGTGTGCCTTGCCGACATGGAAACCATTGAAGGGCTTCCTCAAAATGAATTGCCCAAAAAACGGGTTATTTTAAAACAAGATTTAGGTAATGTAAGAAACTTTGAAAAACAATTGATAAAAATACTGTCTATTCCTGAGGCCAGTTACAACAACACCCCTTTCCCCAATGATGTTTTGTCGGAAGATGAATTTAGGCAGGTTTGTAATTTATTCGAAGGAGGAGATGAACCGACGCTACCTGAGGTTTGGGATATACAGAATCGAGCTAGATTGGAACCCACCTTAATGCAGGAAATGCTTATGGAATCCATGGTTCGTAACAAGCAAATCTGTGTAGAAGGAGTGGCTGGTTCTGGAAAATCCTTAATGCTTCAATGGGAAGCACGCCGCCTTGCCGAGTTAGAGAAAAGGGTGGCTGTGGTTTGCTACAATGATTTGCTGGCAAAGTATTTAACCAACTATTTTAAAGAGGCAAAACTATCTAAACTGGTTGAGGTACATTCTTTGGCCGATTGGGGCAAACTTTATGATCGACGCATGAATGGTGGCGAGGGGGTTTCACACAAGGAACCTAAGGATAACTTGCAAAAGCAGAAATATTACGACGAACTTCTTCCAAAGGCTCTTTTGAACGCCTGTAAAAAAATGACAAAAGATAAAAAGATGCGGGAGCAGTATCTGTTTGATGCCCTCCTTATTGACGAAGGCCAGGACTTTCAAAAATTGTGGATTGAAGCCGTTCTCGGTTTGCTAAAAAAACAAGAAAACGCTTTTATACGATTCTTTTATGATTCTAGGCAATGTTTGTACAATCGAGATGGATATAGCCATGAATTTATTCGTAATCTACCGGTGCTTGTGCTTTCTAGGGGGTTCCGTTCCACAAAGAAAATTTCGGAATGGGTTGAAAAAATAACGGGCATACCGGTTCCTTGCTACAGTAGCACTCCAAATGGCGATCGGGTAGAAGAAGTTTTTTATAAAAAGCCTGAAGAACAAGAAAATCTTTTACTAAAAACCATAGTCAAATTAACTAATCGAGGGGTTCGTTTATCCGACATTATGGTGGTTTCTTTGCGTAGCATGAACAATTCGGGCTTAAAGAATATGCAAGATGAACGCCTTGCCTGGTCAACCGTTGGAAACAAGGATCTTCGAAAAGACAAAATAAACATTGTTTCGGTAAAACGCTCCAAGGGCTTGGACGCTTCTGTGGTTATTCTTACAGATGTTCCTAAGTCAAAGGCTAAGTTCAATATGCCTCACGACAAGGGTCCTTTGATTCTTGTGGGGGCCACTCGAGCTAAGGAAAAACTGATTGTATTCATGGAAAAATAATGGACTGGGAGCTTTCTTGTTATTCCTTTGAAGTAACGCCAATCGGTGTGTTTTATGGAGACGCCACCTATAAACAAGATGCACCCCGCCAGGGGCGACTTTTTGCAGACCATTTAGGAAAAATTGAACTAGCCAAAGGAAAAAACTTTGAAACGGCTCTTCGTGATTTGGATGGCTTTGAACGTATTTGGGTGATTTTTCAGTTTCATAAAAATAAAGAGTGGCGTCCCACCACGCGGCCCCCTGTACCAGCCCTTGGCCGTGATCGTGTGGGAACCTTTGCCAGTCGCTCTCCCTACCGCCCTAATCCCATAGGGCTTAGCTGTGTTCGCCTTCTTAAAATTGAAGGTGTTACTTTGTATGTAGATGAAGCGGATTTGCTTAATGGTACTCCTGTTTTAGATATAAAGCCTTATATTCCTATGGCTGATGCTTTTCCCAATGCCAAGGCGGGCTGGGTTGAAGAACAGGATAAAAATGTGTGGAGTGTAGAAGCCTCAGAAGAGTTTTCTTTGCAGAATCAGTTTCTTTTAGAAAATATGGGCTTTAACATTTTTAGTTTTGCCGTAATTCAATTGGCCCAGGGCCCTTACGATACCACTCGCAAACGAATTACCCTTTTAAAAAACGCAGGCATTCTTGCTTATCGTACTTTTAGAGTTGAATTTGAATTTAACGAAACAACGCGGAAAATTTTCTTGAATAAAATTCGGAGTGGATATACGGAAGAAGAGTTAAAAAGCGATTTGGACCCTTATGGCGACAAGGAAACTCATCGAAAATTAAATATCCGCTTTTTCCCCTAGCACTAAAAGTTTGCGAATTGCTTCTTCGGAGCCCATTTTGGATTTATCCTTGATGTGTCGGCCAAAAGTTTTGTGCCAGTCTTTGTGGGTGGGCACAATGCGGTCGTCAAAGGGCCAGGGGCGTATAAAACCTGGGGGCAATAGCTTGTACAACTTTTCGGAATTAATGGTCAAGTCGCCCACTCGTGGAGGAAGAGGACCCGCTTCAATGCGGGGGCAACCATGGAGCAGTTCGGGAGGGTAACCTCCAATGGCATTTACCAATTGCCCCGCATTATACAGAGTCACGCGCCGGGGCCCGCCACAGTTGTATATGCCTGGAGGAAACTGGTGCTCCAAAATGTACTGCACCACTCTGCACATGTCACCGCCATAAATGGGGTTGCGGTATTCGTCGGTGTACAGGGTGGCGGGCCAGCCTGGCTTAAAGCGATAGCTAATCCAGTCTACGGCTCCTGCACAGCCGCCCGGCGCGTAGTCCATAGGGAGTGGCACTCGCAGCATAACACATTCAGGTAAAATTTTTTGAATTTCAATTTCAGCCTCCAGCTGGTGTTTGCCATAATTATGGATGGGGTCTTTGGGTGCGTCATCCTTATAGGGCCGAAGGTGTGCGGTTGCTTCGCTGCCGCTCCACACCATGTCTGTGGAAATTCGCACAAAGGTACAATTGTATTTTTTGGCGAGATGGGCTGCATCAACACCCTGACTGTAATTCAAGAGTTTGCTTCGGAGCGTGTCGCACTCGCAGGCTTTTAGTGCACAGTTCCCACTAGCGTCAATAACGGTGTTGAACCTGTACTTTGCAAAAAGCGCTGCAAGGCCTTCTGTGTCTTCTGCATCCAGGGCCACCACATTTTCTCCGTAGACACAGGGGTGCTTTATGGGACGAATTCCAATGAGTGGAATGTCTCCAGGAACGTGGGGTGCGTCAGCTGCAGGGTATATATCTGCCCGTTCGCCACTAAATGTATCTGTTCCACCGAAAAACTTATTGAAATACCTAAATAGAGCGTAACCCGGAACGCCATTCAACCCAATTACAAGGATCGGTGGCCTCAAAGCACGGGGCTTTAAATTCTTGTAGGTTAGGCCGACTGAGTTGTTTCCAACTTGATTGGAAATATTTTTTTCTATTGCTTCAGGCACTGCAGTTTCCACTTGAAGTAGCCGGCAATTTGAAGCGGATGATTAAATTCACCATTTGCAATTTTTACCTGCAATTCCTCATCGCTTAAAATGCTGGCCTCAATTTCTTCGGTATCATCAAAATGAGTGTCTCCTTTGCAAACCACGCCATCGATGAACACCACGTGGAATTTACCTCGATGACGGTCTGGATTCACCGGAAAATCCCCGAGATACTGAATTACACAATCGCGACTCTCGCCTTTCTCATTCGTCGTCTTTGCGGCGCCGCCGCCCAAATGCTGAGCCTCACCTATGTCGAACGAGTTCGCCGCAGGCTTCGGCTTTTGCATTTGTCGTCTTTCGTCT
>JABUUT010000008.1:147447-148735 GCA_021443045.1 Fibrobacteraceae bacterium
AACATGATGCAGGCAATGAACAGGGCCACCACGCACAAGGCGAAAATTTGCTGGTGTTGTCCAAAGCGTTCTGCCATGGAGCCACCAATTAAAATGCCTGCTCCAATTCCAATGTCCCAGCCGCTCAGGTAGGTGCTGTTGGCGGTTCCCCGCTGGTCGTGGCGGGCCAGGTTCACACACATGGTCTGGTAGCCGGGGAATATTAAACCTAGGCTCATGCCAATGAGGAATGCCGATGTAAAAAAGCAAATAGGAGAGTGGAAAAAGGCCAGTATAAAGTACGAAACGCAAAGTAGGCTCATGCCGATGCTCACTAGATGCACCAGATAGCCCCGGTCAATTAATTTACCTGTAAGCACACGGTTTAAAATGAGCCCCACCGCAATCAAGGCATAAAACCAGCCGCTCCCTTCAATAGAAAGTTCCTTGGCGTAGAGGGCAATATAGTTGGTTACAGGGCCGTAGGCAAAGCCCACCAGAATAAAATTCAAAAACTGGGGCACTGCCCGAACCAAGAAGAACCGGTCTAAAGAAAGGGGAGCGTGGGGTTTCTTTTCTTTGGGCTTTACCTTTAGAGATGCCACCAGAATGAGCCCCACAACGCAAAGTAAAGTTGATAGCACAAACACCACGTTGTCGCCAAAGCCTTCATATAAAAACATGCCGGTCATAGGGCCTGTAGCAAAAGCCAGGTTCACGCTAATGCCAAAGTAGCCAATGCCCTCGCCCCTGCGGCTGGAAGGCAGTGCGTCAATAGCCACCGTATTGCTTGCTGTGCTAGAAATTCCAAAGGCAATGCCGTGCATAAAACGAACCACCGCCAAAAGGGGAATAATGCCCATGGCCTTATAACCAATAAAGCACAAGGTAAAGGCAAAGAATGTCCAAAAATACAGGGGCTTGCGGCTTAACGTATCTACCAGAAAACCGGCAAAGGGCCGGCATGCCAAGGCCCCCAAAGTGTACAGAGAAATAATGATACCGGCGGTAGCATTGTCGGTATGGAATTTTTCAAAGATGAACAGGGGAAGTACAGGCAGCAGCTGGTAGAAACTGAAGAAAAGTAAAAAGTTTGCGGCGGCCACCGTAATAAAGTTTCGTGTCCAAAGAGCATCGCCGGGGGCGGCGCTCCCGTTATTTTTTACACCATTAACCATGGACTAAAAAATAGAAATTCATTGAAAAATTACCCCTGGATGTTTTTTTTATGGAGCCTCTTTGTTGCATTAAAAAAATTCTTGTATATTTTACCTGTATGCAAATTTTTTCGAGGATAGGGAAGTTCTAT
>JABUUT010000090.1 GCA_021443045.1 Fibrobacteraceae bacterium
ACCTCTTTCGTCTATAGCGCAGCGTTCTTTCGTCTATTTATTACCAACCACTGATAACCAACCACCTTAACATAATAATACGAAATTGTTATATATATGTTTCAAAGTAGGCTGTTCCGGTTTTGCTCTAATTTTTATACTAAAAAATGGACTTGCACAAAAAATGCAAAGGGTTCCTTATTCTTTTAATTCTAAATTAAAAGTACCCTAAAAACGGTTATTTGGACTTTTCAAAGGAATGGCTATGTGGAAGGTTAAGGGCGCAGTCCGCTTCTTTTTGTCAATTTTAGCAACCTCTTTTGTTCATGCTGGCGTGTTTATTTATGCACAGAAAATTGTGGCCGGTTCTTTTGAAAATGTACGTGGTCAGCTGTGGCAGAGTTTTATGCTGCAGATTTTCTTTATTGCTCCCTATGTGGTGATGATGCTTCCGGCTGGGGCTTTAACTAACCGTTTTTCCAAGAATAAGGTGATGGCCTGGTCTTCGCTCGTTATGACCTTGTTTGTGGTGGCCATGGCTGTGCTTGTTACTTGCGGATGCCCGAGGGTGGCTTTTTGGCTTGCCATTGGCCTTGGTTGTGGTTTTGCTGTTCATAGCTCTGCCAAGTATGCCATTATTAAGGAAATGTTTGGGGTGCGCCATTTAAGCTTGGCAAATGCCTTTTTGCAAATTTTTTCTATAGGGGGCATCACCGTTGCTGCCTGGGTTACTATTGTAGGGGTAAACCTGATTAATACAGAAATGGTTCGCTACGATGCGGTTCACGAAATTATTGGTCGCTCGGTGGTTATACCTTGGCTGCTGGTAGGTGGCAGTGTTCTGGGTACTGTAGCCAACTTTTTAATTCCTCGAGTTCGTTTTTATGACCGCAATCTGAATATTCAAAAATTAAAGAGGCACTTTAGCATTGGATGGCGGCACCGCAACCTTCGCGGGAGTATCATCGCCCTTTCCATGTTCTGGGCCATGGCTCAGGTGCTTATTCTCATGTTCCAGAATGTTTCTGGCACCAACGCCATTAATGTTATCCAGAGCTTTATGCCCTTTGTGATTGCCGGTTTGGTGGTTGGTTCCATTGTGGCGGCCAAGCAGTCTAGAGACTTTATCGAAACGGGCTTTATTCCTTTGGGTATGCTGGGGGCTTGTTTTACCCTTCTTTTAACCCCATTTTTAGCCCATCCTATAGTTCTATGCGTTCTGTATTCTTTAATGGGCTTCTTTGGGGGGCTTTTCCTGGTGCCTGTGAATGCCCTGTTGCAGTACAACACGCGGCCCAATAACTCGGGCACGGTGCTGGCTTTGGCCAACATGATTCAGGCTCTGGTGCTGGTGGTGTTCCTGTTCGTCTATTCCTTGATGCTGGAAAAAACAGAGATTCCTGCCCAGTATTTTATTATTGCTCTTTCCTTGGTTTCTCTGGGGGTTTTCTTCTGGGCCATTAGCAACTTGCCCCAGGCTCTGGTTCGAACTATTCTAAAGCTGGTTTTTAGCCGATACCGCATTCGGGTGTTGGGGGTGCAGAACATTCCTAACGACGGTCCTGTGCTTTTGGTGGGTAACCATCACAGTTTTATTGACTGGGCCATGATCCAAATGGCATCTCCTCGGGCTCTTACCATTGCCGGAAATAAGGACCACTTCGACCGCTGGTACCTTCGTTCCATTTTAAAGCGTCTGGGAATTATCCGCATCGACAGCCGTAATCCCGACAAGGCCCTGGCTCGCATTAACGAGGTGCTGAAGGCTGGAAGGGCCGTGGTGATGTTCCCGACGGGTGAGGTTTCAAAGTCTCCTCACGTTGAACCTTTTACCATTGATTATTCTAAGGCCTTGGACGGTACAGAAGCCACTTTGATTCCGTTCTATATTCAGGGTCTTTGGGGCAGTAACTTTAGTTACAGCGGCTCCGACATGTTTGGAGCCTCGGCCGATCGTTCTGTAACCGTAGCCTTTGGTGAAGCCATTGCTGCCAATACACCTCCCAACGAGGTTCGAGCTATTGTCCGTCGCATTTCTATTGATGCCTGGAGCTATGCAGCCAAGTTTGTAAAGCCCATTGCCGAAGCCTGGATTAACACCACCAAGAGGTATGTAAAATACGGGCCGGCTGTGTACAACCCCGATGGGGGGCATTTTTCTGGGTATAAATTGCTGGGTGCTGTTATTGCATTCCGTTGTTTGCTTAAGAAACTTTTGGGCAAACAGGAGCACAATGTGGGTATTATGCTGCCACCAAGCCCGGCAGGTGTCATAGTGAACTTGGCCCTGTGGTTGCTGGGTAAAACCAATGTGAACTTGAATTATACATCGTCGGTAGACAATGTGAAGTTCTGTTGTGAAAAGGCTGACGTGAGCACCGTTATTACCAGCCGTATGTTTGTAGAAAAACTGAAGGGGAGGGGAAACGACTACTCCCAAGTGGCAAGCGATAAGGTGCGGCTGCTCTACGCCGAAGACTTGATGAAGATGATCCCAAAGGCAAAAATTGCCTCCTTTATCGTGTTCTCTGTTATTTCTCCAACTTGGTTTATACGCTTTATGTTCTGCAAGCGTGTAAAAATAGAAGATACTGCCGTTATTGTGTTCAGTTCTGGTTCCGAAGGCACTCCCAAGGGTGTTATGCTGACCCACCACAATATGATGGGCAACATTCAGCAGTTGGCCTGCATTTTGAATATTAGCCGTGGCGATGTAATGCTCTGTGAACTTCCGCTGTTCCACAGTTTTGGCCTTACGGTGACCACCCTTTTGAATCTTGTGGAAGGCTGCCCCATTGTGGCTGTGGCCGACCCCACCGACGTAAAGACCATGGCCCGGGTTTGTGCCGAATTCCGCGTTACCTGTTTTGTGGCAACACCCACATTCCTTAGAGCCTTTACCGTTAGCCGATACGTTCATCCATTGGTGTTTAAGTACGTGCGCATCATTATTGCAGGTGCCGAAGCTTTGCGTCCAGAATTGACCAATGCCTTCCGCCTAAAATTTGGTAAAGAAATTTGGGAAGGTTACGGTTGCACAGAAACGGCTCCTGTGGCTTCGGTGAATAGTGAAAATACCCTACTTAACGACTATACCACCATGCAGGTGAATAACAAACCTGGCACTGTGGGTATGGCCCTTCCTGGAACCCAGTTCTTGGTGGTAGATCCCGATACCAACGAGCCTCTTCCCGTAGGTGAAGCAGGTATGATTCTTATTGGCGGTTGCCAAGTGATGAAGGGGTACTTAAAAGATCAGGCCCGTACCGATTCCGTTATTGTGAATATTAATGGGCACCGTTACTACCGCACAGGCGACAAGGGTAAACTGGACGAAGACGGCTTTTTAACCATTGTAGACCGCTACAGCCGATTTGCAAAATTAGGTGGCGAAATGGTGAGCCTTGGGGCTGTTGAAAATAAAATTCAGGATACGGGAGTTCTTAAAGACTGCGACTACCTGGTAACCACAGTACCCGACGCTACAAAGGGTGAAAAAATTGTGTTGCTGTACCAGGGAGAAAAATCCCCATCCGAAGTTTTGGCAGGGCTTCGAGTTTGCGAATTCCCACCCATTATGCTTCCTTCCTATGCTTTTGCTGTAGAAAAGGTTCCTAAACTGGGGTCTGGCAAGGCCGACTTTACTACGGCAAAGAAGGTGGCCAAAGAGTTAGTTGCTGCTAAGTGATAATCGGGATTATTGCTTAAAATGCTGAAGGAGACTGAATATGGGACTTAGACCAGAAAGAACCGCCCGAACTATTGCAGGTTTGGTTGCTTTTATTGGAATGGTTTTCTTTCTTTTTCAGCGCATCGCTTCTGCAATAGTGGATTTTGCGGGCGGTACGGTGCAGTTGGGGCTTACCCGGTACTCTAATTTTACTGGGCGCATTGCCGCTAGAAATTTTGCCGAAGACAAACAGTTGCTAGAAACATTGCATAATGCCGAAGGCTTGTTACCTGTGGCAGATGTGGCCTTGGTTGTTCTGCTTGTGTTTGCTATACTTTGTTTTGTAATAGCATTGCTAGGGTTGTCTATGCCAAAGCAATTTATACATGTTCTTGTTGCCATGCGACTTTTAAAGTGGGAAACCTCCCTAGAAGAAGACCTTTCTGTAGAAACTCAGGAAGAGAAAACCCCAAAGGTTCCTATAAAATGGGTGGCCATAGTTGCTTTGATTGTGGTTGTGCTGATTGTGGTGCTTTCTATGATTAGCTGTCAGGAAAAAGTAAAGGAAGAAAATTTGGCCGAAGCCGTAATGGAGCTCCATGCAAAGTCTGCTCTGTATATAGATAGCCAGAAAGCTTATTTTAAAAAGACCCAGAATATTGGTGGAGAAAATTCTCTTGCCATTACGGATTCTTTAGATTCCAAGTATTTTAACTACAAGGTAACGGCGAGCCGTTTTGTGGCTGAGTCCAAGGTGCCTTTGGGGGAGTGCCCTGCAGGAACTCGCTGGAGTGTGGGCTCTAATAAAAAAGGGTTCTTTACGGTGGAACTTTATTTTGTTCGTAGCACACCTAAGGATACACTTTGTTCTAAGCTAACGCCGGATTATAAAAACGTGGGACGAAAATAGGTAGTTGGTAAAAGGTGGTTGGTAATCAGTATTCACATGGACATTTACTGGATCCTTCAGGGCTATGCCCTTCAGGATGTCCATTTTCATAATTTAAAGGCTGTGAGCATCGTTAGATGCGAACAACAAATGCGTAGGGCGAACAAAACAAAAATGCTGGCATTTTTACTTTTGCGCCCAGCATTTGGTACGCAGTACAATTCTTGTGATAAATCTAAATGAATGCCTATACAAATATGATAACCAGCCACAAAAAAAACACCCCGAATTGATGCAATTTTTCGGGGTGCTCGTTGCTTGAATGTTTTTGGCTTTTAAACCTTACCCTTCGATTTTAGGGAGCCTGGC
>JABUUT010000091.1 GCA_021443045.1 Fibrobacteraceae bacterium
AAGGGGGTGTCAATAAGAATCAACTTTGTGAACCTGAGGGTAGTCCTTTGTTCCTGTGGTTCAATCCATGTTTTATTCCATATTTGTTTTTACACAAGTTCTTGTCATCCTGAACGGCACACACCGTGAAGGATCCAGGAAACGTCCATGTAAATACTAATTACCGACAACCGATAACTATCTACTAAATACTATGACGCTCAAAGTGAGCGTAGCGAACGGCCTCACCCCTCAAAGCGACACCGTCGCGACCTCATGGCCAACCACCAGCCTCACATTTTCTTCTTCGGCACATAGATTTTTACAGCGTACACATAGGCTTCCGTTTCGGCCAAAATGTCTCCTTCCTGTAAATCTTCATTCACATCAATTTCCAATTCCACTCCATCTTTAGCAATGCGACGAATGGAACGTTCCAAAAGTTCATGTTTTTCAAAAAGAACATCAATAACCTTTTTGTAGGTTCCATGATGGGTAGTGCCTAAAATTCTATCGCAAAACATTTCTTTCGCTCCTGCAGTTTTTACCAAGCCATTTATAAAATATTTACCGTAGTATGTCAACACAAAAAGCAACACCCGACGTTAAATCAAGCACCGTTATCGAGGAGTAAGCCATGTTACATTCGCCATGCCAGCCATCCCTAGCGTAAGTTATGTGAGCGGCATTTCTTAATTTTTACCGTTTAAAGCCCCAAAACATACCGATTGTGCTGCAAAAATCATTTTTTAATACCACCTTCTCTGTGATTTTTTTAATTTGAAGCACATGGAGATTGTATGAAGAAGTATCTTATATCCCTTCTTTTTTTACCCTTAATAGCCGCACTGTCGGCTGTTTTAAGCCTGTACTTTAAAATGGTTTCTGTTGGCATTTTTGTGTTTTTTACGGGTTTTACAATTATCTACAGCGTCACGGCCATTCTACTCTACAAAAATTCAAAAAAACTCCTTAAAGCCCAACAGCAAATCAAAGAAAGCCAAGAACGAATTCACGGAGAAATAAGCGCCCCCATTAGCACCATTTTGGGGATCAATGAAGTTATTCAAAAAAACAGTCCAAGCGAATTGGGCCACTACATTTCCGTTATTGATTCCGCCGCAAAAAAAATCCTACAGGCCGTTAGCCTACAGGCCCCCGAAAAAAACGAAATGGACTCGTTTACCGCACCTAAGGCGCGCATTCTCATAGCCCACGAATCTTCACTACTCCAAGAAACCATCAGATCGTTTCTAAAGAACAGCGAAATTCAAATAGAGGTAACCCTCAGCATCAAAGACACCCTAGAACGCCTGTCGGTAAAATCCTTTGATTTAATCCTTATGGATTGCAAAATAAACCTTAAGGAACTATACCAGATTTTCCCAGATTTTAGAACTCCCATCATAGCTCTTTGCACTCACGATAAACAGTTTTCTCAAACAAACCTCCAGTTCCAGGGGTTCACCGACACTCTGCAACTTCCCTTTTCCGACTTTCAACTTAAAAAACAAGTTCTTAAATACCTGTCCAATAACCTTATCGTTACCAACAGCAAAACCCTAAGCAAATCATACTTTAAAGAATTCTCCCTTTCCGAAGCCCACTCTAAAGAAATAAACTCCCGACATTTATTTTCTAAAAAAGAATCGGCCCACCCCAAGCCCTCGGCCAGCAAAATCAAAGGCAGAATCTGGAAAGCCTTGTTCAACGAAAGAATTTCCATTCAAAACAGAACCATAAACCTCACGCTCATCATCCTGGGTTTCTTTGGCCTATTGTCCACCATTATCACCCTCATCAACACAGGAACAGAGCATTACTACACCTTTTTGGTTAATACGGGGCTCATCCTCTGCATTCTTTTATGCCTCTACATTTCCATCGTAAAAAAGAATCCGGGAATTGCAGGCTTTCTGTGCGTTTTAATTGCGAATCTCATTGGTTTTCCCATAATGTACTTTTCTGCTGGCGGTTTGTTCAGCGGCATGCCTATATGGCTGGCCTTTGCACTTCTGTTGCCCTTTATGGTACTGTGGGGCGAAAGCGCCTATGTGGCCTATTGCGTTAGTGCCTTTATTTTAGCAGGCTGCTGTGTTGTAGACTACCTTGTGCCGGGACTTGCACGGAACGTGTACGGAGGCAATCCCGAAGGCTTTCTAATTGATATACTGCAATCCATGATTTTTACCTCCTTTGTATTTGGGCTACTCTCGCAGTACCGCTTTTTCATTCACGACAAATATGCAAAGCGGATAGAAGAAAACTACCACAGGCTCGACAAAAGCAACAACCAGCTAAAAGAAGCCAACCAAGCCAAAGATGCCTTAATTTTTAATGTTCAGCAATACATCAATGAACCCTTGGCCAACATTACCCACCAATGCCAGAACATTCTTAAAAACACCACCGATATAAACGTTATCAACTGTGTTAATTCCGTAAAAGACGATTGCGACGATTTAACCGATTTTTCAAACAACATTCAAGATTTTGTAAACTTTGACAAAGACCTAACACCCATTGTCAAAGAGCCCTACAGCGTAAAAAATGTTCTGCAGAACATAGTTCAACACGCCACAAAAGCCACCCAAAAGAAGAACTTGGAATTTAAAACCGATTTTCCCCAATCCATTCCATCCTTATTCCTGGGTGACGGCCCTCATTTGAACCAGGTTCTTAAAACCATCATCACCAACGCCATCAAATACACCGATTCTGGTTTTGTAAAACTGTCTCTGCAGTACGAGAGCCTTGGCGATAGAAATGGCCAAATGACCTTTTTTGTGGAAGATTCAGGAATTGGGATGCGGCCCGAAGATGTGCAGCGCATTCAGCTAAATGAAAACCAGGGCTTTGGGTTGCTTCTTTCATCAAAGATTCTAGAAAAAATGCACTCCAAGCTGTTCGTTAAAAGCATATACAACAAAGGTTCAGAGTTTTCCTTTAAGCTCATATCGCCAATTTGCGACTCCAAGCCCGTAAACCTGCTCTAAAGTTTGTCTAGGGTACATCTAGAATATTAAACCATCTACCAACAGCACAGCCACGCAGGCTGCCACAGCCACCAGCACCAAGCCACGCCCCAACAAGGAGAACACCACCGCGGTGGCCAAGGCAATAACAGCCGATAAGGTCGATTCCGTGGCGTAAAAAATGTAGGGCACCGTCATGGACGACAAAACAGTATAGGGAATATAGGTTAAAAAAGACTTCCAAAAGGGGCTCTGGATTTCTTTTTTTAAAAGCACAAAGGGAACGGCGCGCAACAGGTACGTTACCCCAGCCATCACCAAAAGATACAGGCTGTATGTATGAAGGTTCATCGGGAGCCCTCCTCTGCCTTTACAGGAAAAATCAAGGCACAAACGAGAGAGGCCACCACCGCACAGATAATAATGGCAAAGCCCACCGAAACGCTGTTTAAAACAGGCAGGAACTTAAAACAAAAGCTAAGGACTATGGCAATAAGGCAAGCCACAAAAACAGGCCTGGAAACCTTCATTTGAGGCACCACAATGGCAATAAACATACCGTACAGCGCCACTCCAAGGGCATTCGTTACCACGGAGGGCAAAACCTCTCCACAAATAGAGCCACAAAGGGTTCCACAAGACCATCCCAAATAAGGCAGCACCATTAGGCCCAAAAAATACCTGGCCGTCACCTTTTCTTTTTGGGCCATTGCCAAGGCGTAAATTTCATCGGTAATTCCTGTAGAGAGCAACAGCCGCTTTGCGGTAGTAAAGCTGGGCGCCACATTCTGCGAAAGAGAAATAGCCATTAAAGAATAGCGCAGGTTAATAAAAAAAGAAGCTATTGCCATTTCAATTAAAGTGCCCGAAGCATTGGCCATAATCTGAAGCCCTGCAAACTGCCCTGCCGACGTTAGGTTGGTCATAGAAATAAAAGTGACCAGGGGCCAGCTCAAGAACTTGGCTCCTGCAATGCCAAAAGAAAAGGAAACGGCAAAATAGCCGAGACCTATGGGTAAACCATCTTTAAGTCCAACAGAAAATCTCACAGTTTCAAAATATAGAAAATTAAGGTTTCCTCTAAGGGAATCTTCTAAAGTACACCTTTAAACGACTCTTCTAAAAAAATCCCCGGCAGCAAAGCTGCCGGGGATTTTGACAAATTGGAAAACACTTAATTTTCGTTATGGCTCATTTCCATGGATTCCCTATCAACCGTATGCTGCAAGTATTCCTTAAAGTCACGGTCAATTTCAACTCCATCAAAATCAGCAATATCGTTCTCAAGAATAAACACGCCAGGATTGTTGTCTATCCATACCGAGATGTCAACCTCGCCCATTTTAATGGTTTTGTCACCAGGGCCCTCTGCAACATACTCAATCTTGCTTTTTTCAACCCAGCCGTTTCCACAGGCTGCCTTTACAAAGACCAAATTGCCTTCATCTTTAAGAATCGGCATTTCGTCGTTAAAGTCTGCCGTGCATACAACCTTGCCCAGGCTTCTGTCGGCTGCTAAATCCACCCCGCCCCGCTTGGACTTTACCAGCTTTGGAGCAGCGTAAGAAGAAGCCACCAACATGGCCAAGAGCACAAAAGCTAACCGTTTCATAAGATACCCCCTTATAAAAGTAATGAACAGGTTTGCCGATACCGCCGTGGTTATCTACCTGTAATATATGTTAACAGATGTTTACAAAGTGTCATAACACACTCATTGTTTCGCAAAAGGATTGTGGGTAAAATGTTAAGGGATAATGAAACTTCGGTGACACGAAACACTAAAAAATGACAGATGTTAGACACATGATTTTGGAGGTGAGCCTTTATGGTTGTCAGTAGTCAGTTATCGGTTATCAGCGGTGAGGTCGCTTCTGTCATTGCGCTATGCGCTTGACTCTGGGCCTCAGCAATAAAAACAAGCTTGCTTGTTTT
>JABUUT010000092.1:0-10293 GCA_021443045.1 Fibrobacteraceae bacterium
TTAGAGGATTATCGGGCCGTCAGCACGCTTTAGTGTAAATGCGATGAAAAGTTGACATAGCATATAAAAAAAACTTATATTTTACCTATGAAACTTTGCTCTATCGAAATAAACAATTTTCACTGCTTTCGCAAGGCATCATTCATCTTTGCAAAAAAGGCGACTATCCTCATTGGTAAAAATGGCAGCGGTAAAACGTCTTTGATCAATGCCATAAAAAATTCCCTGAGTATTTTCTTTTCGAACAACAGCAGTTGGGGCTATTCGTCGCTGGGAGGCCCTGTTTCTGACCTTGGGGTTTCTAACGTGGGCATTCGCGAAATCTGGCACGACGACAAGATGAACTATGCAGAAAGCGTGGAGATTAAAGTTTCGGCCAATTTTATGGGTAAAGAACTTTGCTGGTCTTTTAAGAAGGACGCCAAGGAAAAGGCGTATTTACAAACTTCGCTATACAAAGACGTATGCACTCAGTTTATGCAAACCAAGGAAGAATCCGGCCGTCTTCCGTTGATGGTATGTTACTCCGACCGCTTCCCTCATATCGATGCCAAACTGACGAAAAACATCAAAGAAATGTTGGAAAAAGACGAGGTGTTCAACCGTAGCTGGGGCTATTATCACTGGGACTATGTTACTTCGTGTGCAGAAATTTGGCAAAAACGTTTTATCCGCATATATCGCCAGCAGGCAAGTAGCACCCAGGCTTTAAATGAACTTGATAACCCGAATGGGGCCGATGCGGCTTCTCTCGTTGCTCGGATAGAAGCCTGCAAAAAAGAAATCGAGTACATCAAAAAGTACATCAGGGAATTTACCAACAACGAAGATTCCATGCTGTCGGATCCGTCGGAACACATCAAGATTACCAACCTGATGGTTGACGGCATTGACTCCCCCTATATTGTAGCCCTGTTTGCCGATGGTCATCGTTGCCGTTGGGATGAACTTCCTGCTGGTTACGAGCGCATATTCAACATAGTGTTTGACCTGGCCTACCGCTCCTTTATTTTGAACGAGGGGAATGTGGAACCCAGTGGAATTGTGGTTATCGACGAGCTGGATCTGCATTTGCACCCCAGTATGGAACAGGATGTTCTCCGCCGTTTTCAAAATGCGTTCCCTGAGGTGCAACTGATTGCCTCCACCCATTCGCCCTTGGTTGTAAGCAACTTTAAGCAAGACGAAAATAATTTTGTAATCCAGATGGGCTATGCGGATGGAAAATTAGTCCACTCCAAGGTTACAGATTCCTTCGGTATGGATTACGACATGACCCTCTCCATGATTATGGGTACAGAGCCCCGCAACGCCTATCTAAAATCCCTTGGCGATATGTATGTTCGACTTAAAATGAGAGGGAAAGATGAAAAGGCTCAAGAAACTTTGAATGTAATCAAGGGACTTGTCTCTGAAGAACGTTTTTCTGATTTGTTTAGGGATTATTCTGAACGCGTGGGGCTGGTGCGCCAGTGAGATTCATCGATAAAATAAATACGGCGCAGGCAAGGCGTGGCGAGGTGGAAACCCAGTCCATTATGGACAGGCATTGGAACGGCACTCAATATCTGAACTTGAGTTACGATCTCTGCGATAAGACTGAACTGCGCCATATTCTTTTAGAGGAACAACGGGATGGTCAAAAGGGGCCGTACTGCTGTTACTGCATGCGCAGGTTGTATTCTGCAAGCGTGAACAACCACAATCAAAATGTAACGTTAGAACATATTATTCCGAATAAAATAACTGCAAATGAGTGGGATGGGGATAAAGAAAAATATTGCAAGTTCCCGAATCTGAGTGACAGATATATTTTCATTTGTTTTGAAGGTGTATTGCAAAACGGCAATGGAAAAATCGCCGGGAAACCCCATCCTCATTTTATCTCAAATTATAACTTAGTCGCTTCGTGCAATGGAACCGTCTTTACCCAGAACACTGTATTCGCAAACCACTGTTGCAATGAAAAAAGAGGCAATCAATTCGTCAAACCTTTTTACTTGGAGAAATCTGTTTCTGAAGAAATTGTGTACGACAAGAAGGGAAACATCCTTTGTGACTCAGCAGATTTTGAAAGCAGGTGGCTTGGGACCGATTGCCTGAATTTGTCTTGCCATGGCCTAATGATGGTCCGTCGTTTTTGGTACAAAATTTCAATTTCCTCGTATTCAGTGCAGGATATTGAAAAGGCTGAAATGGATGCTAACCTACGAAATGACATCATCGATGATATTGTGGATTTGACCGACCGTCAAGATAGCACTTGGGAATTTTTCCGCAAGCAGGAACCCTGGTGCTGGCTATCTGAATATTCATGGTTTTACGATTACTATTCTTGTCACTAACGAGATGTCCGTAAAAATTTTACGATTGCCAGTCCTCTCAGAAATTTTATTGCTATATTTCTATTGAGGTATTCCAATGCTGTCTAAATTTGCCGTAACCAACTATCGTGGTTTTGCCCAAAGAATTGAACTGGATTTGTCCAATCCGGGCAAATACGATTTTAACGCCCATGCCATTAAAAATGGGGTGGTCAAGAGTGCCATTGTCTATGGGTCCAACGGCAGCGGAAAAAGCAACCTGGGTTTCGCCGTTTTCGACATCGTTCACCATTTAACCTTAAAGAACAAGCAAAACGACTACGGTAAAAATTTTACGTTTGCAGGTTGCAAGGGTGAACCAGCTAAGTTTGAATATTACTTTATCTTCAATTCTCAAGTAGTTGTTTACACGTATTCCAAGAACAGTTCGGCGCAACTTGTTGAGGAGAGTCTTTCTGTGGATGGTGAAATGTGGTTCCACCGTAATGGCGGTCTGGAGCTTAACGAGGCTCTTTTCCCCGTGTCTAACGAGATGAAGGAAAAGTGGAAGAATCCAGCCAACAACACTTCGTTTGTCAGTTTTCTTTTGGGTACATTCCCCTTCGAAGAAAACAGCGTGCTTGTGAAAATGCAGAACTTTGTCGATAGCATGCTTTTCTTTAGGAACTTGGAAGAGCGCTCCTACATCGGTTTTGATGTGGGTAACGCAGCCATAGAAAAGTTCATCATCGAGAACAACCTTGTTCAAGATTTTTCAAAATTCTTGAAGGATGTAAGCGGTCAATGTTTTGATTTTGCCACGCCTTCTGCCGGTGATGAGATTTTGCAGTGCAACGTGAACGGCGCAAGCATCCCCTTTAGTTATGTAAGGTCCACAGGGACCAGTTCCCTGACCTTGTTCTATTACTGGTATGCCCGAATGAAGGCCTTGCCTTTCGTTTTCATTGACGAGTTCGACGCATTCTACCATTTTGAACTGTCTATGAATGTGTGCAAAAAGTTGTTTGAACTATCCGACACCCAGGTGATTCTGACGACCCACAACACCCACTTGATGACAAACTATCTGCTCCGCCCCGACTGCAACTTTATCCTCGAAAATAACAAGATAAAGCCCTTGGACGAATGCACCGAAAAGGAACTGCGCTTTGGCCATAACATGGAAAAACTGTACCGCGGGGGCACCTTCTCGGTATGATTTTGTTCGTATTCGAAGGATCTGATGACAGCAAGATAATGGATACCCTTAAGAAGGCGTATCCCAGCGCAATTTCAGAAGATGTTGTCTGCTTGTACAGGAACAATATCTATCAGCTGTATAAAAAAATGAACTCTTCGGATTTTACCGAAAGTATTCTTTCTGTCTTGCAAACTCATTTGAAGGGCGACGAACTTCTGAAAATTCGTGGTGCCAACGAAGATTCGTTTTCTCAGGTATTTCTCTTTTTTGATTATGAACCACAGCATAGAGAATCGGATGCTGTAGACATTGAAATTTTAAACGCACGCCTCTGCGAAATGATAGATTTCTTTAGCGATGAAACGGGCAATGGAAAGTTGTATGTCAGCTACCCCATGGTGGAGGCTCTTTTCTATACAAAGAAATTGCCAGACAATAATTTCAAGGATTATGTCTGCCCACTTTTAGANTGGGTGCCGAACAGGAATATTTCCTGATTGACAAGCGCTTCTATCTGCAACGCCCCGACCTTTATCAGGCTGGCCGCACCCTCTTTGGCGCCCCATCCGCCAAGCACCAGCAAATGGAAGACCACTATTTTGGTAGCATTCCCGCCCGCATTCTGAACTTTATGAACGATGTGGAAAAGGAGCTGTGGAAGCTGGGAATCCCGGCCAAGACACGCCACAACGAAGTGGCCCCCGCCCAGTTTGAACTGGCCCCCATGTTCGAAGAAGTAAACCTGGCTTGCGACCACAACATGCAAATTATGGAAGTGCTTCGCCAGGTGGCTGACCGTCACGGATTAGTTTGTCTGCTCCACGAAAAACCTTTCGCTGGAGTGAACGGCTCTGGCAAGCACAATAACTGGTCTGTGAACTACGGCAAAACCAATTTGCTGAACCCAGGCAAAGACCCACACCAGAACGCCATTTTCCTTACCACCCTCTGCGCCGTTATTTACGCTGTAGACACCCACGCCGACCTTCTGCGCATGGCTGTTTCTGGCGCTGGCAATGACCACCGTCTGGGTGCCAACGAAGCTCCTCCAGCCATCATCTCCATGTACTTGGGCGATCAATTGGCCGACGTTGTGGAACAGCTTGAAAAGGGCGAAGCCAAGAGCAGCAAGCAGGGCGGAGCCATGAAGCTGGGTTCCGACATTTTGCCACCGCTCCCTCGCGACGCCACTGACCGCAACCGCACAAGCCCATTTGCCTTTACTGGCAACAAGTTCGAATTCCGTGCACCAGGCTCCAGTCAGAGCTGCTCCGAACCCAACATCATCTTGAATACCATTGTAGCCGAAGCCTTCGACCTTATTGCCGACAAGATGGAAAAGGTGAGTGCCGACAAGTTCCACGAAGAGCTGCAAAAGCTCTTGCAGAAAATTATCAAGGAGCACAAGAAGGTTATCTTTAACGGTAACGGCTACACCGACGAATGGGTTGCCGAAGCCGAAAAGCGCGGTCTGCCCAACGTGCGTACCACCATGGAAGCCCTCGCTGCCCTCACCAAAAAAGAAAATGTGGCCCTCTTTGAAAAGTACGGCGTTTTCAACCTCCGGGAACTGGAAAGCCGCTACGAAATCAACCTGGAAGATTACCACAAGCGCATCGACATCGAAGCCCGCATCGCCTACGACATGGCTAAGAGCACCGTGCTCCCTCAGGTTTTGGCAGCCTACTCCAAGGCCCTCAAGACAAACGAAATGGCAATTAACCAAGGTTTCCCTGCCATTGACGGTATTGCCAAGGAACTGGGCTTTGGGCTCCAGAACCTGAATACCGCCCTGGAACAGATGAGCGAAGCCATCGTGGGCAAGCACGAAGACAAGCTGAACGCCATGATTGACCTTCGCAAGGTGGTCGATAAGTTGGAAACCGTGGTATCCGACGAAATGTGGCCCCTGCCAAAGTATCGTGAGATGCTGTTTATTTACTAAAACGAAAAGCATGGCCACCCGTCGAAGGTGGTGCCCCATAACTTAGCCTCAAACAAACAAAATAGCGTGAACCAATTTTTTGATCCACGCTATTTTTTGTTTGGTGGATTATATGGTTGCGTATAAAATTACCGCCAGAACCTGGGCACTCATAATGCGAAGTAGCATAGTCAATGGATAAACCGATGCGTACCCCACATTAGTGGCTTCGCTGTTAGAAAGCCCATTGGCAAAAGCCAATGCGGGAGGATCTGTGGTAGCTCCAGCCAGCATACCACAAAGGCTTAGATAATTTATTTTAAAAACAAGAGAACCCACTATTGCAGCAGCCATTAAAGGCACAAAGGTAATTAAGGCCGCTAACCCCATGTAGTAAAAACCGTCGCCATTCAAAAGCACATCAAAAAATTTAATGCCCGCATTCAAGCCCACGCAAGTAAGGAACAGCGTAATGCCAAGTTCACGGAGCATTAGGTTTGCGCTTCTCGAAATAAAGAAATTTAATGGTCCAATTTTACGTTTGCGAGAAAGTAGAATAGAAACGATTAAGGGTCCACCGGCAAGCCCTAGTTTTAAAGGCATGGGCATTCCTGGAATAGTCAAGGGTATGGAACCTACTATCACACCAATAAAAATTCCAATAAATACTGGAATGATTTCGGGCTTTTCTAAGGCTACCAGAGAATCGCCTAATTCTGCAGCAACAGCATCAATGCCTTCGGTGGGTCCCACTACTTTTAACTTATCTGCAAATTTAATTCTCAAATCCAGTTGCCCAGTAAATTTAAATTCTCCACGAGTTACGCGGCTTACATTCACGCCAAAACGTTCAGGAAAAGCTAAAGAGCCAATTGTTTTCCCAAGAACTTCCTTGTTGCTTACCAAAATTGTTTTTGTAATTATTGGGCTTGCCATTTGAGTTATAGGGGTATCTAACCTTTTGCCAATTATGGTTTCCATGGCAGCTATGGCATCGGGCATGCCCACTATATGAATTTTATCCCCATCAAATAAAATGGTTTGGGCACAGGGTGTAATTATTTTTCCCTCTCTCAAAAGTCGTGTTACAACAACACCGCCGTTTGCAAGCCCTGGAATATCTTTTATCATTATTCCAAGCAGATTTTTATTTTCAATAGACAGACTGCAAGATTCAATTTCTTTTTGTGTGGCTGCAATTTCAAGAGCGTAATCACTAGCCGCTTCAGAAGGATTCTTTTTAAAGAACACCCTGGTAAGAATCATCACCAAAATTATTCCGATAACACCAAAGGGGTATGCAACGGCGTAGCCGATTCCCGCAAGAGATGGGTCCGCACCTGCGGCACTAAAAGCCGAGTTTGCGGCTCCCAGCGAGGGCGTATTGGTTACAGCACCACAAAGCATGCCAATGAGCACAGGCACATTATTGTGCATGTCTGTAAAAAAGTACAGACAAAGAGTTACCAGTACTCCGGTAAAAACCACACCTACCGCCAATGCGTTCAAAACTAAACCATGTCTGCGAATGCTATCCATAAAACCAGGGCCTACTTGCATACCAATGGTGTACACAAATAAAATTAAGCCAAACTCCTGAACAAAGTGGAGCACGTTTCCGTCTATGCTAAGGCCCAAATGCCCAAGGATAATACCCATGAACAAGGCCCCAGCACCCCCGAGGCTAACGCCCTTCACTTTGATTTTTCCAAGCATCAACCCTAGAGCGGCTGTAATGGAGAGAGCCAGCATCTGTTCTGCTACAGAAGGTTTTACGAACAAATCAGCGAGCCATTGCATATTCTTACCTTTATTTTTAAGTTTCGATTTTGGACAACTCTAAAAATTTAATCCATTACGCAACGTACCGAGGCACCAATTTTTTTATTGTAGTGCTCGTAGCGCACCGAATCGCTAATGCGCACCAGCGTTGCTCTAGATTCATCAAAGTTATTGCTGGTCCAAAAACTGGCACTAACATTTTCATCAACAAAGTTATTGTCATAATAGCGGAAACCCGCCTTTTGCATTTTAAAGCTTTCAATTTCGGTTGCCCCTTTATTTCCAATAAAAGCTACAAATTCTTCTTCACTGGGCAAATGCCAGCCTTTGGGGCAAACTGTGCTTGCCGCAGAAAAATCGTAAAGGCGACCATACTTTTGGCAATTGTTATTGTTGTTGCCATAGCAAAAACTGGAATCAGGGTCAAAAAATGTAAGGTTTTCCACCATCCAAACTTTGCCACCTACATTTGTTGTGGCGTAAGTTTTTTCTGGGCAAGTCAGAGTGTTGGCGTTTGCATCAAACTTGCAGGCGTGAGGGTCTTCGCATGCGGTAAACATTAAGGTTGCAGCAGCGGTAATAAGAAGTGTTTTAATAAACATATAAACTCCATATTTTTTTTGTTGCCCCTAATTTAGCCATTCTACAAGCCAATGACAAATACTTTTTTTTTATAAATTGATAACTAAAAGTTATGGATAACTAAAAAATACATAAAATTGGCTAATTTTAATCATTTTTTATAATATATAGGGTAAAAAAATTTAATTTTGATAGGTGGACTTGTGCTAAATACATATAGGAGCATTTATGGAATTGACTCAATTAAAATATTTTTTGGAAGTGGCTAAAAATGAGCATGTTACTCAGAGTGCAAAAAACCTATGTGTGGTTCAGCCTGCCCTTACCCAGGCGATTCACAAGCTAGAAGATGAATTAGGCGTTCAGTTGTTCAAAACCGTAGGCAGAAACATACGCCTTACTGACAGTGGAAAATTTTTTTACCAGCGTTTAAAACCCCTATACGAAAAAATAGATGCTCTGCCTCAACAGCTTAAAGCCTTTTCCAACTTAGAAGACAAAAATATTTGCCTTAATGTTCTAGCCGCCTCAACCCTTATTACAAATGCCGTTATTGGTTACATCAAAAGCCATCCTTCCATTAATATAGACTTGATTCAAAATGCCGAAACCAACCTCTTTGATATTTGCGTTCGCACCTATCGCGAATATAACCCCGAATTAGATGAAATCGCCAGCGACCAAACCTTTGTGTATACCGAAAAAATTTTTTTAGCAGTGCCCAATACTCCTCAGTACCGTTTTAAAAAATCCATATCCCTCTTTGATTTGAAAAATGAAAAATTCATCATATTCTGTGGGCCTCAAAAATATCAGGAAATTTGCAACAGTCTATGTGAAAAAATAGGCTTTAAAGTTCCAAAATCTTTTGAAAGTGACAGCACCGCTGCAGTAAAATCTGCGGTAGCTGCTGGTATTGGTGTATGCTTTTGGCCCGCTCGTACTTGGGGAAGGCTAGATTCAAAAAAAATCAAACTTCTAAAAATATCTGATGGAAATTTTAAGCGGGACATTGTAATCTCTTATCGTAAAAATAAGCAGAACAACCAAAACACCGAAAAATTTTATAGATACCTTATAGATTATATATCCGCACACTACTGTCCAAGATAAATTTCACCCGCCAGCGGCTCTTGTACATCTGTGCAAATAAATTACTACCATTGTTCACGTCAAAATCAAATTTAGAAAACAACCACATTTTTTTTAAACCGCCTTTTCCTTTTCACAGAATCTTTACAAAAGCCTTTCAAACATTCCCTTTGGTTTTTACACAGCCAATCTATTTTATGTGTACAATCAAGNGCCAAATTCGAGACTTCTTGCGGGACAGGCTGAAATTGGAACTTCACCCCCGTAAAGTCCAGTTGCAGCCTGTTCAGCGCGGCTTTCCTTTTTTAGGTGCGTTTATATTGCCATGGCGGACGTATCCTGGCCGGCGCATTGTAAGGAATTTTCTAGAATGTGTGCTTCACCCAAGCTCCGATGGAAAATTGCAGAAAAGCAGGCTTTTAAGCTATGGGGGATTTATGTGCCACTATGATGCTTATAAATTATCCTTGGATCCTATTTGTCTTTTGGACAGTTCCGCTTGCAGCTCGGTCATGGACAAGCAAGCTTGTTTTTATTGCTGAGGCCCAAAGTCAAGCGCATAGCGCAATGACGGAAACGACTTCACTACCAACCACTAACCACCGACAACTAACCACAGACCCTCGTGTTACAAAAATTCCACCACACCACTTTCCAAATGGTATAGGGCTGCTTTCACCACAAGGCCGCTGTTGTGTTCAAAGCGCTGAATGTCCAAATTGCTTTCGATGATACGCACACTTTCTAGGGCGTTCAGTTTGCAGGCTTCCACTTCGTCTTTCTCGTCGCCAATGGCTGCTGAGATTTCGTCGGTGATGTATTTGATGTAGCCGTCGGGGTCGTGATTCATGGCCGCGTCCACTGCACCGCATCGGTCGTGGCCCAGCACCACAATAAGCTTAACACCCAGGTGCTCCGTGGCGTATTCGATGCTTCCCAGCTGATGGTCATCGATGACGTTTCCTGCAATGCGGATTACAAAAAGTTCCCCAAGGGCGGCGTTGAAGATGCATTCGGGAATGGCTCTGGAATCGGAGCAGCCCACAATAATGGCAAAAGGTTTTTGGCCGGCCAGCGTGGACTTGCGAAGTTCCGGCGAAATGTCCAGGTTTGCACGGCCATGGTCCACATAAAATTTGTTACCTTCCTTGAGCTTTGCTATGGCTTCTGCTGCTGAAAGAATCATGAATAGCCTTCCTTTAGAATTTTACATCGTTGATGGATAACAAATATAATTACTGCAAATAAATGTTCTACATGCTTTTGAAATTTTTTGCCCAGATGATGTAAAAATAACTTCCCCTGTGTAAAAACGTAAAGGGTTTTATGTTGGTTGTTGACTTAGAGTTAACTCTAGGTGTTATATTTATGTTGGTGGTTTACCTAAACACCCCAGAGGTTTTATGATC
>JABUUT010000092.1:13260-15044 GCA_021443045.1 Fibrobacteraceae bacterium
AAGCCAATGGGGTTTAATGACTTGGCGGAGCAACCCCTTGGCACAAAACCATTTTATTTGCCCCAAGGATCTGTTGAACGTCCCGGTGATGGTTTCCAGGCAAATGCTTTCGAACAATTCCCTGTCGGGCTGGCTCAAATGCAGTATGGATAAATTAAATATCGTCGGTACGAACGACATGCTCTACAATGCCTCTAAATTGGCCGAGGCTCAAGTGGCAAGCATAATCACCATCGATGGCATCGTAAACACCAAGGGGACTCATCTTAAGTTTGTGCCTTTTAAGCCCAGCCTTCCCATCAAAATTTCCATCGCCTGGCGCAAACAACACCTGTTCAACAAAGCCTGCGAAAAGTTCCTGGAAATTCTGAAGGAAATTTAAGACCCTGCTTCAACCTGCTAGTGCATAAGCGGCTAGAAACCGCTTTTTTTCTTTTTTTGAGTTTAGGTTACATGTTTTAATCTGTAGGCAATCGGACTCATGTATCTCACTAAACTACTTGCCTTTGAAACGGCGGGCCGCCAAAAGACCCGCTTCGAAAAGCAAGTAAGTAGGAGCCCCCAGCATGAGCTGGCTCAGAATGTCGGGGGGTGTGAGCAGTGCCGCAAGTACCAGTATGGCAATGAGTACGTATGGTCGGGCGTGGCAAACGGTTTCGTAATAAACTATGTCGCTACGCACCAAGGCGTAAGTTACCAACGGGAACTGGAACATGCAACCAAAGGCAAGTGAAAACCACAGCGCAAGGCACACGATGTTTGACACCCCAAATACGGGCTGCAAATTTTCGTTTTGAAAACTGAGGCCGAACTGTACAATCAGCGGGAAACACACAACCAAGCAGAACACAGCCCCTGCAATGAACAAGAACCCCGTAAGCCACACCATGCGTCGTATAAAACGCTTTTCATTTTCGTAAAGAGCCGGGAGCACAAACCGCCAGATGTTCCAGGCTATATAGGGGGAGCATAAAGCCACATCCAGCAAGGCAGAAATTTTCAACTGCAAAAGGAACACTTCCATGGGCGAAAAGAAATGGAGTTTGGCGCCCACCTGCGACTGGATTTCTGCAGTAAAAATGTCCAGGATATAAGGCGAGGCTACAAACAAAGGAATAAAGAAAATGGCAAGGGCTACAAGGCTACGTAAAAGTACCGAACGCAATGCGTCCAGGTGGCTGATGAGGGTTGCCCCACTTTCTTCTTTTGTTTGCATTGGATGCGGTTGCGTGAAGGGTTGCTAGCCGTTTTCGCTAAGATTTTTTTTATCGACCGTGGCGGAAGAGGCTGACCCGGTGGATTCGGCAGCACCGACTTGCTCCACCGTCTTTTGCAAGTCTTCGGCTTCAGTCTTTAAAGCTTCCTTGGCTTTTTTGTATTCATGCTGGGCGCGGCCCAAAGAGCGAGCCAGTTCGGGAATGCGCTTGCCACCAAAAAGTAGGAGCACCACCACGGCGATCAAAATAATTTCGGGAATACCAATGGACATATTTTTACCTCAAGAGGAAATGTATAAAAAGTAGTCGGTTGTCGGTTATCAGTTGTCAGCGTTTAGTGCTCGATAATCAAGATATATCGGTAATGGGCCTCCATTTGAATCAATGCTGCCGCCGAGGTAGAATGATGACCGAACCGCTTTATAACTAAAAGTTATAGACTTTTATAAAAACAAAATATTGGTTATTACAAAGAGATGAATTTATATTTCAAAAGGTTAAAATAGCCTCTTACAGGAGTTAGGTTATCATGAATAAATTCATAGCATCGGCTTTGATTTCTTCGGT
>JABUUT010000092.1:15911-20701 GCA_021443045.1 Fibrobacteraceae bacterium
AAAAGGCCCACTCCCTCTACTTTGGAAAGGATGCCTACAAATATATGGTTGAAGGAGATGTAGCCTCAGGTATCAAGCCAAATCCAGTTCCGCAGAATAAGGAATTGCTTGTGATTGAAGGAGCCAATCACACGGATCTTTACGACGGTGGCCGTGAAAAGAAGTTTATCCCCTGGGAAAAACTCATTGAATTTTACGACAAGAATATGAAGTAAAAAGCGTCGTTTGCAAAATTCCGCTGTAACCCTTGGTGGATCATGGTCTCGATTACATACAACAGAAACATCACCTTCTTCATGTTCAGACTATGCAAAATCTTCGGCTACCTTCCACGGACTTTTGCAGATGAGCCGATTTTATTTTTTGCGTCAGCCATGGCTCGCACCACCAAGGATGCACCACTAGCACAGTCACCTACGGCGTAAATGTTGCGCTTGGGATCGGGGATAATGGTGGAGCGTGGTGTCAGTTGGAGCTCCAAATCGTTTACGATACCTTCGGTAGGCACACCTGTGAAGCCCATGGCTAACACCACTAAATCGGCTTCAATAATTTCGGCAGTACCTTCAACCTCGTTTGGTTTTAAGGGCCGCCCAAGAGGGGACATTTCCCAATCCACCTTTACAACTTCAACACCTTTTACTTTGCCATTTTCTACTACAAAACGTTTACTGGAAACATTCCAGCGGCGTTCGCCACCTTCGTGGTGGGCGTAGCTAGTGCGTAGCATATACGGCCAATCGGGCCAAGGGGTTGATGGAGAGCGTTCCTCAGGAGGCTTTGGCATAAATTCTACCTGGAGAACGCTTTTACAACCTTCACGAAGGGCTTTGCCCACACAGTCATTTCCTGTGTCTCCGCCACCGATAATGAGTACTTTTTTGCCTTTGGCATTAATAGGCTCACGATAAGAACCGTAAGAGTTAGGGTGGCTTTTGCTGTAGGTAGAATCGGTGTTTACTTTACCATGGAGGTATTCCAAGGCAAGGTAAATGCCATCGGCTTCGCGGCCAGGTATATTCAAATCTCGAGCATTTGGGGTTCCTATGGCCAAAAAGAGAACATCATAATGGTTTCTCACATATTCGGCAGATATGTCTTTACCTATTTCGCAGTTGCAGACAAATTTAATTCCAGCAGACTCAAGCAGCGAAATGCGACGGTCGATAACTTCTTTTTCCAGTTTCCAGTTTGGAATACCGTAGCGTAAAAGTCCACCCGGTTTCTCATTTTTTTCAAAAACGGTAACGGAGTAACCTTTGCGGCGAAGGGCTTCGGCGGCATAGAGCCCGGCAGGGCCAGAACCTACGACTGCAGCGGTGGAAGCGTGGCCATCGGCGTTGGTCAAGGGTTCTACGGCGGGGAGCTCCACCCATCCATTTTCAAAGGCCGTTTCAATAATGAATTTTTCTGTTTGGCGCACCATGACTGGATCGTCTTTTTCATTTTTTGTACAACCGGCCTCGCAAAGGGCTGGGCAAACACGACCTGTAAATTCTGGGAAGAATGATGTTTTAGAAATAATATCGTATCCTTTACGAACATCGCCAGCAGCAACAGCTTCGTTAAATTCGGGAATTAGATTAAATAGGGGGCAGCCAGCACCATGGCAAAAAGGAATTCCGCAGTTGGCGCAGCGACCAGCCTGTGCTTGAACTTCGTCTTTGCTGAGGCGACGTTCCACTTCCTTTACGTCTTTTACCCGTTCTTCAACAGGTCGGTAGATATCTTGTATCCTTTCCGTCTTTTCCATTTTTTATTCCTCCCTACTTTGTAGCCTTTTGCTGATTTATGGTGAGGGCGTTGCGGTATTCTACAGGGAACACCTTTACGAACTTGGGTCGAGAATTGTTCCAGTCTTCCAAAATGCGCTTGCCTTTGGGGCTGCCTGTGGCATTTACATGTTGGTGGATAATATCCAACAGTTCCGTTTCGCTTTCGGAACCTGGTAAAACGCTTTCCAAATCTACCGATTCCACATTGCAGCTCAAGTCAAAATGCCCCGTTTCATCGTAAACGTAGGCAATGCCTCCAGTCATGCCGGCTGCAAAGTTTACGCCAACGCGGCCAAGAACCACCACGCGGCCACCAGTCATGTATTCGCAACCATGATCGCCTACGCCTTCGGTTACTAGCTGCATGCCCGAATTTCGAATGGCAAAACGTTCACCGGCTAGACCGTTAATGAAGATTTTTCCGCTGGTGCCACCGTAGCCGATTACGTTACCTGCAATCACATTTTCTTCGGCCTTGAATGTGGCCTTGCTGCTGGGGCGCACGATGATTTTTCCACCGCTGAGGCCCTTGCCCATAAAGTCGTTGGCTTCGCCCTCCAAATCCAGGGTCACGCCTGGAGCGAGGAATGCTCCAAAGCTTTGGCCGGCTACTCCGTGAAGGTGGATCTTGATGGTGTCTTCAGGAAGTCCCTTAACACCAAAATGTTCATTCACTTCACCCGAAAGTTCTGTACCCACGGTGCGGTCTACATTGTGGACCATGGTGCAAAGTTCTACACTCTTGCCATTTTGCAAAGTCTCTTGCACAAAGGGGAGAATTTCCTTGCGGTCAAAGTTCACCAGTTCTTCGGGAACATAATTTACATCGTGGCACTTAATGTGTTCCTTTCCGTCGCCTGCATCAACAGAGGCAAAAATTTGACTAAAATCTAAGCGTTTTGCCTTATAGAATTCAATGGCTTCTTCCATTTTCAAAAGGTCGCTACGTCCACAGGCTTCTTCGAGGCTTCGCAAACCAAGTTGAGCGAGGATTTCGCGAACTTCATCGGCCATAAAGTAGAGGAAATTTTCCACATATTCTGGCTTGCCCTTGTAGAACTTACGGTGTTCCGGATCCTGTGTTGCAAGGCCCATGGGACACTGGTTTGTATGGCACTTGCGGTCCATAATGCAACCCAGGCTTACCAGCAGGTTTGTAGCAAAGCCAAACTCTTCAGCTCCCAGAAGTGCTGCAATTACCACATCGCGGCCCGTCTTTAACTGGCCATCCACTTGGAGTTTTACACGGCCACGCAAATCGTTGAGTACCAAAGTTTGTTCCGCTTCGGCAATGCCGAGTTCCCAAGGGAGCCCTGCATGCTTGATGGAGGTGAGTGGAGAGGCTCCCGTGCCGCCGTCGTGACCCGAAATCAACACCACGTCGGCATGGGCCTTGGCAACACCGGCTGCAACCGTACCTACACCCACTTCAGAGACCAGCTTTACAGAAACCCGAGCCTTGGGGTTGGAATTGCGTAAGTCATAAATAAGCTGGGCCAAATCTTCAATAGAGTAAATATCGTGATGGGGCGGAGGAGAAATCAAAGATACGTTGGGAATGGAGTGGCGAATGCGGGCCACAAATTCATTCACCTTGTGAGCGGGAAGCTGACCTCCTTCACCGGGCTTTGCACCTTGGGCCATCTTGATTTGCAAATCCTTAGCCTTGCGCAAGTAATCGATGGTCACGCCAAAACGGCCCGAAGCGATTTGACGGATGGCACTGCTGCGGATGTCGCCGTTTGGAGCTGGAGTATCGCGGTCCGGATCTTCGCCGCCTTCACCGCTGTTGCTCATGGCACCGTTGCGGTTCATGGCGATTGCAATGGCTTCGTGGGCTTCGGGGCTCAAGGAGCCGAGACTCATGGCACCAGCCACAAAATGCTTGATGATAGATTCGCGGCTTTCTACCTGGGCAATGTCGATGGGGGTTGTATTCTTGAACTTGAAAAGTCCGCGGATGGTAGCCAATCGTTCGGACTGGTCATCTATAAGTTTGGTGTAAGTCTTGAACTTTTCGTAGTCGCCTCCCTGCACAGCCTGACGGAAGGCCGCAAGAGAAGCTGGAGTCCAAAGGTGCATTTCACCTTCTTTGCGGAAGCGGTACTGGCCACCTTCTTTTAGAATGGGGCTGGAGTCCTTAAGGCTCTGGAAATTGCGTTCGTCCACTTCGCGAGCAATTTCTTCAAGGCCAATACCTTCGATACGGCTGGCAGTCCCTGGCAGGAATTTTTCCACCAGTTCGTGGTTGAGGCCCACGGCTTCAAAAATTTGGGCACTGCGATAGCTGCGGAGGGTGGAAATACCCATCTTGCTCATGATTTTCAAGAGGCCCTTGTCCACAGCCTTTACATAGTTGGCGGCTGCCGTTACGGGGCTTACGTCCAGTTCACCATTGTGGCACATGCTGGTAATGCTCTGGAAAGCCAAATAAGGGTTAATAACGGTGGCACCGTATCCCAGGAGCAAGGCAAAATGCATCACTTCGCGAACTTCACCAGACTGCACAATCAAGCCAATTTCGGGGCGCACTCCCGCTTCCACCAAGGTGCGGTTCACGCAGGCTGTTGCTAAAAGGGAAGGTATGGGAACATAGCCCCAGTCAATATTCTTGTCGGAAAGAACGATGATTTTAAAGCCTTCCTGCACAGCACGTACCGCATCGCCCGCCAAGTTCTGCAAAGCAGCTTCCAGCACCTCACCGCTACCGCCCATGGGGAACTGCATTTTAAGGACCTTGGCCTTAAAACTCTTGTCGCCAATATTTTCGAAGTGTTTGATTTCGTCTTCGGTTACAATGGGGCGTGGGATTTTAATAAGGTGGGCCTGTTCCGGAGTTTCTTCAAGAATGTTGCCGTGATTGCCAATGTAAGTAGTGAGGCTCATGACCAGTTCTTCGCGAATGGGGTCAATGGGCGGGTTTGTCACCTGGGCAAATAGTTGTTTGAAGTAGTTGAACAAACTTTGGGGCTTGTCCGAAAGCACGGCCAGGGCGGCATCGTTACCCATGGAACC
>JABUUT010000092.1:20860-22384 GCA_021443045.1 Fibrobacteraceae bacterium
CGGCGGTAAGGCTTGCTGCGAGCCACAAAGGCCTTCATTTCGGCATTCTTTAAAATGCGGTGGTTTTCAATATCCAGGTAGATGATTTCACCCGGTTTTAAGCGGCCTTTTTCTTCTACATCAGCATCGTTAATGTCGAGGACGCCGGTTTCAGATGCCATAACGAAGAGGCCGTTTTTGCACAAAGTGTAGCGTGCCGGGCGAAGTCCATTGCGGTCCAAAATAGCACCTGCGTTTACACCGTCAGAAAATGCCACAGCGGCAGGGCCATCCCAAGGTTCCATAAGCATGGATTCATATTCAAAGAACCCGCGAACATCCCGACCCATGTAATGCTTTGCCCCCCAGGCTTGAGGCATCATCATGAGCATGGCGTGGGGAAGGCTGCGGCCTGCGGCCACCAAAAGTTCAAACATGTTGTCGAGGCTAGCGGAATCGCTTTGGCCGGGAGCCACCAGAGGCAGCAACTTCTGCAAATCATCGCCTAGGCGTTCACTCTTCAAGTGGGGTTCCCGAGCCTTGAGGCTGTTGAGGTTTCCGCGCAAGGTGTTAATTTCACCGTTGTGGGCCAGGTAGCGGAAGGGGTGCGCCAAGGGCCATGTGGGGAATGTGTTGGTGGAGTAACGCTGGTGAACAAGGGCGATGGGGCTTTCAAAATCGGTATCGCTAAGGTCTTTGTAAAAAGCTTCAATCTGGCTAGCCAAAAGAAGACCTTTATATACAATAGTCTTGCTGCTGCAACTACAAATGTAGAGACCCTTGGTGGCCTCTTCAGAAGAAGCAGCCTTTTCAATCTCACGGCGAATTACATATAACTTTAGTTCAAATTTTTCAGGAGATTCAAAAGAAGAACCATCAAAAATAAACTGACGAATGTGGGGCAAAGTTTCGCGAGCCGTGTGTCCAATAGCCTTGCCATTGACAGGAACCTCACGAACGCCTATTACGGGGACCCCCTCGCGATTAGCAATTTCCTTAATGAAATTATCCGCAGAATCTTTAGCCCTGGACTGGTCCACAAAAACCATGGCTACGCCAAAACGCTCCGGAAGACCCGGAATCATTTTCTTAAAGAATTTTTTAGGCATGCTGAGCAAAAGGCCAGCACCGTCTCCCGTTTCGGGGTCGCCACCGGCAGCACCGCGATGCATTAACCGCTTGAGCACCGTAATGCCCTGAAGCACAATTTGGTGAGAGGCCACATTGTTGATGTTGGCAACCAGGCCCACGCCGCAGGCGTCATGTTCATTGGCCGGATTGTAAAGACCTTGAGCGTTCATAAATTCCTCGATTTTTATTTTTTCGTGAACGCCTTTGCAAAAACCGTGCCAACATTTACAAAAAGTGAAACTTTATACAAATTTCGGCGGTTTGTCGAGTTGATTTTAAAATTTACACCTCACCACACCTAAAAAACATTTTCACAAAATGTAAAAAATAAGGTAAAATTTACATTATTTGAAAAGCTCAAATGCAAAAGTCCGTGGTTTTTACGAATAAGCCATTAGACGAAAGGGGGATTGT
>JABUUT010000093.1:0-1296 GCA_021443045.1 Fibrobacteraceae bacterium
GCAAAAGAAAATCAATTTCCACGGTGGAATTTTCCTTTGCATAGTAGTGGACCGCACCACCCCCGGCCGCAACAATCTGGGTCAAGACAAAATTTTCTGTAAAGGCGCCCTTATACTTCGAAAAGATGGAGTCGTCCACCAGAATTTGAGCCGCAGGAATTTCGGCCATGGCGCATAACAAGCCCACATCGTGCATAAAAATCTTGAAGGCGGCGGACTCCACATAGAACGAAAGGGGAATTTCCGGGAGCTTGCAACGTTCCACTCGATAAATCAAGGCGGCATCGCGGAGCCACTGCAGGGCTTTGTCAAAATACGATGCCCTCGACCCTTTTTTTATCGCACCGAAAATGAACTTCTTGTTTTCCTTGGCCAGTTGTGCGGGAATGCTGTTCCATACAAGCCTAATCCGCTGAACACAGTCTTCGGCATGTTTTGCAAAGTCACGGTCGTATGCCACGAGGATTTCTTTTTGGATGGAGCGGACCATCTGCAAATCCGAATTTTCGATGTATGCAGCAACAGCCTCGGGCATGCCTCCCACGTAGTAGTAGAGCCGCAGCAGGTCCTTCAATTCCCCGTGAAGAGTTCTCTGCACTTCCCAGTCGCAGGATTCAACGGCGGCCAGCAAATTCTTTCGCCCTAGAGCCTCTAGAAATTCGTTGAAGTGCATGGGGTAAAGCCTAAGGGTGTTCACTTTACCCACGGGGTACGATTCCCCACGCATATAGGAAATTCCTAACAAACTGCCGGCAACAGCCACATGAAGGTTGTTGCGAAGTTCGCAAAAATATTTCAGCGACGCAAGCCCTCCGGCCACCTCCTGAATTTCATCGAAAATCACCAAAGTTTCGCCCGGTACCACAGGGCACTCGCAAATCGCCGATACAGAGCGGATAATGCGGTCCATGTTGTAATCGCTGAAAAGGCTACCTATTTGCGGATTATTATGGCAATTGATGTAAGCCACATATTTGAACTCGTTCTTGCCAAATTCCTTCAGCAAGTAGGTCTTGCCTACCTGTCGAGCCCCCTCCAGAACAAGGGGCTTTCTGTGGAGGGAGTTTTTCCATTCAAGGAGTTTGATGTAGAGGGTTCGTTTCATTATTTTACGCAAATATTGGGGAATAATTATCTATAATATACAAAAATATTGGGGAATAATTATCTATAATATACAAAAATATTGGGTAATAATCAACCATGATATGCAAAAATATTGAGGAAAATTTAAATATACCTAAATTCCGCAGTAACTTCTCAAATTACTTTATCCAAAACCCTGTAACATAAGTA
>JABUUT010000093.1:1669-3366 GCA_021443045.1 Fibrobacteraceae bacterium
CAAGTAGCAACATTGATTGCTATTATTTTCAAACACCCCTTACAGTAGCGGAACCATATAGGGAGGGATTTTTAAAACGCTCCCTTCGTCAACCAAATTTTTGGGATGCACGATGTAGCTTTTGTCGATGCGGTTCTTAAATTTATCTGCAAAACGCCCCAGCGACGTAGTGGTATAATTCTTGGAAGATTTTACTTCGATGGGGCGTATCTTAAAGTTGGTTTTACTCTCATTGCTTAGCAAAAAATCAATTTCAATATCATTTCGTTTTTTCTCTAAGTTGTACTGAGTGTAAAAATAAGGTTGTCTATTGTGTGCCACAATCATTTGTGCAACGACGTTTTCGAACAACATTCCCTTATTAATGGAAAGCTTATCGTTCAAAATGAGTTTGTACAAATTATTATCTATAATTTCATTTTCACTAAAGGCTAGGCTAAAAAGAAGTCCGGTATCGCCCATGTAGCATTTTACAAAAGATTCGTTCTTATTCAGCGCAAAACCCACATTGGGGTCGTTACACTTGTAGCAGAGATTACATATCATGGAATCGCCCAGCCAAAACAAGGGCTCGTCATATTTATCGTAGGTTGCCCCCTTGGCAATTTCACGGAGAACTACCCTTTTTTCGTGGGTAGAAAGGTAAGAGGGTATATTTTCAAAAATGGCGGATACCTTGGAGTTGTAACGCTTGGCGGCTTTTTTGATATCATCACGATAGAGGTTGAGTATGTCTCTTTTTTCTGCATCGGCAAAAGTAAAATCCAGACCGTTTTCTTTGTATGCAACAAGTGCTTTGGGCATTCCTCCCACAAGCATATATTCCTTAAAGAGCCTCATGGCCTTTCCATGAAAATTCTGTTCCAGAGGCTTTTTGTGTGCGAAACATTCCTGAATGTATTCCCAAAGCAACTCTTCGCCCATGTAGATCATGAATTCTTCAAAGTCAACAGGATGCATCTTGATTTTTTGCTCTTCAGAAGGAATGGTTATGTTGTCTACATTTTCCTTGATGGAAATGAGGGAGCCAGTTTCAATGATGTGGTAGCGCTCGTCTTGAACCAGATATTTTACAGATTCCCGAGCCCTGGGGAATTTCTGAATTTCGTCAAATACGATAAGTGATTTTTTAGGATAGAGTCTTACACCATATTCAATGGAAAGCGTCTGGTAAAAGCGGTCTAGATTTCGTATGTTGTCAAAGGCCTGGAGAACCGACCGTGGAGCCTCGTTGAAATCTAGAATAATATGGCTTTTGTACTCTTTTTTTGCAAAGGATTCGCAGAGGGTGGATTTCCCAATACGTCTAGCCCCTTCGATGAGCAAAGCCTTCGATCCCTTGCACGTGTTTTTCCAGCGAAGTAAATCGTTCCAGCAATTACGCTTAATTTCCATTTGGCCTCCATATACAATACGCAAAGTAAAATATATAAAAATATAAAACAATACGCAAAGTAATTTTTGTAAAAAACCTTAATAATACGCAAAATACTTTTGTCATTGAACCCTTAAAAATTTTTGATAAGGACGACGATGATTTTTCCGATGTAGATGATGTCAAGAACTATGAGCAAGAAATTGATGCCGCAATCGGGCTTCGTAAAAATTGAGAAACCAAACAAACGAATCACCAAGATTATTGGACCACCTGCAAAATCATGTGTCAAGTTTTTCATTCGTGGAGACCAAGCAGATGC
>JABUUT010000093.1:4185-8935 GCA_021443045.1 Fibrobacteraceae bacterium
TTGCAGCCCTGCTTTATCCCGAGTCGTTTTTCGGCTTCCGTTGGTCGCCGCGCCACGGGGCAGGTCTTCCACCACCCCTGTGGAGCGATAGGTTAACCCTAGAGCACTGCGATAGGGGATAGGGGCCATGTCATAAGTTTTTTAACCGCAGACAACTGCAAATAAGTAAAAAATTGGCCGAAATTCAAATTTTACTTGACTTTGTTATTTTTTTTTTACATTTAGGGTTATGAAACGGATTGAATCCATCGCTGAATTAGTTGACTACCTGAAGGGTGTCGAACGCTAGGGCCTCATGGGCAAGCGCGATGGTGTTCGGTATTACTACCGCAGGGAATTTAAAACAATAAGACAAGGAGAATAATATGAACAAATCACAAAAGTTTGCAGTGGAATTATTTTCCATAGCAACATCAAATTTGCTAAAGAAATTCAAAAAACAAATGACTATGAAAGAATTCAAGGATGTGCTTGAAACTTGCACAAAAAACAAGTATTACACTACAAAAGGTCTTCCGCAATTGAAAAGTGATTTGGAGGCGATAAAGGGTTATTTTGACATTTCCGTTTTCAAGGAGTAAAATATGAATAAGACTGCCGTTTACTTGTTGTTTGCAATAACGTCTGTTTTTGCAGTCCACCCGGCATTGCAAGATGCAATAGACAATAAAAATTACAAACAAGCAGAAAACCTCGTAAAGAATATTGGTATAAAGGATGTGTACTGCCCATCGAATCTATCGCCAAAGGATGCCGATAAGATATATGGCAATGTTTTTGCCGATTCCATTGGACTCCTCTTGGATAATTGTGACACAGAGTTTTCCGTTACATATTTGGAGTTTAAGTGTGCTGGTGGTAAGGACAAAAGCATGTGCTTGAACTTGATCAACTTTATTAATCCAGAATCATGGTCCGACAAATATCCAAAAATGTTCTGCACGAAGAAAAATGTGGAAATATGTGCAGCGGCGGTAGATAGAGTTCCTGTTGAAAAATCGGTTCCTTGGCTTAAAGCGATAAAAGCAAATAAATTGGCGGAGGCCAAGGCCTATGAGCAAAAGAAAATGCGTGCAAGTGGCATGACTAAGGCGGAATGTGAGAATCTGTGTAATGAGATTAAAAATGCAGGCCTAGCGGAAGTCCAGCGTCGCTTGGATCGGAGTAATTTTTCCTGGCGACTCGCACGTAGCGAAGGTGAGCGCTACATGTATGAGAAGGAAATAAAGGATTTGGAACGGCAACAAAAAGAAATAAGAAGTAAAAGTTGCAACAATGCTTGTCGCGGAAATCTTAATCAGGCGGTTTTTGAAAGTTTTAAAGTCCATCAGTATTATTTTGATGACCCATTCATGAATCTTTCTCAAAAAGCAGCATGGTACTATATAAATCTTGATAACCCCTTGATTCCTGGTTTGGCAGAAAACTGGGATATTGTAGATAAACTTTTTATGACCGCAAATGAAGCAAATATTAAATCCATTGAAAAAATGACGGATACAACTGCTATGGTAAATGCCGTCCTAGATTTTTCTAATAAATTTGATCGATATCCTAATTTTATAAACAAGAAACTAGTAGTGGATACGCTGAAGTCCGCTTTTGGCAGAGAAGAAAAAATTGACATTTTAGAACAACTTCTTTATTGCAAAATCTATCCATCGATAGATAAAGAAATGGAAAACCTCTTCGGAACGAAAATTATTGATTGCAAGGCACTGCTGAACGAAAATGCAAAACTTTTTGAGCCATGCAGTGATGGAGAAACCCAGTTAGAAAGGAGTGTGTATTGTGAAAATGGGAGATATAAGAGAGATTATTGGCAATCTAAGTCTGGTGAAATTGTTGTAATGCAAGAAAATATTTTTACTCAACCAAATGAAAATGTCTGGTGTCCGCCAACAGGGATAATCAATTGTATGAGAAAAGGACCCCTCTACACTTCGTACGCAGCCAAGAATGTATGCCCTGCAGGGTGGAGACTTCCAACAGAGAACGAACTAGAATATATCGAACGATACATTCAGTTAGAACAAGAACCTAATCTTGGTTACAGAGATTGCGACAAGAAATTCCATAATGTTGATAAAAAATCTTACTATTTTACAAAGGAACTCAGCGAGGAAAGAGGAATAAAATATTATTATGGCAGTAAATGTAATACCGCTAATGAAATGTATTCTGTTCGTTGCATATTAAATGATGTTGAGGGAGTAAGTTGCAATCAGAATGGAGAATGTTTCAAAAAACATTGTTGTGACAACGGTGTTTTAAGAGAGGCTTCCAAAATCGAAATTGATATTGGAAAAGTTTGCGATGTATCTAAGCCACCTACGATGTTTTCTTATCATGGGTCGTATATTGTTTGTGATTCCTTGGGATACCGTAATGCAAATGATGGAGAAAATTTCACAAAAGAGCTTTGTACAAATGAAAATTTGGATTCGCTCTATATAAAATATAATCAAGGCTATGTCTGTAGCGATTCCGGATATAGAAAAGCAAATTCTGCAGAATTACTAGTCAAGCAAATATGTGACGAAAAATTAAATAATCAAATGTTCTTTGAAAAGGACAGTCTGGTAGCTTTTGTATGTAATCAAAAAGCCTATCGAAAAGCTACGCCCATTGAGTTCCATTTAAAGAAGACTTGTACTGCTCAAAGACAAGATGAGTTATACTGGTATGAGGACTTATTATACATATGTGATCAAGGTAAATATCGCTTAGTCAAGGAATCTGATTTAAACGGGAAAAATAAAAATCGTTTGTATAAGAGTTCTTCAGGAAAAATTAGTTTATTATTTAAAGATATGCGAGATGGCACAACCTATAAAACGGTTAGGATTGATGGGGTGACTTGGATGACGGAAAACTTGAAATATAAAAAAGGGCAATACGCTTGCTTCGATGATAAGGAGGAAAATTGCAGAAAAAATGGACCTCTTTACAAATGGGGTGAAGCAAAGGACAATTGTCCATTTGGCTGGAGATTGCCTACACATGATGAGGTGAATCACCTTCTTAAATATGCAAAATTAAAGGAAAAGGGAAAAGGGGGTAGGCGTGATATATATTCGAGTGAAATTTTTAGAGCAAGAGAGTGGAATCAGGGAACGGATCGTTTAGGTCTTTCTTTTAAACAAACAGGTTGTAGTGTTGATTTTGAAGAGAAAAAAAAGAAAGAAAAGGCAGGCTTTTTTGATGAAAAACCAAAGGTATATTATGGCGAAGAAGCGAGCTGTATATGGACATACGGATGGCGTAATGAAGGCAATGGCGTCTTGGAGATTAATCAACAGGACGCAGATTTATGGAGTGGAAATAGTAGAATGGGAAATTCTGTCCGATGCGTGCAGGGAGAATAAAAAAAAGGTAAATCTTAATGAGCGATTCCAAAGAAAGTGAACTTCTTTCCAAGAAGGATCTTTACAATCGTTACTGGAAATGCCGCGATTTTGAACTGAAAACTCTTTGGCAAAGGGCAATCTTTCTTGGTCCGCTTTTGGTGATGGTATTTACCGGCTATGGGGCATTCTTTTTAAAGACTTTTGTAGATGACAAAACGGGTCTGCTGAGATTATTCATTTATCCTGACATCGCTCTAAGTCATGGAGTTGCCATGATTATTGCCGTAATGGGAATTATATTTTCCATATTGTGGATATACATGATGAAGGGTTCAAAGGCTTGGTACGAAGTCTACGAACGTGCCATTATCGCCATGGATACGCAGCATGGCTGGCTCTTGCCCGAAGAACTTCTTGATAGTGGTGGTGGATTCAAGTATCACCGTTTACCAGGTTACAAAAAGCCAGAAAGTTTTTTAAAACCAAACGAAAATGCTTTTGATGATGAAATTTTTAGCAGCAAAGGAGGCTACTTTTCTCCATCGAAAATTAACATCGTTATAGGCCAGGTTTCATTAGTTTTTTGGTCGATGGTTTGTACTTTGCATACATTTGTTTGCCTGGCTTTTTGGATATATCCTAATCTTGCTTTGGATGGTTTTCATTTGTGTGACGAAGTTTTTTTCTTTTTTGTTTTGTTTGTACTAGTGGTTTCCGGCGTAATAGCCTTTTTGTTGGCATATAATGGTGCATTTACAAAGCTGAAAGATAGATGTAGGAGTTCATCTTTGCAAGATAAGGATTTTCAACGTTTTGAGGAAGAAGATAAAATTGCAATACAAGTCATCACGCCCAATGAAACGCATTTGAGGAAACTTTTGAAGGATGCATACTATTGCCAGCCAGTTCAGGATAGTTGTCTTTATACACTTGTAAAAAAGCAGAAAAGATGCGGTTGTATCTATATTTTCTTTCAAAAACCTAAAGACCAATGGAAAGGCGTTGATGAAAACACATTCTTATATGCCATACAAAATGAAGATGAATGGATAAAATCAAGGTATGGGTTGTTTGAACTAAAGTTGATGTCTCCGAATGAACATACCGAACTTTTCTTTAAAGAATCATTGAGCAATGTTGTTGAAGAACTATTTCGCTTTATAAAAGGGAACGACAAATAAAATCCCCTGCCAGAAAAAACGTATAATGCTAAAACCTTGTCATGGCTTTTCTTGCGGATATCAACCGAATTTTCTCGTCAACATCCCTATAGCAGTGAAAAGTGTAATTTGCTACTTTTGCCAAGCAAGACGCAATGGACCCTATCGTTGCGCTACGCTACACTCCAGGGTGACAGGGAGAGATCCCGGCTCCCCGGATCAAGTCCGGGGCAGGCTTAG
>JABUUT010000094.1 GCA_021443045.1 Fibrobacteraceae bacterium
TACGGTAAAGAAGCCAAGGTTTCAGAATACAAGAAATTTGCGCGATGCGTGAAGGATATCGAATAGAGGACCTCTAAATTGTCGCTGTGGAGCACCGCCGAAAGCATAGCAACCCCTTGTTCGGTAAACGCATCGGGAAGAGAAGACAAATGCTTCAATATTTCGAACCGGTCACAAATTGTGACCAGTTCTCTTTTTTCATCTTCGGTCAATTGAAACCGACATCTTTCTGGGAATCTATCCATTCAACCGTCCCTATATACCGAACTCAAATCGCTAGTGCGAAACTGCGTGACTTTTCCGAAGGACAGCTAGGGTCCATACATTGCCTTGGATTCTATCGGTCCCCCATCGTTACACTCCTGGGTCCCTCCAGAATGACGGACTCGCGTTGTCACCCTGGAACGGACCTTGGAGCGGCCTTTAGCCCTGGAGCGCAGCGATAAGGGGATAGGGGACCGATAGGATTCACGAGCCATGTCATCCCGGCCACCGCGCCGGGATCTCTCTCCATATCGAAGTCGAGATCCAACCTCCTCGCCCTCTACAGATGAAACCATTTAGTGCAACTTCTGTGAAAAGTTTAGAATATAGAACAAGTCCCATTCAATAAATCTCTCAAACCACAACATATAAACCTTTCATCTTCAAGTTTCGATCTATCCTCCTCACTGTCATAATACAAGTCAAAGAGTTTATCTTTTGCGAAACCATATTTGACGAATTCATCTCTAATTCTCCGAACTTCGACAAAATCAGCATTCACTTCAACATAATACGCAGAATCATGTTCGAAAAAAGCAAGCCCACCGTGAACACTTTCTGGATATAAGCGAATTAAAGCAATTCTCCGTTTATTATCCCAAAAAGACCGCGCATTTAAAAATCTCCTCGGTCCCCGCGGAATCAACGTTGTCCGTGTCCGCATATTCCTTATATATTCAGCCAAGTCATTTTCAAGATCCTCCCCACTATACTCATCATTATCATCATTGACAACAACAATTGCAATTGATGAATCATCTACTTGTGCGTATTTATCATCTAGAAGAACACCCAGCATCTTTTGATAATGGTCGTTAATTTCGCTGATTCCATTTTTATCCATTTTTCCTCGTTCATCCCATTCTTCATAAGCCATCATAATACGTTGCTTGATGCTATCAATTTTTTCACTTGCAGCGTAGTGTTCCTTTTTGGAAAGAGGCATATAATTGCTCAAACGAGAATTTTTTTCATTACTAATCAGACATAGGTTTCCAAAACAATTTAAAGGGCCATTATCAATCTTAAATTCTGGACCTTCAATCGGATTTTGAGGATAGTAATGTTCTACTGAACTCCTGAAAGAATATTCAAAATTGGAAATTCTAGAATCATTTTTCAAAGATTCATTATCCCCAATCACATCAAATGCAGATTTTGAACCATTAAAATTTTTCCAAAGTAAATAATCCAAATAATTGAAAATAAAATTTTCAACATCTGTTCCAGCATTCAGCTTTGATAAATCAAGAATGGAGTTATCTACATTCTGTAATTGGCAATCATTTTTATAAATTATTTCATAATAATCCAAAGGCTCTTTAGCCAAGAAACGATCGCGCAAAAAAACTTCAGCCATCATTTCTAGATAATTCTTATAGGATTCCGCAGAAATCGATTTTTGCTGTTCAAAACACCACTTTAATGCTCCGTTCAACCAATGTTTATAAACCAACGTTGGAGTCGAAACATGGAACATTGCTAACAGCATCAATATTTCATGATTGATTTCACTTTCCACCTCTGAATTTGCAGAATCGCTAAAAGTACCAACATAAGAATATGATTTCTTTTTTTCTGTATCTCCGTAAACGCGGACTCTTTTCAAACTCCACTGATCTTTTCCATTACTAAATTCACGCTTAATTACGTATTTATCATATAGGAACTTAATCTTCAGAAGATTATATCCAAATTCCTTTACAAACTTGTGTATACGTTCCTGGGACGTATCGCTACTTTCAGTCTCTTTCGCCTTTACATAGGGTTCAAACAAAACCAATAAGCGTTTATCATCGAGAGGAATATCAGAACCAACTTGAATTCTTAATACATGCAGCAAAAAATTTGAAAAATTAATGACCGAATTAAAACGGATATTGCCATCTTCGTCTTCTTTTTTTCTTTCATCTAAGAAGTTATCACGCCTCCCCAAAGCGATATCTTCAAGAGACTGTTCTTCATTACTATTTTCAGTGTTTTTTCCAAGAACTTCATAAATATAGTCAAGATTATCATCTAGACAATCCCACATATGGCCAGAATCATTCTTTTCTCCAAAAAGAGCATTTCGCTCGTCAGTAGAAAAACCATACTGAACATATCGTTCCATATTAGAAGCAGCTTCCCATATCTTATTAAACGCAATCTGCTCCTTGTCATCAAGATACTTTAAGCATTCCGCTTTAAGTACCTCATGTTTTTCCAATTGTTCCCCTCGGCTATTCATAATTTCAAAGTAATGATTCAAATCAGTATCCTTAGGGACAGGTACTCGTAATATATAAACTTTCTCACTCAAATAATTTGCAAAAACAGTTGCATCATTATTCCAACCATATTCAGCTAAAATTTTTCTGAGCGATTTACGAGCATCTCTATACCCCTGTAAAATATTCTGATTCGCAAATGCATTGGAAACTCCATCTACATCACCATCTCTAAGATTCTTTAAGGATTCCGTAGACTTGGGACGACAAGCAAACGATAAAATATTTTCTTCAAACCATGAAACCTCACTATAATCTTTTTTCAAAAGGTTCAATAGAATGCTCAAAGTTGTCAGTCGCTGTTGGCCATCAATAGTTTCAAAAACGACTTTATTATTTTCTTGACGCTCATAAACAATCAATGTACCAATGTAATAATTGGAATCTCCCTTTTCCTTGGCATAGTCGGCCACATCCTGAATCAACTGTCTAATTTGAGATTCAGTCCATGCATAATCTCGCTGATAAACAGGAATCTCGTATCGAACGTTATTTTCGGTGAACAACTCTTTAATATTCTTTGACAATGGTTTTTCGTTATTACGCATGATAACCCAACTCTTGAAATTTTAAAATAACATCATTTTCTTTGGAATCTTTTTCACTCGCCAGGAATTCCAACTCCATATTCAGGATTTCTTGTGGTTTGTTGGAATCACGAATCAACCTAAACAGGGCAACACGAGAATGAGCAATATTCAAGGCATAATTATCTGTAGAATCAATCCCTACGCGAAAAAGTTTCAATCGTAGAGTATAAGCCCACACAAAAAACTTTTCTACGGCCTCTTTAAAGTATTTCATTCCAAATTTATCAACAAAAGCGATTAAAGCACAATAAAAAAGATTACGCGCATAGGTATCGCCAATTCTATTGCGACATTTTTGTTCTTCATTTATAAACTTTAGAAGAGGCTGGCTTCGATCTTTTTTCATATCAGTCACTTTCTTTGAATAATACTCTACATATTCAAAAAATCTCTTACCATTGATAATCAGCTGATCTATCTGAAAAGGATACTCAAACTCCTTCTGCATAATCTTTGAATGACATGAAGAATTGAATTCATTTACGTAATAATGAGCTATTCGATAAAGCTGTGTATATGGATAATCTTCTTCTAATCTAGGACTAATCCCCTTAAATACATCCACATCATCTTTTGAAAAATAGCGAGCTGATTTACCATGGCTCCAATTTTTGATACGGAATAAGTATTGAGAAAAAAGATTAGATAATTCCGCAGGATTCATCCCCTCCCAATTTTTTACAGCTTCCATACGCTCCAATTCCGTAGAGGAATTATTCATTTCGCGAAGATGATATGCTTTCAGCAAATCATGAGGTTCAAGATCTTTTCCTCGAGCATTTTGACAATCAAAAAATTGGAATGCTTCGGAGATATCGCCAATGACCACCTTTACAAATTCGCATTTATTAAAGAAAAACTTTAAAAAAGATGCTTTTTTCAAATCTGATTCACGACGTTTTATTGCTCCAAAATTTTTTTGCACATTTAATTTTGTAATGGCATTAGAAAAACAAAACTTAGATGCCGGTATGAACGAATTTACCGTATCTCCCCTAAGAAATGTATGTGTTTGAATATCCTTATCTTTTGCTAAAAAAGAATAGACAAAATAGGCTATCAAAAATAATGTTATAGTCCTTTGCTGACCATCAACAATGTCCAACGAATTTTTTTCTTTATTATCATGAACAACAATGGTACCAATTCGATAAGCAGATTTCTCTTGATTTTCAAGGATATCATCTACCAGTTGGTTGACATTTTTCTCGGTCCACTTGTAAGGACGTTGATACTCAGGAATTCTTAAATTCGCTATTTTCAACAAATCCTTCACCGATATTATTTCCGGTTGCATAATATTTTCACTCATACGAAATATCTACCTTTCACATTAGGGTAAAGTGTAATATACAATAAAAGGATGTCACTTTGGTGACACCCTGGGGAATTATGGAGGGATTTTGGGGACCATGCTATGGACCCAAGATGACCTTCGGACAGTTCCGCCAGCGGCTCGGTAATGCCCGTGCAAGCACGGTCGCAACTCTC
>JABUUT010000095.1 GCA_021443045.1 Fibrobacteraceae bacterium
GACTTGCCAACTTGTTGGCTTAGTCGAATTATCCTCGATGGGGAGACCGATAGGATCCATCAATAACACAAAAGTCGCAAGGCAAAACCTCGCGGCTTTTTCTAGATTTTGTTGTAGTAAGCCAAGTTATACGAGAGTTGCATTCACACCCTTAGCTCTAATCAAGCATTTCTTTTGAATAGACGATTTTTTCATTTTCATCAATTGAGAGAAATTCTTTTTTAGTCAAAGATTCAATGATTCCGCTAACAATATCTTCATTGTCAGTCTCAAGCCAATTCTTGATAGCAGTCCGTAGCGTTTTCAATTTTGCAGGTTTCGAGACATTCAAGATTTTATTTTTTATGAAACCTACAGGATCCCTTTTGATTTCTTCCATCTTTTTTACTAATGGAATTTCTTCAATGGCAATGACACGATCTACAAAGAGTTCTTGACTCTTCATAAAGTCAACTAGAGCATCAAAGCCTTTATCCTTGGATATTATATGAAAAAAAGGCTTGGGCGAATATGAAGCCATCTGTCCCAAATAGTATGCAATATGAAAATCAAGGGCATTGTTGCCAGGTCTGCTGGTGGGAATCCACTTTAACCGAGAACCAAATTTCTGGGCGCTTTGTACAAGTTCTGCCGAATAGCTCTTTTGATTTGGTCCCGTAAAAACGCAAACTTCCGTATCTAAATCAAACAGTAAATCAAGATTCCTTATTTGCAGATTCTCATAGTCAATTAAGATGATGTTCTTCATGTTTTCAATTTACATTTTTTTCATCGGCAGTGGTACTGCAATTTTATAGAACCCTTCAAAGGCTTTAATTTTGTCGCATTGTTCGATTACGGTCTTTGTAGAGTCAAAAGAAAGCGTTTCATCGACATGATGGCAATTTCCCGCGACAACATCATCCATGAATTCTCCGTCATCATTTTCTTCCACTTGAACAACGGGATAGATTATCACACAGTCTGGCAAAAGTTTGCCGTCCTTTCCATCTACATTTGTATTCCAGCCCAACGCTTTCAGAATCTTTTTGTCCCTGGCGTATCCGCTGATTTCACGGACATCATCAACGATGCCTCTATCACCTTTTTCGTAGCGAGGCTTATACTTGGCATCGAGAATGATCTTTTCATCAGCGCCCACTTTTATATAGTCAACTTGGGTTCTGTGACAACCACCGACTTGAAAGAAAATCTTACCTGGGTAGGCCTCATTCAACTTGTGGAATACATACATTTCGTGACTGAAATAATAACGGTTCACTCATATCTCTACCCCTTCCACACGTGTTCGCGGTGGTATTTTAGGAATGGTTTGTGCTTTTCATCTACCCAGCGGAGACGCATATTGGCGACGATACCAAGTGCGGACAAATCCATCGAGGAGATGCTTTCCGAAATGACTATGCGCCCCTCGTCATCAAAAGTTATAAGCCCCTTGTCGAAGAGGGCATCCAGATTTGCTGTCAACAAAAAGCCGTTGTAGGCGCTAAGGCATTCTTCCGCATTTTCGCAATCGGCCCAAGGTTTTGCATGGCTTGCACGCAGCGATTCGCGGAGAGTGCAGCCTGTTACGGCACAAGCGTTTTTCCAGTAGTTTTCCAAGGCTTCTCGATAGACATCTTGGCCTACACGCCGCTTAACCTCTTCCACGGTTTCGGTGGCGGCAATTCCCTGTGCTACCAAGGCTTGCCAGCGGGTATTGTATATTTCTACTGGATTTGTCGGGAGCGCAACGAACAACTCTTGAGAACGATTCAGAATAGCCCTGAGGGTTTCATAATCCCGTTCTGCCACAACGATAACACGACCAATTACAGAGTATGCTCCATTGATGTGAAGTTCCGACTCATCGACTGGTATCGAAAATTCCACATCGATTTCGTGGTCAAAACAACGGACGGTGGCAAGTTGGTCGTGGGATGCACTCGAAAATACAACGGCATCCAGGGATTCCGATTCTACGATGCCCCAGCCGGAATCCAAACCGGCCTTTTTGATGGTATCTAGTTCAGCAAATGTCATTGACAGAATATAATTATTTTACTATAATGCGAAATGAAAACAGGATAAGTTTGGGGTATAATCCGGATTTAGTAATGTTTGTTGTCGATTTTACGTGTATGCTCCGCGACATTCATTTTTATAAAAATTGGAGGTTGCATATGGAACAGATAACAAGATTCGTGTCTAAATTCATTTTTGGACTTATTGTGTGCGGAATGGCTGATGTGCGGAGACCCCTCTTAGAGGGATTCTAGCATACAATAACGGCGGCATTCACCGGATTTCTCAAAACTAGGCCAGGGTGCAAATCCCAAATCCGCACCAGCTTTTAAGTCAGTTCACGATATGTGGACTGGCTATTTTGTTTAAAAACATTGTTTAAGCCAACTATAGCATTCACAAACTGACATAACATAGCAGTTCCCTTAAACAACGGTATGAGTTTTTCATCAATTTTGATTAGTTCCACAGCCTTATCAACGTCAGGGCCTTTGATATGGGCATCAGTCTGACGCAAGTCATTTATCCCCACAAATGGAGCCATTAAGTTTCTTGCCTCAGATTCCTGCAAGCCTTCCTTTTGAACAAGAAATTCTTGCAAAGTACGCATTGATCTCCAGTCCTTTTCTTTTTTTGGCAGGAGACCTTGCAATGGTTTCCAATTAACAGAATCACAAACCAGTTTAGCCAAATTCTTGGCTAACGTAAAGAAACCTTCTTGAGACGAACTTTCGAATCTATTTACCCTTTCCAATAATAATTCAACATCAAGCGTTTCATTGAATAAAGGAACGCCATACTTATTTTTGAAAGTTTCATTTAGCCTTTTGTATTCTATCGGCAGAATGCGTTCCGGAGCCTGCGTATGCACAAGGTTAGCATAAATTTGAACCATAGTAAGTTCATTGGAGACTCCGCCTAATGGAGTTTTATTAAAGCCCGCCCATATTTTTTGTAGCCATTCAGGAAGGTAAGCAATATCCTTTGCATAAACATTTAGCAAACCAGAATCATTGATTCCGAAATCAACTGTAAACGTTCCAACGCCAATGCATCCCGTATTAAGAGTATACCACTCCAACTTAGAATCTTTTTTCGATAAGATTGCGTTCGCAACGTCAGCGTCAAACCATAACCATTTTCCTCCATCTTTCAATTCAGAAGAAGGAACACTCTTACCAGAAGCATCTACCTTGAATTTTGGTAAATCTATAGGTTCATCACCACGTATCCTGACGCTTGTATTTCCAGGAAGAACAAGTTCATATTTCCATATTTCGCCGCGAACTTCATACACAATGTTTTCGCTTGCGATAGGAACAGTCTTTGTTTCTGATTCTATACAATCATCTTGAGGAAAGTCAAATAAAGGAACATCATCATCAGTATCAACGTCAGTTCGACGGGCATTGATAATCGTAGCCTTTTCACCGGGAGCATACCCGTTATCGGTCTTTACGTTAAAGGAACCCCACCACTTTCCACTAGATAACTTAATTTCTGTAATACCATCTTTCCATCCTAAACCTGGATCTACGGCAAAGTATTCCTGCCGATTACGATATAAGGCTACATACAAGCCCATCTGTCGTGCGCAAAGATAGTCCTTTAAGAACTCATTTTTTATCTCTAATCGGTATGGTTTTCCTTTCGCATTTCTCAACAGCCTTGCAACCTCTACATAATCTTCTTCTGGACGAACCCAAGAATCTCCTTGCTGCAAAAGGTTGAAAGCAATTACCATATCCTGATGCAAATGCCAAATTTCAGGCTTATCTTTACCCCAAAATTGAACCAAGACTGGGTAAATTGCATTTACAGGAATGTACCAATCATCACCGTCAGCGCGTTCATCATCATTTTTTCTAATAGATTCGCAAGTTTCATCACAGGATACGTATGATCCATCCGTTTCAACGCAGGATCTAGCCTCATAATGAAAGCTCAAGTCATTCCATTCTAAACGATTTATAATGGGAAAATCCTTCTTTGACACAAGAATACTTCGCACACAGAAATCTGTATCTTGATAACCCGGATGAAAAATTTCACCCGTAGATTCTCGTTCTACAGACATTAAAGGAATCCAAACATCAGAATCAAAATTTTTGGTTCTAAGTTTTTTCATTTCCAACCAATCAACTAACGATTCCTGCGGTTTCCTGAGCAAAATCAAACTCCCATCCTATCCCAGGCTTCAAGCACAAGTCTTTGGGTGCGGTATTCGCCGTAGGTGGCAAGTTCGGAGTCGCGGAGCACGCGGAAGGTTTCGGAGGGGTAGTCGTCGCCCATGACAGACTGGGGTTCCAGAATGTACTGGAGGTCACGGCGGCAAAGGCCATAGAGTTTGGCGAAATAGGCATCCAGCTCGGCACGGAGGGTTGCACGGTGTTCGTCGTTAAAGATGACCGGGGGGATTAGGGCTGGGTCAAATTCGTTTTGAGCCAGGGCATCGATGTTTGAAGCTGCGGGGAGATCCTTATGCA
>JABUUT010000096.1:0-1196 GCA_021443045.1 Fibrobacteraceae bacterium
GAGGTGTGGGCCACCTCCTGCATGCGACAGGCCATTCCGGGAAAAGGATCCCGGCAAATATCAATACAATCAAAGCCGCAAGGCCGTTTTATCGAATTTTGATAGGCAAGCCATATTCGACTTGCCAAAACAGGTACATTCATGAAAAAAATTGAAATCAACTCGGAATATTCCTCATGGATTAAGGAACTTAAATCCCGTTATCTTTCCCAACGAATCAAAGCTTCCGTTGCCGTCAACACTAGTCTTTTGGAATTCTACTGGTCCCTAGGCAAAGACATTAGCGAAAAACAGTTCCAAAACACATACGGCTCCGACTTCTATAAAAAACTCAGCATCGACATGACAAGGGAAATCCCTGATGCAAAAGGCTTTTCACCACAAAACCTAAGATATGCCAACGATTTTTATAGGCTGTATTCCGAAATTCCAAATTTCCAACAGCTTGTTGGAAAATTGATGATCGTTCCATGGGGGCACCACCAAAGAATCATCGACAAGTGCAAGGGCAATCCCCTCAAGGCACTTTTCTATGTTCGCAAGACCATAGAGAACAACTGGAGCCGAGGCGTTCTCCTGAATTTTTTGGACACCAATCTGTACGAACGCGAAGGCTGTTCCGTCAGCAATTTCAAGGAAAACCTGTCGGTTCCTCAGGGCGAACTCGCACAACAGATAATCAAGGATCCCTACAATTTCGAATTTCTCACCATGCGTGAAAATTACAACGAAAAGGAACTCAAGGACGCGTTAATCGCAAATATTGAGAAGTTTTTATTGGAACTGGGGACGGGATTCGCTTATATGGGGCGTGAATATCGTCTTCAAGTTGGCAACACGGAACAGTTCCTTGACCTTCTCTTTTACAATGCCAAACTTCATAGCTATGTTGTGGTGGAAGTTAAGGTGACTAGCTTCGAAGCGGGCTATCTTGGGCAATTGGGTTCCTACGTGTCCTGCGTAGATCATTTGCTTAAAGGCGAAAATGACAGTCCTACCATTGGCCTTTTAGTCTGCAAAGACAAAGACAACATCTTCGCCCAATACTCCCTGGAAGCCTACAAGATGCCGCTAGGTATCTCGGAATTCAGCGGGATAAAATTTCTGCCGGATTCCTTCAAATGCAGTTTGCCTACAATTGAAGAACTGGAAAAGGAATTGGGAAAAAAATAGGGAACGGTTGGTTCATTCCGCAA
>JABUUT010000096.1:1508-2865 GCA_021443045.1 Fibrobacteraceae bacterium
AATCATGATGGTGTCAGGGCGAAGGTTCAAAGGACAGCTAGTACCCATAGAGCTTTTTTCTAAAATGGATCTTTCAATGTGCAAGTTCAAACTCACTAGGAATCCTCAAAACTATTCCGCCAATGCTCTCAAACCATTTGAATACATTTAAATTAGCGTAACCATAGACGACAATAACTTTGGGTGTAAGGCGTTTAACCATCTCTACAAAGCCTGCTTCAAAGACTATCCGTTCATCGTAGCGCTTTGTACAGCCATGGGTTCCTACCGCGACAACACCGTTTTTAGGGAAACCATCGAAACAAAAATTGTAGGATATTGCGTCACCAAAGCGGACATTGTAGATTGTGTTAGGATTCCTCTTGGCAAGTTCATTTGCAAAGTAGATATTGAATTCCTTGTTTGCCTTCTGCATTTCTAAAGGCATGGACCAATATAAACTGAAGTCTGGAGAAATGATTATTTTGAATTTGCTTACAAATTCCAGCCATTGTTGGGGATTCTTTCTGACCCGTTCAAATTTTTTATCATGTTCATAAAAGTGCAACAAAATTTCATGAGCATGCAGCTTTATGGCCTTAGAAAACGGTTTTGCTTCTATGTTTAGCACATTATTCGCAGAACAACATCCAAGCAATAGGCTTTCATTCATGGAAACCTTCCTCTGTTAAGTGTCGTGCCATACCGAACTATGTTCTTTTATTCACATTTTTCTTTGCCTTGAACGAACGTAAATCACGCTGCCACGATTTCAGCAATTCATATAGTTCTAAGGTATCAATTGTTGTTTTATATTCGTCTTCTTTTTCTTCATCATGATAAAGGAGTTCAATAGTTGTTTTTTCCTTGCCGATGTCAACGATGGACATATTTGCACTAGGCCCTCCATTTTCAATTTGGCCTGTAATGACCTTTTTAAATTCATCCATATACCATTTATGAAATTGACGAAAATCATCATTTAACCAATCTTGCAAAACAGGGTTGATTGGGTCTAAGAGCGCATCAATCCTTCTCTCATCAAATAAAGTGTATTCTTCAATATGATATTTCATTCTTCATACTCCGGATAAGCAGATATTATTTTGTTTTGTTTGTTAAGTCGAAATACGACTTTAATTCCGTCCTTAGTTTGTCCGATTATTTTACCATGGATATTTTTTTTATTTTTATAAGCATAATTTATTTCATTTACAGTTTGCTGTGGAGACCATGTTCGCGGGAAAAAGGTTGAAAAGGCGTTTTTCTTTACTCCGCGTATAATGACATTTCCTCTATACACACCATGGGCATTTGTTGTCCTGAGATTTTTTCGAACAATTATATTTCCGTTATGCCTAATTTGTGCATAATGAAA
>JABUUT010000096.1:3027-5981 GCA_021443045.1 Fibrobacteraceae bacterium
ACAAACTCCTTTGGAAATTGAAGGGACATTTGAAAAGCCTTTCGCTTTTCCTGGGCAATCCTCAGTTGTGTCGCATAGGGTTCCTGCAACCTCGGAAATACATATTCATACCCTGCAGATACGCCGCTACCAGCACCCATGGTAAACCTCACGACGTAAAACAAGAATTGCTTCCATAGCAAATCTCCTTGTTAAAGTTCTTGACATTAGCCTAGGAAATTGCTATTTTAGAATCGGACGTTCTCTGGATAGCAATATCCCAAGGCGCTTGCTCTAAGGTTGTTCCACCAACCTTAGAGTTTTTTTTCACTTACTCCTATGAACTCGGTTATAGCATTTTTGTGCACACTCCTTTGAAACATTAAAACAATCCTGAATCTGTTGAACTGTTAATCCATATTTTAATATGCTTGATGATGGGGCGAGTAACTCGGCAGCAAAAAGATTGGCCTGCCACTCAGCATTTTGATAAGGCGGAACAGTGATCTCGTAATCGCTTCTATAGAAGGTGACATTCTCTTCACCATGCAAGAACAAATGTCCCAACTCATGAGCTAACGTAAAAAGAGACCTGGGGTTTCCTTCAAGAGCTTTATTGTATACACCCTCAGGAATGCTCATTTTATATTGAGAGGGGCAAGTCTCTCCTTCTTTAAAAAGCATCTTCTCATCCGGCAATATTTGAAAACTGAAGTTTTCCTGCCACCGAGGCAAAGTGAATTCAATGAAATCAATAATTTTAAAGGAATCCAAATCTCCGCACTCCGCAAGCATTCGAAACGCATGTGCCGCCTTTTGAATATCCTTTGTCGATCTAGGCTTTGCAATTCTGTATGTTCTCATATTTTACCTTTATTCAAAAGCCTTTGAATCCTATCAACAGTCTGTTCATCTAGGTTCGGAAAAGTTCTTGCAAACGATATTGCCAGATCCCTGTTTTTCTCGCTCACATCTTCAAGGCTGATAGAAACCTCTTTGGAGGATTTTTCTACAGCATCAAAAAAATCATTTCTAGCATCGTCGTTTAAGTTAAACTTCTTAGGCAGGCATTCTTTCCACGACTCAGGCATTTTTCGATTTCCGTTTTCGACAGCAGAAAGAAACGCTGAAGTGACACCAAGTGATTCGGCCATATCTTTTAGGTATAGATTGGCGTCAATTCTCAATTTTCTCAAAAATTTTCCAAGTTCAGTAAGCATAGAGGACTCCGACCAAAGGATTCTTTAGAATAATATAGAAAATAAACCAATAAAAGTCAATATAATTAACGAAAAAAAGTTAATTTTTGTTTTTTACAAGGAACAACCAACATAACTTTTGCTATGTTGGCGTACGAAAACAGCTTACACTCTCTTTAGTAGGTTATATTCAATAACGGAAAATCGTATAAATCCGAACGCTCTATAGTTCCAATAATTCCTTTTGCTTGCAATGATTTTTTCAGATCTTCAAACTTATTCTTTTTTTCCTCTAGTTCGTGCTCGCAGTGACTGATTTCTGGACAAAATAGCACACTTACAATTTTGTCAACAGGCATACCATATTTGAATAGGCCGTTATCATCTGGAAGTGGTAATGTTAGGTTATTTTCAGATTCTTCTAATACATCATTCTTTGTTGGAAAATATAGCACCCTGAATTCTTCTTCGTGAGCAAATTTTTCTCTCTTTACAAAAAGTGTTTCTGCTAAATCAGTCCCCGTTGAATTTAAACGTTCTGAAAAAGGCTTTTCTTCAAAGAATTCTGCTATAATCTCGGGAGTTTTATACTCAACCTTTCCTGCATAGCACGAAATTGTATTTGCAACATTACTTTTTGCTTCTTTATCAACATATTCTGTTAAACAATTATACAAATCCCCAGCTTTTACACCGACACGCACGCATCCACCTTCTGTTGCCTTAAAGATTCTCCATGTTGCGTCAGATTCTTTTTCATTGAAAGACCAACATTGTCCGTAATACTTAAAATTGCTAGGATGAATCCATCCACTTCCATATTTTATGGGATTTTTAAACAACGCTCTTTCCCACGGGTCATCCCATTTGTCTACGGATGGCAAAACATTCTTTTTCTCATCACACCAATTTAAAAGATATTCAAGTTTCATAACTCGATAGACGATTTTATCCATCCACTCATCTTGTTCTTTCTTTGAGGTTCCCATATTGAAAATATTTGGATTTGTATCGTCCATTGGTTCTTCTGCTATGTTATTGCATAATGACAGACATGTTTTAAATGCAGCACTTTGTATAGAACACATATTATTGTTTCCTTTGTTATTTTGTGACATCCTTGATAGGGGTAACTGTCGCTTACCCACTAAATCCCAAGTACGAGCCGAACCCCAGCATATACATGGCCATGGTCAAATTCGACTCATCGTCTTTGTTATACTTTTCTGCTCTTTTTTGCAGTTCACCAAAAACAGTGTCTTTCGGCATAGCATTTTCAACAGTGATTGCAGAAACTTCTTTGATGACATCTGGCAGAGCCATGCAAATTTGATAGAAAGCATCCGACTGCCCTGTTACAATGTTGTAAAATTGGTCGATGCTTACACGACGGATTCGTTTGTGAGCTTTAGCATAGGGCGTTTCCCATTTGACATTTTGAGATCTGCTTGCAATGGCTTCCACGAGAAAACAAGCGCTATCGTCATCGTCCCCAATCTGTTCCCGCATTTTTTTGTAAGTCCTTTCGGCACTGGAACTATTCATCGTATTGTGCTTATTTTTCATCTCCACATAAATGGTATGCACCAGGTCGTCGTTGTCATCGCCGGCACCACAATAAACACCATCGGGATTTTTGAAAATCACATCCCAACCGCCATCCTTGCCGTTAGGGGGAACTTGGCATTTTTGAATGTACTTGAAAATATGCTGATGAAAATATCCGATGAAGTTGTTGTTCGTCTTGTCCCTTTGGCGTGCTATTTCATTTTCAAT
>JABUUT010000096.1:6098-9163 GCA_021443045.1 Fibrobacteraceae bacterium
GATTGTCTGACGGACGTGCGTCTTAAAATCATTCTCGGAGATAAAATCAATGTTCCACACACTACACCTCCTTTAATGTTTTTGCGATTTTAAGACCAATGTCTTTTGCCAGGTTTACAGGCACCGCGTTGCCCACTTGTTTGTACTGTTCAGACAAATTTCCAGAGAAAATCCAGTTGTCCGGGAAAGATTGAAAGCGTGCGTTTTCACGAACACTAAAGGGACGAACCTCTAAAGGATGGCATCTGTCGGTCTGCTTCATGCCAGGGTTTGTGAGCACGGTAAGCGAGGGTTCATCCAAACTAATCCTTCGTAAAATCCCAGTTCGTCCGCCGTCCATTTCCCAACAAGTTTTCATATAGCTCTTGGCAATTTTCGGATCGATGTCACGCCAATAACCACCTGGAGGAACCAACGCAAAAACCTTCTTCTTTGCTTCGGAATATTGGGCACAGTGGTCTTTGTCTGGATTCACATCCAACAGCACATCTCTTAAGATGGGTTTGTACTTATGCGGTAAAGGGAATTCAAATTTCACACGCTTTGCAAGGTCTTTTCGGATTCCAATGGTTATCAAGCGTTCTCGTTTTTGTGGATTTCCGTAATCCCAGGCGTTCAGAACCTGATGTTGGGTTTCGTAGCCTTCGTCTTCGAAAATGTTTAAAATGGTTTGGTATGTTTTTCCTTTGTCGTGGGACAACAGTCCTTTAACATTTTCAAACAGGAACATCTTTGGCTGCAATTTGTGAAGGAATGTGGCGTAGTGGTAAAACATTGTGCCACGCACATCTTCTAAACCCAATCTTTTACCTGCATAACTGAAACTTTGGCAGGGTGCTCCGCCAGACAGCAAATCCAGTTCCTTCACTTTTACGCCAAATTCTTTAGTCAAGTTTCGGCTTGCAACTTCCGCAACATCTTCGCACAACACATTCCATTGTGGGCGATTTGTCTTGAGTGTCTGCGCGGCGGCCTTGTTAAACTCAACGAGGCCAATATGCTCAAAACCAGCTTTTTCCAGTCCAATGGCAAGACCTCCTGCTCCGGCAAAAAGTTCTATGGATTTAAAATTTTTTTCGATTCCGTTAGACTTTTTTGTTGCAGCCATTCCATCGCTCCATGTTGAAAGTGTTCCCATTCACTCTCAGCAGGAGCTTTGCCCGGGGCTTGTGTTGCGGCAACAGAAAAGGCCAGGAGCATTGCGCCACCTCGCCTGAAAAGACAACTAGCAAAAGAAAGTCATGCACTTTAACGCCACGCCATTCCGCAGGCTACAACGGGGTAGCCCGGACACAGTGGTGGCCATCTTGGTGCTAGCTTTATTCTTTTGTTCGAAATTGTCGAGATTCCAGACCGAGAATAAGAGCGAACCTACAAGAGTCGCCCTTGTTCTACATTCCCCACACTTTGTCAAAATAGAAAAGGCGTGAGTTGAATGCATTTACCAATCTGAGGCTCTCGACTGCCCGAACAAAATAAACGCAACAACCCACGCCCCAAAAAGGTCGCTGCGTACAGGCGAATGCATGCACGAAAACGATGCCCCGGAGTAATGTTCCCCGTGGCAGACGTGAGCGTCCGTCTTATCCCTTTGTTCAGAATTTTCGAGATTTCAGACTGGGAATAAGAGAAACTCTCTATTTGGTTCAAATATATGTAATTAAAGGGGAATCGCTGCCAAATTCGAAAAATTTCGCACCCAAAACCCACCCCCAAACTACCCCGTGCAGTCGAAATTCCCCACCATCGCCCAAGGCCACCCAAAAAATGTATATTAGACACATGTTCGACAAGAAAATTATTCAATACACCGTCGCCTGCGTCAGCGAATTTGCAGCAAGCAAGAACCTTACCGAAAGGCAAGCATTCGACTATTTATGCAATCACGGTGCCATGGATTTCCTTATTGAATTTTACGATGTAGAACACACCCTGTCTTTCGATGATGCCGTCAATGACTTGACCTTAATCAGCAAAAAAAATGGAGGGAATATTTCATGATTCTCTACCATGGGTCAAACACGGACATTGTGCGCATAGACCTTTCCAAGTGTAGGCCAAACAAAGATTTTGGTAAAGGTTTCTACCTTACCACCATACAAGAGCAGGCCGAAAGAATGGCTCAACGAGTAGCAAGGATGTATGGCGGTAAGCCCATTTTAAACATATACGATTTTAACGATTCCCCAGACGAAATGAAAAAGTTGAACGTCCGCTGTTTCAAAGGCCCCTGTGTGGAATGGGCAAAGTTCGTCATAGCAAATCGTAACGCGACTAGAATAGGGAACCTTAAAGAAGACTCAAATGTAGATGGTCGATTTGACCTGGTCATAGGACCGATTGCAAACGATGACCTGGCCCTGCTGTTCAGACAATTTTCCGAGGGAAGTATTTCCGTAACGACGCTTGTGAACGAAATGAAATTTAAGAAGCTCACCGACCAGTACTCATTCCATACAGAAAAAGCCTTGGCGACATTGATTAAAAAGGAGGGGTTCCATGTCTAAGAAAAAAATGCTCGCCGAACTTATAACCGGAGATTTAATTTCATACTTGATGGAAGACGAGAAACTTCCTCTTATTGAAGCCATGCGTAAACTCTATACCTCGGAAACCTTCGCAAAACTTGTGGATACGGAAACTGGCTTGTATCTCGAAAGTTCTCCCTACGTTTACGACATATTCAAGACGGAACAAGAACACGGAAAGCTTGTACAGCTTGAAGTTTAGGGCGTAACCGCTCCGCAGGGGGTGGTGGCGTGACCCCCTCTTATAAATTTTCTCAAAATGGTCTTGACAACTGAGTTTGAATTTTATACATTTGTGCAGTAGTCTTTTGGGCGAAGCCAGAGAGATGAAAATAATGCTATGTATTTTCGTGTAAGTGGACCCTATCGTCGTTTCACTCCTCCAGGGTGACAGCACGAAACCGTCATTCTGGAGCGATCGCCTCTTGTCATTCTGGAGCGGAACGTAGTGGAGCGATAGAATCCAAAACAATGCATTGACCCTAGCTGTCCTTCGGACAGTTCCGCCAACGGCTCAGTCATGGACAAGCAAGCTTG
>JABUUT010000096.1:10128-11551 GCA_021443045.1 Fibrobacteraceae bacterium
GCAGAACTGGCTGCACAGAAATATCGCGAGCGGGCGGACAAAGCAGAAAAACGTGCCGAAGCCGCAGATAAGCGTGCCGATGAATATTTGAAGATACTAAAGGCCCACGGTTTGGCATAGTTTTTCCAAAGAAGAAAAGGAGCACTTTATGGATACCCTGGAAGCATTCGAGAACAAAGGCTACATCTCCATCGCCGAAGACGAAGAAATGCAGATTAAGGAGCTTCGGGAGGGCCTCAATGCTGCCGAAAAAGGTCTTGAGGCAGCCAATGCAGAAAATGCTATCCTGCGGGAACTTCTCCGGAAAAACGGCATAGACTTTACGGTCTAGTATTTTTGTTTTACGATTTTGAAATTTTCTTTGCCCATTCAGGCATGTCAGTTACATATTGTTTCTCGATTTTTCCATCAACGGTTCTAAATATCAATTGAGGCAATCGATTGTCAATGGAATTGTCATAAAAATAGGCTCGGTCAACTAGAGGCAGGGTCTGTGCGGCCTGCTCAAAGGATTTATAGTACCGTGAAATGACTTTTGAAATGGGGACTTCGTGGCCCCCGTTCAGATAGCGCTGGGTGATGCGTTCGATATTAATCTTGAAATTTTCTGTACCAATGAAAAAGAATCGTATAAAGAAACCTTTTTCTTTGGCCTTTTTAACAAAATCCAGTTTTTCTAGAGAGGAATAAACAGTCTCGAAAACAAAACTTTTGCCTTCGTCAAGGCACTTGTAGCGTAATTCTGTTGCATATTGGACAGCTTTCAGAACCGCCTCTTCTGAATTCCATCCGCCAAACTTTTCTTGCGCATTTCATCGGGGTTGATATAAACGCTATCCTTCCCCCACTCGTTTTGCATGATGTTCGGCAATCCTTCTTTCTGTTTTCGCCCACATTTCCTCAATGACCTTGTCGGCCCTCTTGCGAGACTCTATGGCATCTTTTTCAACACCCCTCATGATTTCTTCCAACATTTCGTCGGTGGGGTCTTCTAAAGAAGTCAAACGGAAATCCTTTATGGTCATGCAGATAAATAACAAAAAATTTGGGCTCATCCGCAATTATTCGTGGAAAGAAATACTTATACAACCCATCCCATCCACGCTTATGGAGTTGGTCGTCTTCGACCATGGATTCTTCTCCTCAAAGAGGATAATTCGACTAAGGCAACAAGTTGCCAAGTCTCATATAACGGCTTGCAACCTTCAGAATGACAGCTTTGGGCGGTTATCATCTCATTTGGTTGATTCGTAAAAAACACGGACTTTTGCAGATGAGCCTTTTTTTTGATTGTTCCATCATCGTTCCTGAATCAAAACTGAAAACGGGGTGCCAAAAAGCGATTTTTCGCCTAACATGAAATTTTACCACCCTCCTTTGGCACGGTTATTGCTAAAATTAGGGCGACAAACAAAAATACCAC
>JABUUT010000096.1:12034-13034 GCA_021443045.1 Fibrobacteraceae bacterium
CTGTGGATGGGATGGGTTGTATAAGTATTTCTTTCCACGGACAATTGCTGATGAGCCATAATTATTTATAGCAAACGATTTTGATTTTGTAAGAGCGTTGAAAATTGTTTTTCTGCTGCAATACCATTATGATAGTGCAGGGCAGTAAATTGTTTTCGAGTATATCCCTTTTTACGCCTTCGTTTTCTTGGCTGCTTGTCGCAAACATCCATTTGTAAAAAATAGAGTAAATTCGCGTCCCCTATTGCTTTTGTAAAAAAAAACTTACATTTCGGTGTAAGTGCAGAATTATGTGAGGTCACATGCCATTGTTTATTTCGCGAGACGAAAGAAAAGAATTTTTGGAAACGATCCTTAATGAAAACGGGAAAACTTACACTGTAAATGTAGGTTCTGATGCTAGGGATACTGGAACTTATATTTCTTTTAAACATTGTCATCATGACAACAAATGGTCATATTTAATTCTTGGGTGGGATGAAGAAAATGATTGGGTGATTTTATCCTTTTTTGAAGATAGGAAGCCTACAGAAGATTTTAAAAAATGTGCCTATAATTTCTGCAATCAAAATAAAGATATGATTGTTGGCTTGGATGCAAAATTTGAAATAAATGGTGATGAGAAAAATCTAGAAAACATCAATAGTATAGGTGGTGCGGTAAGATCTTTCAAGTTAGTCTTTCCTAGTCGACAAACGAAAGAATACTTGAAGGATGATTTTCTCCGTGCATTGGAACTTATGGAAACGTATGTTGCTTTTGTTGAGGATGTAAATAAGAAGTATTCCAACTACATTTCCCTTCTCACGACTAATCACAACATCATTCTCCATGGGGCGCCGGGTACGGGCAAAACCTATTTGGCAAGGGAAATTGCGGCATCCATGATGTTTGGCAAAAGCTATGATAGCCTAAGCAGAGCAGAACAGAAAGAGATTGGCTTTGTGCAATTCCATCCTAGTTACGATTACACCGATTTTGTGGAGGGGTTGAGACCTAC
>JABUUT010000096.1:14346-16116 GCA_021443045.1 Fibrobacteraceae bacterium
TTGTTCATGAGGGTGTACAAAATGCGTTCCATAGTAAAACTCCTGAGGGAAATATAATTATTTTGGGACCCACCTGCAAAATCATGTATCAGGTTTTTTATTTATGGAGACCTATCAGATAAGAATCAAGTTTTTCTGTTTGAAAAAGGGGACCACTTAAATACATCATTACAGACAAAAAATTCTCATTTCGTCAAGTCAGTTTCACGAAAGGAACCACCGCTTGTAAATTTGCGTGGAGTGACTACAATAGGGTCGAGTTGTACCAAAATGTACTTAATTCACGTTGGATTATCAAAACACGTCTTCTAGGTCTTTAAAGTTAAACGCCTTGCGTTCCATAAAAGATTCAATGGAATCCCCGGAATAAATCAGTCCGCCTAATTTACTTTCAAAATTTGGAACAAACTTTTCAGCCTTTGCGAAGTTCTTGAAAAACTCAGGCAGTATGGTGTCGCTGGCCTTGATTTCGTAGGGAATAGCCGTTCCCCCACGAGTGTCAATCAAGTCTATTTCGATGCCGGATTCTGTTCGCAAAAAATACAAGTCCGATTTTCTGCCTGTATTATAGCGAGCTTTTAACGCCTCTAGGACAACCAGATTTTCAAATAAATTACCAAAGAGGCCATCTTTTTCAACACGTTCCGCATTGGTCAAAGAAAGTAGCGAACAGGGGATTCCCGTATCCACAAAATAAAGTTTCGGCGACTTTGTTAGGCGCTTTGTCACATAGCCAAACCACGGTTGCAAAGTAAACACGATATGGCTCGCCTCTAAAACAGAAACCCACTCCTTGAGTGTTGTTGAACTGACGCCCACATCCCCAGCCAAATTTGAGTAGTTTAAAATTTGCCCAACGCGCCCGGCCAGCAAAGTGAGGAACAATTCAAACTTGCGAAGGTCCTTTATATTTATCAAGGTCCGTACGTCCCGTTCTATATAAGTTTGTATGTAGTCCCTATAATAACTTTCCGCTTCAAGATTTTTTTCGTAAAGGCGAGGCATACCGCCATTTAGAATAAATTCACCTTTTGAAATGTTTTTTTCGTAATCCGACATTTCGGAAATGGAATAGGGGAGCAATGTGAAAATGCTTGTTCGGCCTGCAAGACTTTGAGAAATGGCTTGGTTCAATAAAAGCTGTTGGCTTCCCGTAATCACAAATTGCGCATCCAAACCGGAATTATCCACCTCGACTTGCACCTGACTCAAAAGTTCTGGACAATTTTGAATTTCATCAAGAATGATGGGAGGCTTGTACGAAGTCAGAAATCCCTTAGGGTCGCGAAGGGCGAAATTTCTCAAATCCTGCTGTTCCAAATTTACGTATTTGTAAGCGGGGAAAAGCTTTTTTGCCAGCGTGGTTTTTCCCGACTGCCTGGGCCCGACAATCGTTATAACGGGGTATTTCACCCCCTCAGAAAGTATCTTTTTTTCGACTTTTCTTGAAACCATGCATAGAATATACCTAAATTTTGTGGAAATTTCAAGTTGAATTTGAAAATTACACGAAAATCATTTGCAAAGTTATTAAAAAATTAGAAGGACTATAAAAAGTCACCTCTAAAAAATGAATTTTCTCGTGAAGTGGTTTTGTATCCCTTATTTTCGATCTTTTTTGACGAAAATTGAAAATTCACTTGACTTTGTTTTTTTTTGTTTACATTTCTGTAATGTAGTTCAAATTCAAACATTAATAAAGGAGATGATTATTCTCAACTTCCGCCGTTTTTAACACTAAAAAAGCATTTTCAGAGTACGGTCAAAGGC
>JABUUT010000096.1:18168-22368 GCA_021443045.1 Fibrobacteraceae bacterium
AACTTTAAGGGGCTCTCGGAATTAGGTCGCTAGTGTCAAATTTTCTGGAAGTTGAGAATTAAGCGGGGCGTTGAGCTATAATCTTAGCGATTCCTATAAAGATGATATTTTGGGAAAAATTGAAGATTATGGCACGAAGAACAATCGTGTGGCAGATGTTATGAATCTTGACATGAAAGAATCTGGAGTGCAACGGGCTGTTGATTACTACTCACAAAAGGTTCGTGGATATAATGACATTTCTTTCAAATATGACGCAATATCGAACGGGTCAACTAGAGGTGAATTACTTCCAGACAGGTCGGGCATAAAAATTTATGACGCTGCTCTGGAAGTGAATGGGCAAAAAGATGCAACAAGCTTGATGGCGACAATTGACCATGAACACAATCATTTTCAATTTAACGATAAATGGATTGCGGAAGCTAAACGTCACAATTTTAACGATTTTAGTCAAAGAATGATCGATGGGAAAATTTATAGAGGTTCAGGAGCTGCCTTCGTTGAAGCGAGCAATTATAATTTGGGTGTTTCCCAAGGATCTCAATTCAATTATTCGAAAAATGTTATAAAATATTTAGAAACCGAAAGAGACGGAAATTTAACTTGGCAGTCAAAAATCATCATTCAAGGATTTTAGTATGAAAAAATTGCTGATTTTTATTGTGACGAGTGTGATTTCAGTTTTTCCATCACCCGCATGTAATGAAAATGAAAATTGGGTCGTTGTTGAAAATGCCAAATGCATTCTTGAATATGTGGGGGAAGTAAAAGAAATCAGAATTGGAAAAAATAACCAAGAATGCAATGAAAAATTGCAGATTTCTTATCGTGGATTTGATTTGTTTTTTTGTACATCTGATATTGAGGATGAATGTGAAAAAATAAAAATTAATGAACCATCTAATATATGTAAAACTGATTTTAAAACAAAGAAAGTTTGTGTCTTGGATTTTTGGACTGAGATTGGAAACGATTCTTATTCGAAGGATATTGTATTCAGCCTAGCTCGGAAAGGTCTTTTTTCAGTAAAAAAAGGAAAACAGACCATTGATTTTTCGGTTTTTGCTAAATACAAGTTTTCTTGTGAAGATGGAGGAGAGTATGGTGAAGGATTTTTCTTGAGTAAGGAGGAACTTTTGTTTTCAAGGAGTACTAATCCTATTTGGTAGTAAAACCACAATTTCAAAGTCAGGTAGACAAGATGCCTTGGGTTATACAGGCTGACATAGAAGTGTTATACTAGATGAGAATGTTTTTACTATTGTTAATCTTATTCACATATACATTTGCGGAATGCTATTATAAGTTCGAAACAAAAAAATATGTTAAAACTTTTGATTATGAACAAAATTGCAAAGGAAAATATTTTATTCGAATATGTTCTGATATTGACTTGGAATTTTGTTCTAATGAAATACGGGAAGAATGCTTTTCCCTAATTGGGAAAAATGCTGGTGATAGATGCCGAATATCGGATGAGAATCCTTATGATTCTAATATTGAAACAGAAAATATGAATGAAATTTTGTATAATCTTTCGTCCAAAGGAAGGGTTTATGTTTCTAAGAAAGATTCTGTTTTAAAAAAACTGTTTACAGCAAAATATCAAATGCACTGCAATTTGCAGGGAAATGATGGCGGAGAGTATGGTGATGGAGTTTTTATTTCGGATAAGTGTCTCCTATTTCATCGTAATGTTGAACCGACATGGTAGTGTTTTTTTTTATAAATAAGCTTGTACCCCCAACCCGCGCTATTCTTGTTAGCCCCATCCCAGGTTATTTTTGTGACTTGCTTTTTCAACCAATTTATTCTATATTTGGTTGTAAATGCAAGAAACGAATTTTATGAAATTGCAAAGGATTCTGTCAGAGAACAGCGGCTTCATCACAAGAAAGCAAGTGGATGAGGCTGGTATCCCGTCCTGGTTTTTGACCGATTTTGTGCGAAGAAACTCCTTGCAAAAGATAGACAAGGGCTTTTATGCTGACCAAGACTGGATGCGTGATGAATTTCTTGTTTTTCAGTACAAGTACCCTAAATTCATTTTTTCATGCCAATCTGCGTTATTTCTCCATGGTTTGACAGATGTTCTCCCGGAATTGCTTGAGGTAACGGGGCCTAAGAACTATCGCCCTTTCAGGCCGAACAACCGAGTTTTGATCCACACGGACAGCAACGATGAAATTTACCAGCTTGGCATCGTTGAAACGGAAACAAACCTTGGAAACAGTGTGAAGGTTTATGATATCGAGAAAATGGTCTGTGATTTTGTCAAGATGTCTAACCGTGTGGATTCGGAAATATTCGGGAAAGCCCTTCGGGCTTACGCAAAGTTTAAAAAAAAGAATACTCGCATGCTTATGGAATACGCCCAAAAGATGGGAATCGAGCAGAAGATGAACTACTTTATGCAGGTGCTGTTGAATGAAGATTAACAAGAATTCCTTGCAGGCGAGGTTGAACAATTTGGCCAGGCAGAACAACGTCCATACGAACGTGCTTCTGGTCTCCTTTTTCTTTGATGCTTTCATGTGTCGCCTTGCCAGATCTGTCTACTGTGAAAAATTTGTTTTCAAGGGTGGATTTTACCTTTCAACGTTACTGGGGGTACAGAATCGTTACACGGCGGACATTGATTTTCTGTTGAGCAGGGAGTCCCTCAAAGTTGAAAATTTGATGCGCATTTTCAACGAAATTTTGCAGGTGGATGTGGATGATTCCATCTCGTTCGAGATTGCGAGCGTCACCCCAATTCGCGATGAAGATGCCTATGGCGGATTCTCTATTCTGCTTACGGGTCGCTTGGAAAATATTCGACAGAATTTCCATGTGGATGTAGCCACCGGCGACCCCATAACGCCAGGCCCGGTGAGTTATACATACAAGTGTCTGTTGAGTGATGAAAAAATCAAGTTTCGTGCCTACAATCTTGAAACTATCATTGCTGAGAAAATGCAGACAATTCTTACAAGAGGCGCATTGAATAGTCGCAGCAAGGATTTCTATGACATCTTCATCATACAAAAGCTGCAGTGGTTAAATATCGATGAGCAGGTTTTAAAAGAGGCATTTGAAAAGACCTGTACTTACCGCGAAACAGCTATTGAATTGGATGATGCAAATGCCATGCTTGAACAAATTGCAAACAGTGCAATGATGCAAACAAGGTGGAAAAACTACGCAAGGAAAACTAGTTTTGCCGAGAAAATTTCGTTTGAAGATGTGATGGTTGCTTGCAAGAGAGTGCTGGACAAAATTTATCGGCAAGAAAAGTAATTAGAACTCACGATTGAGGAAAATGGAGTTTATCATGAAATATATTAGTCTTTTTTTCCTTATTCTATGCTCATGTTCTACATCTATAATAAATACTAAGGGTGATGTGTTCATCTTGCATACAAATTCAAATGAAGATTATAAAAAATATGAGCGAGAAGTTTTACGTCTGGAAAAGATTGCTGGAATGGAATCAATGCGCTCTTTTAATCAGAAAGGACTGCATGTTTATTTGTATTCCTCTGCTGCTGTAAATTTTCAGTTTTATTTTGTGTCGGAATCTCTTTTAACTGAAGACTATTTCATTCATAATATCGAGGGAATTAATGCTTGTGGAAAAATGGTTGTGAGTGATTCGATGCGAACCGAAATTTTTGGTTACGAGGCGGAAAATTTCCCCTATATCAGCATTCTTCGAGATGGACGATTTCCTTTAAAAGGAGATAAAAAAACATACAATCATGTTGTCGGTTATAGACTGTTTGAATCTGGAGAACGCAGATATTTTTCGTACTACCTCTTCTCTGAGGAACGCTCTCATGCGGCTCAACGTGTTGGTTTTCCACCATATCCGCAAATCATAAATGAGTATAATAATTTTGTAAAATCAATCATATCTCTTGCTGATACTACCCAATCTTCAAAGACCTGTAGAGATATGAAACGTGACGACGAAAAAAATTAGTCCGACTATTTTATGAGCTGAGTAAAGACTTTGTTTTAATAACGCCGCGGGCCTCCCGGAAATTGCTTATATTTTAACCGACGAAGAGAACCAGCCAACCCTTGACGAGGTGAACTCCGGCCTAAAACAGGGACATTCCCCCTTACAATCGGAATCATCTTTTATATATTATATCCTATGAAGCGCTACCCAATTGGAATCCAGACTTTTGAAAACATCCGCGAAGGGGACTA
>JABUUT010000097.1 GCA_021443045.1 Fibrobacteraceae bacterium
TGAAATTCCAGGAAAAGTTCTACAAACGCTGGGTGCCCTTCGTGGTGCTGAATTAGAAACTGGAGAGTCTGTATGTACTATAGTTCACTTTGAACAAACAGCTCAATTTCGTTTTGTGTAAAATAGTCACGTACATACTTCAAGCATTGTGATACTCTTTTTGATAAAAAGAGCCTTATGACTGGATTCTTATTTTTTATATCGCAATCCAAAACAATTACAACCTTGGAACAAAAGCGAAGCCTATCCAAAATGGAAGAAATTTTGTCTCCATCATCGAGGCGAAACAATTCAGAAACTTTTACTGAACGAATGTAATCCCGAGAATCAAACAAATCATATTCTTCCTTATAATCACGAATTTGCGTTTCTCCAGTATACTCTAGAATAGGTATCTCCAAATCCTTACGACCATCCCAAAACAAGCCGAGAAGTTTATAGGTGGATTTCATAGTTCAACAACTACTCCTGTACCTAAATCAACATCAAGGATTAAGGCAAATTTCATTACATTTTCTCCTTTCTTAATATTTTCATGTGAGAATCAGGCCCATCCGGCACAGGATTCCCATGTTTATCCAGGTAAGTTTTAAGATTTCTGTCATAGACCTTCAAATACCCGGAAGCCATATCCGCTTTTACAATATAGTCTTTATTTTTCCAATTCTCGTTGAATAAAACCTATCTCTTTTTACTTTCTGCGTATCCATACTGCAAATCTGAAGATGAAGGAACCGCATATTCAACCTAATACTTAGACAACTTTGAATTGATTTCTTTTGCGTTAGACATTACGCCACCCCCTTGCGAGCCCTATGATAATCTGGATACACAAGATACTTCACACCCATCATGGAAAGTTTATCTATTGCATTAGAATCCTCTTTGCCATAAATAAGCAGAGGCGCAGGCTGTCCAATCATTACCGTCGAAATAAAGCGCATATCATGTTGTTCATCATTAGAACAGCCAAGAAAGCCTGCCACCCACATAACATTCTTTGGCACGCCGCTGATATTTTTATGCGTTGTCCAATTCCCCGTTCGGAGATTAGCAACAATCTTTATTCGATTCACTGCCAGTACGGCCATAACCAGTTGATTTAACAGCATTATAAAATCTTGCCATTCTTGGTCCATATCGCTCGTGATAGTAACGTCTGTTGCCGCTGCCCCCATATACTTGCCGTATTCAGGAATTTCATCCAGAACATTTTCAATTCTTGGATAGATTCTGGCATCCGGACCGTAAAAGACAAGCAATGTTTTTTTCGGATTTTTCACAATCCTATTTTTTCTAAAATCATAGGGAACCATCTGTTCCGGAATTTCTTCTAGGAACATCTCCCTTTTGAAGATGGGAAACCCCATTTCGTTGAATGGAACACCCTTGCCTTGCAAATACCGTACAAACTCATCTGCAATTTTGCAAAGGTCCATTATATTTTTTACCATACGGCATCCTTTGACGATTTTATCCATCGCCTCATTTTGTGTTACAAATAGCCGCTCCAATAAGATTTTCCTGATGCCTTGTTGGGCTGCTACAATTTTTAGTATTCTATAACAATACCAGTATTTAGTTCAATTGCTCTCTTGGAAAAATCAAGTAAAGCTTCGTAGATTTCTTTGAGCCTAGGATGCAACGATTCATGCAACTGCGACTCTAACCACTTTTTCAGCAGTACACACTTTTCTTTTCCGAAGAAATCGTCTTCAGCAGGATCAAGTAGTGTTCCACAAGCTCTATTTACAGGTTCAAGAAAATTTTGGTCCAATAGCTGAATATCGGAATCCTCGTTGTACGAAACATATTCAAAATGTTTTGTATCTAAAGGATCCGTATTTGGAATATTTCCGTAGGTGCAAACAACGCCATTCATGTCAAGTATTAAAAAAGCGTACATTACATTTCCTCCCATTTTTTTATTTTAAAATGTGTAGTTTCCTTATCGTGGGTTGTATTTTCATTCTTATCAAGATACAATGATGTTCCATTAACCTTAATACGAACCGAACCGTTAGCTTTATCCGCAACAACAGTGAACTTTGGTCCCTTCCATTCCATTTTTATTCCATGATCTTTAGGAATTGCTTTTGGTGCATATTTTTCAATCAATTCGTTTAGATTGACTTTCTGCTGTAACCAGTTTTCGTTGTACAGAGTCTCCCTTGTTTTACTGCGGTCATATCGCTGTTTATCTAGCTCTGACTGCAAAATTGTGTTATTTACATACTCTCGCGATGAACTAGAATATGCAGTTTTGGCATTGGACATTAGACCTCCTTAATGTTGGCACCTTTCAGTTGCACGCACCTTGACAAACGCCTGAAAAATTTGCTATCTTGGAGGTTCCTGATGCCTTGTTGGGTAGCAATGCTTGACAAGCGTTTGCCGGATGGTTGAGCAATCAACTGTCCGGCATTTTTAGTTAAGCTCTTTTTCTAGGATATTGATTCTCGTTTGCGATGCTCCGTAAGTTACGCCGCATTCACTTGATATTTCGTAAAAATCCATACCAACCACAAGGTCTGAGTCCATCAAAAATTCTGCTGCAAAATTATCCGCTTGCCATTCAGGATCTTCGTATTTTTTCAGACGTTCGCCTAGAGCCAATCTGCACAAAGCAACTCTGTTGGGACCATGCAAAATAAAATGCCCAATTTCGTGCATGATGGTAAAACGAGCGCGCCCATCCCCATTACAAGCCTTTATATACACATCTTGACGAATAAGAATCGTATTGTCTGCAGATAGAGTCAAGCCTTCTTCCGCCATTTCATTTTCATCAACGATTTCCCATTCAAAGCCAGGGAAAAACCGTTCCATAATGAACTCGAAAAATCCGCATACAGGAATTTTCATTACTTTTTCCAATCCGCACTTTTTCTTTATCATCTTGACAATGGCACGGATGGATTTTCGACTCATAGGCTCTGCTTTAAAATTTGCAGCTTTCATTTGTTCTCCTTATTTAAAATTCGACTAATATATTCAGCATCCTCTTCAGAAATGGATTCCAGCTTTCTCGCAAAGGAGAACAAAAGATTCTTCTGCTTCGCCTGCAAGTTGTCCAAGCCTATTTCCACGGCCTTATTGGATTCGAAGAACGCATCTTGTAGGTCAGCCCTTTGCTTTTCATTCAAATGGTAAAGTGCAGAAATGCGATCCACCCATCCAGATGGAATTTTCTTCTTGCCATTTTCAACTCCAGACAGAAAAGCGGGCGTAACATCAAGCTTTTCAGCCATGTTCAGCAGTAACTCTCCTACGTCCATTCTTAAATTCCTCAAAAATTTTCCAAATGCAGATACCATTTTTTACTCCTTAATATGGTTACGAATATAATATAAACTAAAATTTTATTAAAGTCAATATATTTGGTAAAAAAAATAACCAAAAAGGTTGTTTTTTTTACCAAATATATTTTAACACTATATACCGAATTTTTATACACCTCTTTCTACAGTGGTGTAAACAAAAAAAATTGGCAATTCTTTTTTGTAAAAAGCTCATTTTTGGTCTTTTTTGCCTTAGTTTGGCGAATATTCCGTACTTTGCCACTCTAATGCTAGTTTAGAACCATGAATGAGATGGTTCTAAACAGCTCCCACGACATTTTCTGGATGGAAACCGCATTTGGATGTGGTCCAAAAGACCCCGTCGATGGTTTCGTCGCCACTATTCGCCCCTTTTTGAAAGTGAACGAGTTCACTCTTCGCCTAAAAGCGCGACATTTTCATAATTCTCCCGATATCCACCCCTAAATCCCGTGCATTTGTATTTTCTCAAAAGGCAGAGCATTTCCCAATCAAACTATATAAAATCGCTTGACAAAGTCGTAAATTTAGTATACATTTGTACACATAAATCGAGAGATTTATAAAGATAATTCGATTCTTCTGTACAAAGATGAAAATGGAAAGACCAGCGCATCCGCGACATACGTTCCTCCGAAAGGAACTTTTACCAGCAGGTGACGGACA
>JABUUT010000098.1 GCA_021443045.1 Fibrobacteraceae bacterium
TCAGTTTTCAGTGATTGGTATTTGCATGGACATTCTACTGGATCCCTCACGAAGTTCGGAATGACAAGGCCTTAATCATTAACCATTAATAATTGATACCTCATTCTGTGGATCCTATCACCTAACGGTTCCAGGATGAACTATGTTAATCACGAAGCATTAACCGTTAAGCCTATTCTCTTTCTTCTTTAGCCAAACACACCCAAAATCTTTTTCTATCTTTTACCCCGTAAACACAAAATAAAGGTTCATTCTATGAAAATTAAAGTTCTTCTTTTAACACTCTCCAGTGCAGCCACCCTCTTTGCTCAAGAAGCTGAACAGGCCGCCGAACAGCAGCCAAGCGCCATTGGATCCTTTCTCCCCCTTATCCTCCTCTTTGTGGTTATGTGGCTCTTCTTCATTCGCCCCAAGCAGAAAGAGATGAAGCAGATGGATGCCATGCGCAAGCAACTCAAAAAGGGCGACAAGGTAATGACCGCCGCCGGTATTATCGGCACCATCTTTGCTATGGAAGACAACTCCATTACCATTAGCACCGGCAACGGAACCAAGATTGACTTTGACAAGGCCGCCATTCTTCGCGTTATCAACCCCGAAGTAAAGGCCGCTGAACCCGCTAAAGAAGAAAAGAAATAACCATGGCCGTTTTACCTATTTGCAAATACGGCGACCCCATTCTTCGCAAAAAATGCGAACCCGTCAAGGAAATTACGCCGGAACTTAGAAAGTTGGCCTTGGACATGCTAGAAACCATGTACGACGCACCAGGCGTGGGGCTTGCTGCTCCGCAAATAGGCAAGAATATCCGACTGGTGGTTATAGATGTTTCCCACCCGGAAGACGAAGAAAAAGACCCCCACATTATGTTCAACCCGGAATGGGAGCCGGAGTCGGATGCCGAAATGGTGGACTACGACGAAGGCTGTCTTTCGGTGCCAGACATTTTTTGCAATGTGGTGCGCCCAGACCGAGTAACGGTTCGCTACAACGATATAGACGGCAACCCTGTAGAAATCAAAAACTGCGATGAACTTTTTGCCCGTTGCATTCAGCACGAATGTGACCACCTGGAAGGGGATTTGTTCGTAGACAAAATTTCTACCGCCGATAGAACATTGAACCAATCCAAGCTCCGCAAGATGGCCAAGGAAACCAAAGAAAACCTGGCCAAAAAGTCTAAGCGATAATTATGGAGTTTAAAGAACTGCTGGTGCTGTGTGGCCTTGCTTTTGCAGGGGCTACATTTGCAGACAGTGACTTTGACATTCCTGAATTTGAAGATTCCAAGACAACATTGCAAGAGAATGTTCAACGCCTAGTTTCGCAACAACCTGCAGGTGTTGTTGTTGAAAAAGAATTGCCTCCAGAACAGAACATGGACGAGCCAGAAAACCAGCCTGAAAATCAGCCCCTAGACGAGTCGTCCTTAAACTTTGCACCAATCGAAGAAAAATCCACCACAGAAGAATCAGTAAGTTCAACACCACAGGGACTTGTTTCCATGAACATTCCCGATTCATTGAACCGCCCTATTCGTGTGGCTCTTTTTATGGGTGTTAAAAATTTGTTTCTGGTGGAAAATGGAGACACCACGCAACTTTCCGCAGACGGGTTCAAATCTTTTACACCCAAAAAAATTGAAGGGGCAAAAGGCAAATGCATTGTGATAGCCGAAACCAGATGGCAATTAAAAAACTCCTGCTACCCAGGCTCTGCAACCATTACGGCAAAAAACGGAAAACTAGATGTTGTAAACACAGTAGAAGTGGAAGAGTACCTTAGGGGTGTGGTGCCCTACGAAATGGGAAAACTGGACCAACAACGCTTTGAAGCCTTAAAAGCCCAAGCTGTTGCAGCCCGCACTTACGCCTACAAGCATTTTAACAGCCGAGGAGATGCCGGTTTTGATGTTTACGCCGACACCCGCGACCAAGTGTACAAAGGCCTAGCCAGTGCCACCCCACTAACAGACGAAGCCGTAAAACAAACTGCCGGCGTGGTAATGACCTACAACCATAAATTTATTACAGCCTACTACCATTCCACCTGCGGAGGTCAAACAGAAACCATGGCCACATGGCAAAAGCCAGACCTTCCCTACTTAAAAAGCGTTTCAGACAAGGCAGAAAAAGGCGGGAACTGGTGCAACGAATCCAGTTACACCAAGTGGGAACGAAAATTTACAGACAAAGAAATAAACACCTTGTTCCGGCAAAACGCCTCCGAGGCAAAAGTAAAAATTAAAGACTTTAACAAGGTTTTAAAAATAGAAATTTTAAACAAATTAAGCAGTGGCCGCGTATTAACCATGAGGGTAACTACAAACAAAGGAAGTTTTGATATTTGGGCAGACAAAACCCGTTGGCTATTTAAGAAAAACGGAAGCATTCTTCCTTCATCCTTTTTTTCCATTACCCATAAAGAGGGGTTGTGGATTGTTGAAGGCAAAGGATTTGGCCACGGTGTTGGAATGTGCCAAATGGGTGTGCGGGGCATGGCCGCCGCTGGCAAAAACTATGGCGAAATTCTAGGCCACTACTACCAAGGCATTACTTTTGAAAAATACCAAAAGGCAGGTCAAAAGTGATTGCGGTGCTAAGCCAGGGCTGTGCCGCCAACTTTGGTGACGGTGAAAAAATAGCGAAGCTCCTAAGCCAAGGGAATATTCCAGGGCCAGTAATCTTTGAATTCCCAAGCACGGCGCCCCATGTTTTTTATTTAAATGTATGTACCGTGAAAGGTAATGCCACTGCCATAAAGCTTATTCGCAAGGCCCATGAAACCTACCCTTTAGTACCCATCTTTGTAACGGGATGCACCACCAAAGATTTAATAGAAGAAGTGGGTAAAAGTTTACCCCAAGTAAAATTCACCAGTTTAAAAGACCTTTGCCACCATTCTATTTTTAAAATTTCAGAGCAAAAGGTGCTTTTTACAAATACTTTGCGGGCCTCAAATTTTACCGGCATTGTAAATATCGAAGAAGGTTGCCTAGACGCCTGCGCCTTTTGCTCCACCCACTTGGTTAAAGGGCGGCTACGCAGTTTTCCAGAACCTTTGATTTTGGAACAGGTTAAAAGGCTGGTTCTAGACGGCTGCAAAGAAATTCAGCTTACCGGCCAGGACTGTGGTTGCTACGGCTTTGACACCGGCACCAACCTTGCCCAACTGGTGCAGAATATTCTGGTGCATGTACCGGGAGACTACAAAATTCGTCTAGGCATGGGTAACCCCAGGCACGTGCTACAATATAAAGACCAATTGCTGGAATGTTTTCAAGATGAGCGGGTGTACAAATTTATGCATTTGCCGGTGCAAAGCGGTAGCGAAAAAGTTCTTCAGCTAATGAACCGCCGCCACACGGTGCAAGATTACGCAGACCTGGCCGGAGAAATTTATAAACGTTTTAGCCGGTTCACCCTAAGCACCGATTTGATTGTAGGTTTTCCGGGAGAAACAGACAAAGACTTTGAGCAAACTTTGAATATTCTCCGGCAAACCCGGCCCACTGTTTGTAACATTACCCGTTTTGTATCTCGCCCCCAAACTCCTGCGGCCCGGTTTGCCGGAACTTCACAAGAAGTTCCCGATAGCCTAAAGCACATTCGTTCAGCAAGACTCTCCGAAGAATTTCAAAAGATTGCCCTAGAAAACAACCGCCAATGGATTGGCTGGAAAGGCTCCGTAGTTATGGAAAAATCAGGCTATCGGGAAGGAACCTCCATAGGGAGAAACTTCGCCTTTAGGCCCGTGGCTATAGCCACCGACCTAAAGCCCGGGAAAAAAATTCAAGTGACCATAACCGATGCAGAACCCTTTGCCCTTATAGGCCAAATTTAGGCTGGTTGTCGGTTGTCGGTTGTCAGTTATCGGTTGTCAGTGGTTGGTACTTGTGTGGATATTCTGTGGATCCTTCAGGGC
>JABUUT010000099.1 GCA_021443045.1 Fibrobacteraceae bacterium
GAAAAACTGTCGCTTCCGTATTACATGGCATTTTTGTTGGAAGTTTGACCTTCTTGAAACGCGGTTATGAGTTATACAGAAATGGTTTTGTAGGCGTAATTTTAAAGTTGGGATTGAAATTTACGCCTGAATTTCGTACATTAGTACCACCTTTTTCTATTTGTCTTTGCTTCTATCGGCATTGTATTTTCGTTGCTGTTCATTTATGTATTCTGCATTCCCGGCGACGTTGATATAAGGAATGTTACAGAAATAAAATCACCTGATGGCAACAGAAAGGCTGTAATATACGATGCACTGTTTTAGTGGAATATGAGCACCCAGAATAAAATGTAAGCCTAAGATGATTTAGAGCTCGTTCAGCACATGGGTGGATTTGTGAAATGCAAAGCAAAACTAAATTTCTTTAACGAATTCCTGTAATGTTCGCAATGAAACTACGGGGAAATCAATTTCATTGAGCACCTTAAAATGATTGTCATTTGAAACGATATACTCGGCTTGTCCGCAGATTGCACAATCAACAAATTTATTGTCATCGGGATCTATTTTTATCAGTTCAAAATGCCAGTTCGGTTCCACTTTTATCAAATTGTCATGATTTGTCAATGTTTCAATGACAATGTGAGCTATATAGGGAGAGGCGTGGGTTGACAAGATTTCTTCGTATTCAAGGAGTATATCGTTCGAAACGCAAATTTCCAGCTTGCCTTCTAAAAAATCGGTCCACACTTTATGGTAGACACTGCGAGAAGGAAGCGTCATCAGAAGACAGTTTGTGTCAAGACAAATGCGGCGCATTATTTGGGTTGGTATGGGGTGCGCCAGTGTTGCTTGCCGATTTCTTCAATTGCCTCGGCATTGAGAGAACCTTCGTCCCAAAGTTTGTCTGCTTCTTTCTGTACCTTGTCGGCATAATATGCACAAAGGACATCCTTGAGTTCGTGCAACTCAAGGTCGGATTTGCAAAACTTGAACATATCAAGCAAATGTAATTGCACCGGATTTAATGTTTCTGCGACTGGCATACGCACCTCTATCAAAGAATATAGGTAATAACTGATTTTTGGGCAAGCCTTTTGATGAGTTTTGCTGAGAATAATGGGGTGGTGTGCGGAAAACTTTATTTAAAAATATGACCCGGGTAAAGAAGTGCTCTTACATCATCTATCCCATTATGGAATACCTGCGGGATTCCTCCTGCATAAATGCGGACGTTTTCTTTGCCAAAAATTTCCATGGCGGTTTCCACAGCGGTGATGCCAGATGCGTCCAGTTCTCGTGAAGATTCGTCTTTTTCCTTGCATTTCGATAACCAGCTATCTACGCAACCAAAGTTTATCCAACGTTTTTCTCCCTTATACCCGACCACTACACTACAAAATACATCCCCCTTTCCTTTCTTTGAAAGAAAATAGGTGCGCCATAGGGCATCGTCTTTAGGCAGGGAATAGCCCATAAGAACAATGTGTTTTGCCTTGGCGAAGGTCACTTTCAAGTCGTCTTCCATTTCTCGAAGGAATGATGGCGGTTCTTTTTTGAAACTGCTTTGGGTGACGAAGGCCCCGTTGTAGCCGTAGGTCAGTGTTCCGCAAAAAGGGCATTCGATGGCATCGTAGAAACCTTTTTCAAAGGCTTCCTTTTCTTTTGGAGTTCTCAATTCGCTGTTGAATCGAGATGCAAAGGGATAATTGTAGAACAAACTTTTGCTGTGGTTTTCCCATTGGTCGCCCAGTTTGATATTCAGTTTGCTGCAATTGGGGCAACGCCTAAAGCCGAGGTTTCCGTGGGGGTAATAAAATTTACCGATGCGCATGATGCGGTCGAGGTTTTCGTAACCGTTGATTCTTTGAACGGCACCTTCGTTGGCTGGATACCATATTTTGTTGGAGTCTGTGCATTGACCTGGCTGGGAATAAATTTCTCGAATGCCGAAGAGGAGGGAAAAATCGTGAAAGAGTTTTAGACTGCGGTTTGTTTTGGTGACGCAGGGCGGATTGTCGTCGTTAAATTTCTTGTGGGCGTTGAATAAAAGCCAAATCAACAAGGGGTCGTAATTCAGTGAGATGACTGCGTAACTGAAAAGGTAGAAGTCACGGCTGCAAACATTTTTAGATTCTTGGTGAACGCCCTCTTCTTGCATGAGTGTTGCCAAATCTTCGGCAAGCTTGATGTAGGAATTTAGCTTTTTGGGGTCATTTTCTAGTATGGATTGGTATGCCGAAGAAATTCTCCACATCTGAATGGCATCAAGGAGTGTTCGAGCATTTTTCAAGCGGGAACCTTCTAAAATTATAACATCGTCACCGTCTTGAACCACAATTCCGGAGCAATGGGAAAGGCCGTCATCGATAGCGTTGTACAAGTCGTTTACATCGCACTTTTGGCTTGTTTTTAAACTTTCTTGACAAATCTTATGACCAACCATCGTTAGGGCGTACCAGTCGTAATGAAAGCGCAGGTTTATGATGTGAGACCGCAAACTTTGACTGTCGAGAGAAGGAAAAATTCTCTTGCCGCATTCCATAGCACAATCCGATACATCGCCTAGATCTTTGGCGTAGAGCACGGAAAGAAAATCGGCCAGTTCATGGGCGATTACTTGGCAAAAAGAACTGCTTTCCATGGCATCAATCAATTTTTGCACATTATTATTGCAAAGAATCATTTTGCCGATGCCGCTCCCCAGCGAATCAGTTGTAGGGAAGTTCAATGATGCCGTAGCACCTGCACCCCAAAATACGACAGTATCTGGCCAATACATTCGTTAGTCCTGTGAGGGAAGGGAAAGGGAGACGAATTTGAAAAGTTTTGTATCAGTTCCTTTTCCTTTAGTTGTATTGTCGTTCTTTTCAATTTCTTCAAGGACGAAGTGTAGGGGCTTTTTGCTGAAGAAACTTTGGGCGAGAGTGGTTTGGTAAAGGACTTCCACATTTTTTTCGATGGTGATAATGACTTGGCCTTCAACAAGATAAGGTGGATTTTTGTGTTCCTCATTTAAAAGGAGGTTCCATTCCTTTGATTCGTTATTTTGAGAACGTTCAGTAAACAGATACTGAGCGGTCCCCTTAATGTAAAGTTTGTTACCCTCGATTTTTGTTGGGATTGCGTCTATGATGTATTTTTTAGGAGATTGTTGTTTGGATTGCATTCTAGCCATGTTGTTTTCCTTTTTAGTTTTTGGTTAGTTAGTCCTTTAAACAGCGGACAGAGAACCCGAGAATCTTGGGGTCGGTGTAACGGCCCACAGTGCTATAGTCGTACCTGAATATCCAACTGTACGAGCTGTAGCTGAGGTCCTCGGAAGAACTCCAGAAACCGGTGCTGTAGTCTGCATCGTTGAAACTACCACCACGGTTGCGTCTGCCCGCAGGCAAAACAGCAAAGCCGTAGGAATCCGTTCCATTGCCACGGTTGTACCAGCCGCTGGTGGATTTTAGTTTTTTTCCTGCGGACTCGGTTCCGCCCACATAAGTCCATAGGGCGTCCCATTCAGTGTTATTTGGCAGGTGCCAACCCTCGGGGCAAACGCCTCGGACAGTGCTGCTGGGTGAACAAGTATTATCATCACCGCAGCCCTTGCCTGCTTCAGAGAATTGAGCTGCACTGTCCATGGCTGCAGACCAGGTGTACAGACGACCATATTTGGTGCAGAAGTCTGCATCATCCTTGTAACAATAACTATCAGTTGCTTCATAGTTCAAGTTTTCAGCCATCCATTCTTGTGTCCCAATTTTAATGGTTCGATAAAACTTTCCGTCTCGGTTATCTGTAAATATTTTAGAGGATATACCTTTTTCCAAATCCATATAGATTCCTCTATTTCCGTTCTTTTTTAGGACCCAACCCTTGGGAGTTTTTTCACATTCATAAGATTCTTCACCACTATACTTTGGTGTAACCGTCTTACCCTCTTCGCAAGTGTAGTTTGCAATATTTTTTTCTTTCCATACCGTGTCGCAAACCAAATTATTGGTGGCTACAGAACCTAGCGTCTTTCTTGTACACATTCCTAAGGAATCTTCTTCACTTCTTTTATAACGCCAGGCATTAAAATCGCAGAGCAAGGTATCCGACTTATTGCCACTAAGAGTCAGTGCAAAAGGCTTTGTTGTGTCAGATTCGTCATTACAACTTATCATTGGGTTCTTGTTTTTTATCAAGTCGTCACAGGAAAAAATTTCAAAGCCAAAAGACTTTTCAACGCTTTTATCTATTTTCGGATAAATTTTGCAAAGTTTCAACAACCAAGGAATTTTTAAATCGCCTTGAGATGCATAATCTCTTTTAACATCTGAAACGAAATCTTCTTCTTTGGTGAATGAGCCCTGCTTTTGAAGAAAACGCACTTGCTCCAACCAGGATTCGCCAAGTTCCGTCCATGAAACATCATTCTTCAGATAACTTTCAAGGCGATTCATGTCATTTTCGAAAGGACGCACCTTCTCCTTCTCTACAACTTTCTTTTTAACGGAACGGGTTAGACCGGATTTACATTCCTTCTTCCATAGCCTACCAGCTTCTTCCAGCTTATCTAGGCACATTTTTTTATCGTCACGACCACCTCTAAAAGTGCAAAAACCAAAGATGAATTCAAATGTTCCCGCATAGGGACTCTTACTTTGAATAGCAGCCTTTTGTTTTGGATATTTATCATTCCAAGCATTCATACATTCTTTGTATGATAATTTCTCCTGAACTTCCACTTCCTTTTCAACGTTGCGTTCAATTACTAGAAGTTTTGTTCCCAGCTTCTTTAAATGTTGGTACAATTGGTTTTGGGGGACCTTGTCCATATACTGTTTGCACAGTTCTATTTTTGAAACCGAGGAGCAAATGTCGTCCTCAAACTTGGCCCACTGGTCTGGACCAGTTTCTTTCATCCACGAAGCGCAAATAAGACTATCTTGTTTCGAAGTTCCCTTACATGATTTTTCCACATACGCTTTGATAAAGTCGGGAGAGCACCATGCTCTGCCGTTTTCGCTAACGCATTTTAACAAGGTGTTGTTTCTAGACTGAATCTGTTCGGCGTACAGTTTCTCCGCATCTTTCGGAGACAGTGATGCAGGGCAATACAAATCTCGAACCCCAACTTTGTTAATCAGATTTTCCGCTAATTTTAGATTTCCGCCATCAATCGCGCTTTTTAGCCCCGGATGAATATTAGATATGTCCGTTGCTGCAAAAGCAAGCGACAGGGTGCAAATGCATACAAGAATTGAAAATTTCAGATTCATACAATCTCCTTTGTATTTTTGTAGGAGAATGTAACTTTTTTTTTACAGATGGTTAGTAATTTTTGAAAATAGGCTGATTTTGAAGCTTTTTTCAATTGTGGAATTGCGTTAATGGACTGCTCCAGGGTGACAGGGGCTGGCGACGTTCCATGACAAGTGTAACCGCATAATCAAAAGACTCTAAAAAGTTGCAATTTTTAAATCTAAAATAGTCTAAAAAATTGCATATTTTATAATACAAATAGTCAAAATACTTGCAATTTTTTAAAAATCAAGCTATATTGTTAGTATGTTGCGACGGAAATTTTCAGATTTTTTAAAGAAATGGCGTAGAACCAAGAAAAGCGAGTGCCTCATGGTTTATGGCCCTCGGCAAGTGGGTAAAACTTATGTTGTCGAAAAATTCGGCCGTGAAGAGTATGACAGTTTTATTGAAATCAATTTTTTCCTTCATCCAGAGCTGAAGACTATTTTTGATGGATCTCTTGAGGCTTCCGAGATTTATAAAAGAATCTCGGCAAACATTTCTGGAGTGGACTTTATTCCTGGCAAAACCTTGATTTTTCTGGATGAAATTCAGGAATGCCCCAATGCAAGAACCGCACTGAAATTTCTGGCCATTGATAATCGCTACGATGTGGTGGCGTCGGGTTCGCTTTTGGGGCTCCATTACAAACAAATTGCTTCCATCCCGGTGGGCTACGAAAAAATTGTTGAAATGTACTCGCTGGACTTTGAAGAATTTTTGTGGGCTAACGGATATTCCGAAGAGGCCGTTTTGATATTGAAGTCCTATTTTGAAAAGCGTGAAAAAGTGCCCGAAGTAATCAACCAAAAGTACCTGCATCTTTTTAAGGAATACATGGTTGTAGGGGGAATGCCCGAGGCGGTGAACGCCTATCTGGAATCGAGCAGTTATCAGACTGCACACGAAGTTCAAAAAAAAATTCTTGCAAGTTATCATGACGATATCGCGAAATACGCATCCGTTCCAGAAAAGCAGAAAATTAACGACTGCTACAATTCTATTCCACGCCAGCTTGCAGCGGAATACAAAAAATTTCAGTACAAGGCGGTTTCTGCCTCGGGTTCTGCGCGAAAATATACCGGCAGCCTAGACTGGCTTTGTGACGCAGGATTTGTGCGGAAAGTAAAAAACGTGTCCCTTGCGGAGTTTCCGCTCAAGGCCTACGAAATTGAAAACGAGTTTAAAATATATATCACAGATACTGGGCTTTTAACGGCGATGTACGGTTTTGAATTGCAGGCATCCCTTTTAAAAGACTCGCTGAAAGGCCACGCGAAAGGTGGAATCTACGAAAATGCGATTTTTGAAATGTTCTTGAAAAAAGGTAGACATGTAAATTATTACAAGGTACAAGGGAACTCGCAGGAAATTGAATTTGTTTTTGACAAGGATGCCTCCGCAGTGCCGGTGGAGGTTAAGTCAAATCAAGGTTCCACCGTTTCGCTCAATTCTTTCATGAAAAAATACAAGCCGCCTGTCGCATACAAATTGATTAACGGAAATCTCGGTGTGGTGGAAAACAAGATTTCTATCCCCCATTACATGGCCATGTTTTTATAAAATCGAGCCTTTTA
>JABUUT010000009.1:0-2158 GCA_021443045.1 Fibrobacteraceae bacterium
CGTAGTATGTGGCGCATTTTTCGGAGTGTTCTCTATGATGAATTCTGTCGGCATACCTTCGTTTGTGCTTATTCCATATACGAAGTATTACTGGTTTTCGCCATAAAACCCATGTTCCGAATATCTTGACCACATTTCGAACATAGTCATGTAATTGTTCTTGATGTACTTTTGAATGGTCGCTAGATTCTTGTCGGAAACACATCCCTGATTTTGAACAATGGTATCGCCATTCGGCTTGATAAACAGTTTTGCGGATCCAGCCTCTGTAAGTTTGCTATCGCTTGCATGGGCATGGATACATTCAACGATGCAGGCCATGGTAAAGTACAAATAGTATCCGGCTATTTTGAAAGGAAAGTACTTTGGCATTATATGTTTCCCATAAGTTCCTTGTTCTTCAAATAGTAGGCTTGAACAAGAGCCACATGGGAATCATCCATGGCAGATTCAATCATCTCGCCATCATCATTGAGAACACAGGCTTGGTCGGGATTGCTCAACAGCAAAATACGGATGCCCTTGTCGCATTTTGTAAAGGCGTAATTGGCGATTATCATATCAGCCTTGTCCGCAATTTCCTGCAACTGTTCTTCAGACATTGCGAATCTCCACATTCTTGATTGATTTCAAAAAATCACCTGGACTAATATAGAGGTCGTTCAAAATCGGGATCAGGTCGATGTAATCCTCTACAGGCTCCTTGCTGTGAGAATAATAGGCATCTACAACAAGATACCCATTGTCCCATTCCTTGACCTTGTCAAACTTCATTAAACTGTACGCACCCTTAAAGCGGATTGTGCGTCCGCCGAAGGCAAAGGAAATGCACTCCTTGTAATTTGACAGGTATGCCGTAGATTTGTTCATACCAAGCAATATAGATTTTTATGCATTAAAAGCAAACAGGATTTTGTAATTTCATGAACTAAACATCGATTCCCCAGAAATTCATGCATAATATGAATTCATCACTCATAGAAAATCGGCCTAAATGAGCGCTTCACCGGGAGTAAAGTTGATGCAACTCGACCACTTCAGTTTCTTTTCCAATTTTTCTATTTAAATCGTATTTTCTTCCTGGATCCCTTTTTTATACCATTTTCTTCACCACTCTTATAAATGGTGAACACAATTTCCTTTTCATTGTACAAAACTTCGTTGGGAATATTTTTTTTAATTCCAGGAACATCCGAGAAATTTAAATCCTCGATATAGTCAAAGTTGGTTGCTATCATTTTCTTCTGAATATATACACAGGAAGAACGAGTGTCGCTGATATTACCTTTATCAAGCTTGAACCCACTTTTTTGAAAAAAGGTCTTTAGATTATCAAGAGTCCCAACAACATATATTTTATTGCTGAAACAAAAAAACTTCATATTCTCTGCTTCGATTATTTCTAGGGACTTTTTAGAACATAATGAAAAACTAATTTTATCATATTCAAACGAAAATTCATTGCAAATTCCAAATGATGCAGAAAGTAAAGTTAATAAGCCTATAAAAAGAATCTTCACATTCATTACTTAACCTCGATCCCGCACTGCAAATCATAATCCGCACCGTATTCCTCTGCAATTCTTTCTGCATTGGCAGGAGTTTGGCTATTTCCAATCATTCGTGCATCCAACTCATATCGAATAAAACGATTTCTTCCTCCATTTTCAGGATCAAAAGCATTTGTTTCTGCTATTGGACTTCCGGTTTCTCTAAATGCAGCTTCATCCTGAAACATATGACCTAGAACCTCATGGAAAAAGTTTTCCATCGAGCCGTTAATCACTGCAGTCTGTGTTTCAGGATCATATACACCTTTTTGATTGGGTGCGAAATCCTGATCATTATAGCCATTTCTCAGTTCAACTTTATAAACTTGACTTGACTCTTCTAAAGCGTTAAATCGAGAGATTCTTTCGGCACGCGCTAAATCACCTCCGACATTCGAATTCATCCACGAGACATACTTTCGGCGGGTATAATCATCCATGATCAGAACATTTCCATCTCTATCAACGCCATTCACCGGATTCACCCCATTCCCAGCATATAGATAAGGGCTACTGAACTGTCTCTTGGCATCCACGCTTATCCACATTCCAAGCATGGGGTCCAGGTATCTTGCGCCGAAGTAGTTCAGGTCGGTTTCGTCGTCCTT
>JABUUT010000009.1:2448-3814 GCA_021443045.1 Fibrobacteraceae bacterium
CCTTCGTGTTGTTCAGTGAGCCGTTGTGGAAGTTTTCTCGGACCTCCGTCCCGATGCCGTTGTAATGGGTCACCAGCGCAGTTTCCCAGTTGTCGTCGCCAATATTGCACAGGCGGGCCTTGGAGATGCGTCTGCCGGATCCGTCGTATGCCATCCGCAGCATCGTGCCCAGGCCGCCGCAATCCCGCGTAAGTTGCAGCGTGTCGTTCGTGCTATTCTCCATGGTGAATTCTATTGATTTCATCGGCAATATTCAGAAGACGAGAGTTCTTTTTCAACAGAAAGCGTAGCAAGTATTTTTTCAATTTCGTTAGAATCAACTACGTCTGTAGAATACATAACCCGGATGTAAAGGGGAAATTCATTAACATTTGACCCATAAATCAAAGTGACAATATTATCTCCTAGCCCCATTTCATTGTATTTATCAAAAAACTTTCCTTTAAGTTTAAATTCCTTTGTTAATGGATTCTCTTCCAAATCAAAGTAGTTTAACGTTGTTGGAGCATTTAAAGCCCCAATTGTAAATTTAGTTTGTTGGTTTTCATCGTACACAACATATCCTAAAGCATCCATGTTTGTATCATTTATTTTCAAGTGATATGACTTGGGGATTGACAGAGAAAATCCACATCCACGAACTGCATAAATTTCTTCAGATTGACATCCAGTCAAAAAGAAAAAGATTAGCAATAGCAAAAACATATCATTATTCCGCTTCATGAATTTCATTTTCTGGATGATTAAAAATTTCTTCAACTTGACTTGGTTTTAAATCCCATTCTCCATGTTTGCCCATTAAATTATCTTCATAGCCCTTAAAAGGAATATTTTTTCCAACATATTTATCGTCTAAACCAACTAAATGTCCTCCTTCATGAGCACTAGTATATTTAAAGCTCTCTTTTCCCACACCTTCAAACAGAGTTGCTGTACCATTAATTCTATTGGCAAAAGCCCGTCCGTTTCCCGATTGGATAGTAATTTCATTGGCCATCATCCCCTTATACGCGCCTCTAACAACCGTCGTCTTCACATCATATTCGCCAAATTTTCCAGAGAGGCCCTTTTCCATCGCCGCCATAACGTCCTTTTGAATATTTAATGGACATGGCTTATTTTCATAGGTAAAAATAACAGGAATAGTTATATTGACTGTAGTTCCATCAATTTCCACATAAGCACGGTTTCCATCTGGATCAAATCCTGTTATCGGATTAAATCCATTACCCATGTACAAATACGGACTGCTGAACTGTCTTTTGGCATCCACGCTTATCCACAAACCAAGCATGGGGTCCAGATACCTTGCGCCGAAGTAGTTCAGGTCGGTTTCGTCGTCTTTCTCTTTTCCGGTGAAGTTTTC
>JABUUT010000009.1:4174-5669 GCA_021443045.1 Fibrobacteraceae bacterium
AACTGGTACACATAGTTTGTCTTGTCCACGTAAAGGTAGTCACCTTCGCGGATATTTTCAAAAGTCTGGATTCCAATCGGGTAGCGCTTCATAATACTAAATATAATAACAAAAAGGATGCTGCAAGAGTTCTCCAGTAAATGTGTTGAAGGGAATATATGTCCTAGACGATGCAAACGCAGTCGTCACCCCCCCCCACACATGTCATCCCGGGCACAGACCCGGGATCTCCGGACCCCACCCAATTCCCAGCCTTGCATTGCACAGTCCAAACGCTCCGACCAGCTGTCACCCTGGAGCCTGCCTTTAGCCCTAGAGCAGCGTTAAGCGGTTCCCTTTTACTGGAGCCCCAAAATTCGTACAAGGATTGGAAAAGAAATCGCTTCCAAACCACTTCAAACTAAATTTTTATCATCTTTTCTTTCTTTTGCGAAAAACAATAGATGTTAAATCAACCAACAATCCAATAAATGTTGTAGCAATGATTGAATAAATAATTCTTGAAATGAAAGCATTTTTTATAAGACATGGAAAAACACTCAAGGGCGCAAGAGACATATAATAGAGAAATAAAAGAGATTCTGTTCCGTTACTCCAATGAAACTTTTTTTCACAATACCCATACAAAAACCATAGCGCATGATACAAAACAACAAATATGAAAAAAAATTTGGAAAATCTAAAATAACTTTTTTTACTCATTGTCAAAAGTTCCTACCTGTTCAAGTTGAGGATTTTGACTTAAATTGGACGGATGCGGAGTCCAACGTTCAAGAGATTCTATTGGAGAAGTCAGCCAATCAGTCAAGGACGGTTTTTCCTGCAAATCAAGGCCTCCAGCTTTAAGAGCTCCCACGACATTACTTGAACAAACTCCATCAAGCAAATATGTTCCTCCCTCGGCATTGTCAATGTAGTCTTGCATTGCATCTAAATCAAGTTCAGCTTTGGGTCTCATAATAATGCCAACACGTCCCTTCAGCACCTCCTCCATGGGCAAAGAACCAACGCCATCTCCAGTAGCAGAAAACAACATACCCGACTTAGTTTCTATAGCAGCATGAGCAAATCCTGGATTTGGATTTATGGCACCTATTGACATACTAATTTTTGTTTGATCAGGATAAAATAAATATACATCGCCCGGTTGTTCACCAGAAAGATCCACGCTCACAATAGGATTATATCCATTACCCATATAAAGATAGGGACTCGGGAAGAATCTCTTTGGATCGACGGATATCCACAAACCAAGCATAGGATCTAGCAAGCGGGCACCATGGTTGCTTAGTTGGGTTTCATCATCCAATTCTTTCCCGGTAAATGTCTCGGTAATTTTATTTGCAGGTTCAATTAAATCAACTCTTTCCCCGAAAGCCCTGTAGTCGTAGGCTGCGGCGATTTTTGCAGGGGCGTTTGCGTTGCTGCTGTTGACTTGCGCCACCATCATGGTGGAGCCCAGGTGGTTCTTGAGGTAGAATTCATAAACAAATCC
>JABUUT010000009.1:6384-7883 GCA_021443045.1 Fibrobacteraceae bacterium
TCAACTCTTTCCAGGCGGTTCATCATGTCGTAAGTATAGTAAACATCACGCTGGTTGGAAGCACCGTTCACACTGTGGGCTAGGCTATTGACCATGCGACTGATGTTCCCGTTGTATTGCGGGGTGCGATTCAATGATTTCGAATAGTCTTTCAAAAATTCCTTTTTATTTTGAAATTCTACGTTCCATAATATTTTTATTTGTCATATCAATTAGATATTCGGCACTTCCACCTTTAACAGCGTTGCCCAAATTATTTTTTTTAGCAATGCGAAGATAAAGCACGGAATCTTTTACATGAAAGAACTGTAAACTATTCAAATTTAAATTTCTTGTTGAACTGTTTAGTTTCATATAATCAAAGACTGCTGACTGAATTGCCAGAAATTCATCACCTTGCAAAGTGGAGGGAAAATTTTGCTTTGGATTATTTTTAATGTCGGCTAAAATTTCAAATAGTTTTTTTCCAGTTTTTTTTACAACCTCGTTTTCAACCATATAAAAGGAGGCATTTGAGGCTGAGGAACTAGTTCTTTCACTTGTTTCTAGTAATTGAGAAAAGGATGATTCCGCAAGAATCAAAAAAAATAATATTATTTTTTTCATAAAATTCCCTTTTATGGTGCGGTGTAATTATACATTTCTTCCGGCATTCCGATAGATTCTGGAGACCAGTAAGGGCTAGGTGTTTGTGGATCTCTTTGTATACCGATTGTTGGAATTTGATAGGTTCCTTCTATTCCGTATTCAAGCAAAGATCCCGCTGGTGTGACAACAAAAGCAGGGGCGTAAGGGTCTTCTTTTCTTGCTGTGTATCCTTTTGTAGTTATCCCATATTCAGAGTTTTCAAACTGCGTAAATTCCGAAATAAAATCATCCACAGATGGTATTATGTTGCCATATCCAATTTCAGAATCAAAGCTGGAATGTGTGTGTGCCGATGTAACGATTTGTGCATTTAATCTTATAGCTTGATTTACGCCAGGATTTACACTAACGGAACTTTGGTCACCAACATTTGGCTGGGTATAAGAAAAATTACCATCTTTTTTATAAATAATAGTTGCAAATTCTTTATTTGTTCTTATAGATAGACCATTGTATAATCTTGCAAAATCCTGAGCAGCTTCTTCTGCAGAATTAAACGGATCCCCTGGAGCTTGACCGTTTAAATCACTAAACCTAATTGGATTATATCCATTACCCATATACAGATAAGGACTTGGGAAGAATTTCTTTGGGTCAACAGATATCCATAATCCAAGCATAGGATCTAGCAGTCGTGCGCCATGGTTGCTCAACTGAGTTTCGTCATCCAATTCTTTACCGGTAAATGTCTCGGTGACTTTATTCGGAGGCTCGACTAAATCAACTCGCTCGCCGAAGGCCCTATAGTCGTATGCGGCCTTCACACCGCTGGTGTATCCGGATGCTCCGTCCGCGTAGGCCAGCGAGCCGTAGACGAGCATCGTAGAACCGAGGTGGTTCTTCAGGTACCA
>JABUUT010000009.1:8091-20590 GCA_021443045.1 Fibrobacteraceae bacterium
ATTGCTCACGTCATGTACAAATTCCAAAGGCATACCTCTCCAATCATAGGAAATTTTCAACTGTTTGGATTTGTCCTCGATGAGATTGCCCTCGGAATCGTAGAGGTCGTTCCCGTTCTCGGCCATGTTGCGCCTGTCGGCAGTGCCGCCAACGCCGCCCGTGACTTTCTCGAGCCTGTTCGTTCCCGAATAATACGCATATTCGCCGCCGGAAGTGTTGTTTGCATTGCCGCCGCGTCGCTGCGCCGTGATGCGTCCCTGTTCATCGTATTCAAACATCTCGTCGAAGGCGTCCTGACTCTTGTCATCGACTTTCGTGAGGCGGTTCATGAAGTCGTAGGTGTAGTTGCTGGCGCGGCTGGAACCGCCGTTCACAGCCATCTCGTGGGCCATGCGACTGATGTTTCCGTTGTATTGCGGGGTGCAACCTGCGCTGCCGCAGTCCTCGTAATACAGCGTCTCGGTTACCAATTCGCTACCCAATTTCGTTGAGCAAGTCTTCGAGGATGTAGTCATCACTCATGAGCTGCAAACCTGTTTCGGGTTGCAGAAGCTGTTTATGCGTTTTTGATGCAAAGAAAAGAGACAACGCCGATATGCTATTGATTTTCTTCTCCTCGGCCAGTTTTTTTACGAGTCTTGCTTCCTTGCGCCATAGAACTCCATTCTGCATAACTAAACTTCCTCCCATCGAACAAATCGCAACAACTCGTCAATCACTTTCTGAGAACGGATGCAAATCTGATGGTTGACTTTTTTGTACTGCAGTTGACCAAGAGCTTGTTCTGCCGTTATTATGCCGTTCTCGTAGTTTTCGACTGTATCGATAACATTGTCGTTGGCAACGCCGCCTTCCACAACATCATACTGATTTTGTTGATTCCCGCCATTACGGCAGTCTATTACATAATCCAGCCATTCCATGTCGTAGGCTTGGAACTTTTTGTAACGAAAACCCAAGGTAGCCAAAGTGCCGTTGTCAAAATCAAACACGCTAACAAATGCTTTGTCCGCACTATTTTTAAAGGCAATAATCTTCGCCCACTTGGCAGCCTGATCTTGCAAATTTGTGAGATAGAATCCCTGGCCAAAATCCACCTTGTTGCGACCGAGATTTACAATTGGTTTTTCAATGACTTTATCGGACCCATGGAACAGAATCATACTTACTTGGCCTCCCTGTTCTGCAGGGCCTCAATAATAAAGTCCGTGACCCAGTCAAGACTTTGCGTATGGAGTTCGTCGTAAAAAGCAAGCAAACCGTTTTCCACGATTCCGTATTTCTGCAAGCGAGTATACAATTCCGAAGAACTCACGCCAAGTTTAAGTGCAGCATTTTCAATAGCAGCAACCGCAAGATGAGTCTTGCGATAGTCCAAATCTTGAGAAATACATTCAACAGCCATAGCAAACAAGATACAACATTTCAAAAACGATGTCAACACGGCCAAAACAAAAAGGATGCTCGAACAAGACCGTTCGTGCCAATACTCAGATAATCAAGCGCAAATACACTTACTCCCGCAACCAGGACTTGTTAATACAAGTCCCTTGTTGCTCACGAAGCACCCTGGTAAATGTGTTGATGGAATTTACATTGTAGATTCTGAGACCCACGCCCAACTCCCCCCTTCAGAACCAGCAATGCATGGATCTGAAAAGAGGAAGGATGTTGCTTATGGGGATGTAGGAAGCTGGGGTGTTAGACACAAAAATTCGGTTTAGTTTCTAAAAAATTAGAAATTATTGAAACAGTTACCAGAATTCAGACTATCTTTTTCAATATTTATATTGTCAAGAACAAAATCAGCGACCTTCTTAGATTGCTTATTGTCTGACAAATAAAACAATCTAAAGAAATTAGGATATTTGTTATAATTTGTATTCATGTCTACTGATTCTACTTTTTTCCCGTCAAAAAAAAATGTTCTACTGTTTCCAGTTCCTTTTTCAACAATAAAATTGTTTGATTTGTCTGATAGTTTTTCATTTTCCAATTTCCAGCCAGCTTTTAAAACTGCTAGTTTTTTTCCATCTTCGTACAACTCGTAGATAATTTCTTTATCATTTTTTAATGCACGAATAGACTGTCTACCACCCTTAATGAGCGAAAAACCACATCCTCGATATATTTCAGTGCAATCAAACTCGTTTGCTAATATTTTTTTTTCGCGGGTAACCCCAATATTTGAATACATTTCAACTATTACCGAATCCCCTATTGAAGATACAAGATGCATATCTATAACGTCAGAGCCTTCTCCTAGTATTTTAACATTTGTTGGTTCTATATATTTCCATAATAAAATATTTGACTTGTTTTTCAACAAGATGCTGTCTAGCGAATAATTTTTTGCATTTCCCCAGAAATTAAGCAAATCACATTCACCAGAGCAACATCCAAAAGAGGTTCCTGCGTTTTTCGCAAACAACTCAACAACAATAAATAAAATAATTCCTATTCTTTTCATACTTTACTCATTGTTAGGACTCACCCAGCACCTGTTCAGTCAGCAGTGATAGGATGCAATTATTCTGGAGAAAATTTTTGGTTCTCACACCATACCCGATTTTGCCAGGATGGTTTTCATGGCCAAATAACGCGGGTCGTTGGAAAGGTTTTTGGGACCGCGCTCTGCATAGTTTTTTTCGGCATCATCAGCCAACAAACGAAAACGGCGAGCTTCTTCGCCATATAACGTCGGTATTGCTTTTATTGGTAGAGCCATAGTGTCCCATTCCTTTAACCGAAAATATAAATTTTTAAAACAGTCTCGTCAACAAGTCTTGCAATGAAAAGGAACTAAAATCCGCCTCGTTCTTGCGTATGTGAACATACTGCCTCATCTGAAAATGGGTGAACATTAACATTAATTAATTCGTTTTCATACAAAAAATCTATAGTTTGCGCAAATTCGTTTGATAAATAAGAAGCCTAACTAAACCTTCCGTTAAGTTGTTTATGTCGATGGCCACGTTCCGAAATCAGAGCTTCCGCCAAGAACAAAAGGGCAGCAAGCCCCAAAAAAATTTGGTAGCGGTCCTGATAATTCTCCATCTTGTCCGTTGCCTGTTCCTTCTTTTCCAGAGAAGCAATTTCCGTCAACACCTTTTGCAACTGAAATTCTCCAGGGCTTGCATAAAAGTACAAGGCTCCAGTAACGCTGGCAATTTCTTGCAAGGTTCCCTCTTCAAGGCGGGTGGTCACAATGTTGCCTTGGGCATCTTTTTTGTAAGCCACATCCCCATTCCTGCTCTTTACAGGTATGGGAACCCCTTCCCTGGAACCAATGCCGATGGTATAAATCTTAATACCCATTTCTGCAGCTTCCTTTGCCGCATTCACCGCTTCAGCTTCCAGCTCTTCGCCATCACTCATCAAAATCATTACGGAATACTGGCTGGCGCCACCAGAATTTTTAAAAAGCCGCATCCCCTTTCGAATAGCATTTTCCAAATTGGTTCCTGGCATTAGCCACCCAGGGTTCAACTCCCGAAGCATCATCTGCACCGTTCCGTAATCCAAAGTCAAGGGGACCATCACCTGAGCTTCACCAGAAAAAGCAACCAACCCAACACGGTCTCCGGCCAAGGATTCAAGAAAAGAAGAAATTTCATGGCGGGAACGCACCAACCTATTGGGTTTTACATCTTCAGCCAACATAGAAAGAGAAATATCCTGCAATAGCACCAGGTCTAACCCCTTTCTTTCGATATGCTCCATCTTGTGCCCCCACTGGGGTCGGGCCAAAGCCACAAACAAAAAGGCAATGGCCAACAGCAACAGAAGCACTTTAGTTAAACGGCGCCATGGAGACAAACTGGTTGCCAATTTAGGCAACATACTCATAGAGACAAAGCGGGCTGCCAATTTTTTGCGACGATGGTACGCATATACAAAAAGCAGCACAAAAAACGGCAAAGTGAACAAGCACCACAAAAAATTCGGTTCTGCAAAGCGCATTTAAGCCTCCTGCCCTAGAATATACAAAACACAACCATCCAAAATCCTTCAAAAAACGGCAAAATTCCCATAATTCACAACTTATTCACACTTTTAATTAGTTTCTTAAAAGAAACTTGCCAAAATCCTTAGCATTATGTTATATATATTATACAGGAAGTAGAAAAATGACACTAACCGCAACCATATCAATATGCATCTGCTGCATCATCATGATGCTGATGATTCTGTTCCAGCGCAGGTCGCTACAAAAGCCCTTTGGTAGCGAAGTAAAATTGCGTATGCTGGTGCAGACCATGGTTGTAATGCTCATTGCCTACACCCTCCTCCAAATTTTACTCAATGCACAAAACGAAGATTTTGTTTCTCCAGGCCTACTGTTCTTTTCACAGGTGTTATACCTAGGCTCCTTCCCGTTTTTAGCCTTTTTCTGGTTTATGTTTGTTTACCACAAAGTATACTCCAGCTACTACAAGATAAAAGCCCTAGGTTACATGGTCTATCTTCCCATCATCATCATCATTAGCGTTGCTCTATTGGAACAATTGGAATACACCTTAGAGGGCACCCTTATCCTCAACCCCCGAAACACCATGCTGTGGTATTCCACCGCCATCGTTTCACAAGTTTACCTTCTTTCTGCAGCTGTTATCGCCTTTGTCAATGTGAGAAAAGCCCAAACCCTTTCAAGGGTCATTGAACTGCATTACTACGGAATCATTATTTTCATTCCAATTGCCTCGGTGGCCATACAAGTGTTTATGCCCGTCGATTTTCCACTTGTTCCCATGGTGTTCACCCTTAGCGTTCTCCATGTGTACCTATCCTATTTAGACAGAAATATTACCATAGACAGCACAACCAAATTAAGCAACCGTGTGGCACTAGACAATTTCTTAATGGAGCACATTCAAAATATCAATTTTGGCAAGCGTCTTTTTTTACTTTGCATTACCGCTAACGGCCCCCTAAAAAAAGAGACTAAGGAGGAACATGTTGTGTATCTGTGCAACGTGGCCAACTACCTTAAGCAGGAATGTGCCGGCCAAGATGTCTTTTTATCATACAGCAACAAAAACCACTTTATGATAGTCATCGAGCGAGATTCCTTTGCTGCTGTGGAAACATTTTGCCAGCAGTTGGTATCCGGTGTCAAGAACTACCGCAAGCCCACCGTTTTCCCCATTGAATTCAGCATAAATTACGCGGAGTATGGGGTAAAAAACATAAAAACAGTAAGGCAACTTATAAACGACTTGCCAAACCAGTGGTACAAAGCCACCTAAGCCCACCCCTAGGGAATCCGCACAAAGCGGGTGTTGGCTAAAATCAATTCCAGAAGAATCAGAAGGGCGCCCACCAAAAGCCATGGGTAAAATTTCTCCGCATAGCGGGCGTAGGCAATGGTTTCTATTTCCGTTTTTTCCAGTTCATCAATTTCGGAGTAAATCTGTTCTAGCTGTTCCTTGTTTTCGGCGCGGTAGAACTTGCCCCCTGTTTTCTGGGCCACGGTCTGGAGAACATTTTCGTCAATGCCTTCTTCGGGGGTAATATCCCGTTCACCCCAAGAAATTTCACCAGTCCAAGGGTTCTGCTGAAAAGAAAGAATTTTGCCCTGTTTTTTACCTACCCCCACTGTATAGATTTTTACACCTAGAGCCTTAGCCACATCGGCAGCGTGTACTGGAGAAACTACGCTGGCGTTATCCCTGCCATCGGTTAGCAGCACCACCACCCTGGACTTGGCTTCCGATTTTTCCAAGCGTGCCAGGGCATTCATTAAACCATCCCCAATGGCGGTACGGCTGGCAATAACAGAGTCTCTGGCCAGTTCGTCGGAGGCCCCTAGAATTTCTTGAAGGGAACCGTAATCCAAGGTGAGAGGGCACTGGGTAACTGCACGGGCTCCAAAGGCAGAGAGGCCAATACGGTCGCTGTGGCGTTTGGTAATAAAGTCAGCTATTACTTGCTGGGCATAGTTCATGCGGCTGTACTTCCAGTATTCCCCACTTTTAAGCATTCGTTCGGCATTCATTACCCCAAGTTTTACCTGCTCAGAGCGTGTAAGCATATCCAGGGTGCCCATGGAGGCCGAAACGTCCAGCGAAAGCATAATGTCTACCCCATCGGTGTTGGTATATTCCACTTCCATGGCATTCTGGGGGCGAGCAAGGGCAATAACAAAGCAGCACAGAGCCGCCAAACGAAGGGCTGGAACAATGTGGCGGAACTTTACACGACGGCTAGGAACCGCCTTTTTGGCAATGGCCAAGGCCGGAAACTTAATAGTGGACTTGCGACGCATGCCACGGTACACATAAACAGCAATCAATATAGGAACAAAAACCAAAAGCCAAAAAGCCTCGGGATTCTGAAAATGATAAGCACCTATATCCATTTTACCATTACCTCAAATCAATAACGCGCTTTAGAATATACAAAAAAAGGTTTTTATAAAAGTTGACAAAAGGCAAGGAAAAATAAAAAAGAATGCTCATTCAAGTATAATAACTAACCACCAGCCACCGTTTACCGAGAACCATTCACCGACTACTGATTACCGACCGCCTACCCGTTTCTTTTTACGCCACACCTTGAATTCCATATAGAGGGTGCTAATGGTGTATACAAACAACATAAACAACAGGGTGTTCCTGGGGCTGTTCAAGTTGCATATTCCCCAGGCAATGGAAATAAGCGGCAAATGAATCAGGTAAGGGTAAAAAGAGGCCCGTCCAATGCGACGCACTATAGAAATACAGAAGAACCGAGACATAAAGCCCTTGCCAGTGGCTAGGCATAAAAGGAAAAGCCCATAAATAAGAATGGGAATGGAGTGATGGCAAAAATAGTTCCACCCTACATAAGGTGTCTTAAGAAACAGCATGCTCACATAAAGGCCCACCAACAGCACCGCCTGCATAATTCCACTTACATAACCCTTCTTTAGAAAATCAAACTTGCCATCGCTGTACAATCGGTAAATCACCATACCAAACATGTACTCCGGCACCCGTGCTAACGGGAACATGTGGAAAAAACGATATTTGGCCTCAAAGCTATCAAACCACCAGTTTCCACTCAATCCAAAAACAGCAGCCCAAATAGCACCGGGCACAAATAGGGCGCCAAACAGCACCCACAAAGTGAAGTTACTTCGGCGAAAAAGCCAACTAGAAAAGGCTGGAGTAATGGCATAACAAACAAAAAAACTGGTAAGAGACCAAGAAGGCTCATTCAGTTTCATTCCCAAATCCGGCACAATGGACCAGGTTAAAGTTAAATGCATTATCAAACTGCGCCATGGATGCACCATTTTGGCAAGGCCTGCCGAAAAGCAATCACCTATTTCTGAAAAACCCGGCAAATGGCTATAACCACTAAACTTAAAGACAAGCACCACAAACATAAGAAGGGTTGTTATAAAATGGAGCCGGTAAAGTTTAGAAATGCGCCCAAACATAAAAGACACCACTGGGGTGCGGCGGTTGGGGTCTACAAACTTGCTAGCAAAAAGAAACCCCGCCAACACAAAGAAAATGCCGGCAGCAAAAGCCGGGGCATCAATAATTCGCATCAACCAACGGCAATCGCCCATGTACTGCAAGGCATTGGAAGAAGCCAAATGGAGCATCACAATATTGACGGATGCCAAAAGTCTAAGGCCGTCTAAAGCCGGAAAATAATTTGCTGGTTTAGGCATAGCTGCAAAGATAAAAAAATTGCAGCCAGGTACTCAAGGCCCCCACTAAGCCACCTCTAGTAATTAAAGCCCAAGTTCGGCCAAACTGCAGGAGAAATACCTTCGAAACGGATATTATCCAGATACAGGTCTACTTCACCCCTGGCCGCCACAAAATTAACGGAGTTTACCGCATGCAAATCCTTTTCTAAAAAGTCTTCGTTATTGTTTCTAAAATCATCTGCGGTTACAGAGTATTTTGTCCAAGATTCAGTCAATTCTATAGGCACACTAAGGAAACGCTTATTCTGCAAGTCTCCAAACACAGTGAGCTGCAGATAAATGGTACCCTCACCCTTGGCATAGAAGGTAAAGGCGTCAATAACACTCAAATCAAACAATGCAAAGGAACTGTGGTTATTGTAGTCGTCACCCAAATTAAAGCCTGCCGTACCATAGGCGCCTTCAAATTCCTCATCAATCTTAAAGGAAACATGAAAACTGTTGCCGTCGTAGGCACTGCTATCGCTCACAATAATAGACTTGGTACCCAAATCGCCACTGGATGTAGAATTGCCGCCTTCCAGTTGATCGGTGCAAATAAACCAGGAGCCGTTGCCAAATGTTTTTCCAAGAATAGTTTGGCGGCGGTTCCACTTTTCAAAATTTTCAACCAAAGTAAAGTTCACGTCAGAAATATCGGCAGTGTTGGCTTTTACTTCGGCACCGGTCTGGAGCTGGAAAGATTTTGTGCTGTCCGAGGTTCTCACAAAACCATAGTGTACGCCAGAAGGCAAACCCTTAAAGGTAAAATACCCATCGTCATCTGTTGTAACCGTAACATCTAGAATGCGAATATCCGCATTGGCAACACCCTTACCATCGCTAATAATACGGCCCTTCAACTCTTCCGTTTTAGAGGCAACTACCGATTCGGGCAGAGCCTTCTTGTAATCTAGCCACTGCATTACAGAAACGTTTTCACCATCAACCAGCTTGCTGGCTTCCAACATGTGAACGGAGGAATCCTTAGTGTCAATAGCCACGCTTCCGTCTGCACCAATGGAATCTTGTTTTTCCAATTCCAGGGAATCGTTGGTCATAATCCAAAGCCGAGCAACACCTCCAGACAGAGGCTTGTTGTCGTATGCCACCTGAATGGTAGCCAGCTCCGTTTCACCGGCATTGCTTCCAGTACCGTTGGCCGTTTTACTTTCACTGCATCCAACAATAGGAATGGAGGCAAACAGGAATAACCCCAAAACCAGGGGAGAAAAAATCAACTTACTTTTCATTGTTTTCCCCCTTGGCAACGGCCCTTGTCAAAAATTGAATACCCAAGTGGCAAACCCTATCGGGGTTGCTATCTTCACGGGCTATGGCCAAAACCTTGTCTCTAAACTGGGCTATTTCAACACGAATTTTTTCAAAAGCTTCCTTGGACATGCTGCAAGTAACAGAAGATATGCTTCGATTGGCCGATGTCAGTTCATCGTAAACTTCGCTGTTGATTTCCAGATTCTTTTTATGATACTTGCGTAAAAGAGTAGACTTAACTCGAGGCGGCGTTGAAATAATGGGATCCACAATGTCATAGGTTCCGTCTTCCTTTAGAGCCACAAACTTGTTTTGAGTCAAATACTCAATGGCGTTTTCAACCTGAACACTTTTAAGGGGCGGCGTTAGCATACGGCCAATTTTTGTGCTGGAAACTCCAGCGGGCAACAAGGGCAGCAGATCACGAATTACAGGGATGTACCACTTTGAAAAAAAATCCAGGGTGGAATCTTGAAGGGCGTAAGAATCATTCTGGGAGCGCGCCCCTATCAGTTTTTTCAAGTAAATTTCGCGTTTATCTACATTTTTTTCGTTTCCAAACTTCACTAAAGTTAAAAAATATTCCCTTTCCGCTTCTTCCATTTGCAGCGAAGAAACAAGCACCTTGGCGTTCTCTAAAGACAGAGGGCGAGAGCCATCGAGAATACGAGTAAAAAAGGCGGAGCCTTTGACACCCAATTCTGCCTGAATAGCTCTAAGAGAAGAACCCTTACTTTGATTCATCAAAAAATTAAGCATATCGCGAAGGTATTCGCGGTAATCAAAGTAGGAGTATACGCTTATTTTGGAAACACCACCCATAATGTTAAATCTATAAAATTTTCATAAAATAGCAACAAAAATTTACAGAATTCCCTTAATTTTTCATACTTTTTGGAAACAGAACCTAAAGGATCCTCCCAAAAACACAAAAAACTCCGCCCTTACAGGCGGAGCATTATGGTTTAGGTTATAAGCCTATTTGGTGATTTGAACAGAGAGCGATTCTTTGTTTCCGCGAACCCAGTAAACACCCTGAGTAAAGGAAGCATTCTTTTGGGCCATCTCACGCAATTTTACGCCAGCTTCGCCAGCAGACTTGGCAAGAACGGTAGCCACCTGCTTACCCAGAATGTTAAACACACTGTAAGATTTTGGAGCCGAGGCGATGTTTAACTGGGTGGTGGTGAGGGCTGCAGGAACTTCACCAGACTTTACAATATTCAGGTAGTCGATATTCACATAGCTTCCGGTAATGGCCAAGCGAATAATCTGCTTGCCAGCCTTCAGTTTAATGGTACCAACCTTTTCTTCCTTGTAAGTAGCCCAGTCTTCACCAGTCTTTGGAACGCTATAAACAGGAGTCAGCTCCGTCGTTCCAGACAAAAGCTGGAAAGAAGAGGTTTCAGAACCGCTGGCAATGTTTGCATACACATCATAGTCACCATCAGCCGCAACATCAACGGTGTATTCCAGCCATTCACCTTCTGTGGTATAGCCAATGGCATAGTTGGTGCCACCCTTTTCAATATCCACGCCTTCATCCTTGCGGTATTCACCACCCTTATTTTCTCCATCGCTGTCATAGTAGGAGCGATCGGCAGAGCCAGAGATGTCAAAGTTTTCGGCTTCAACTTTACCAGGAATTACAGCAGCGGTGCCACCATAAATTTCACGAGGCACAGGAGGGCCAAAAGCACTGGGAGCCACCAAGGTGGTTACACCTTCTTCAGAAATGGAAATATTGAACTTGCCGTTGGCTGCGGTAATGTCGGCACCCTTTTCCACATTCTTGGTTTCGGTGGTGGTGTATGGGGTAAAAGCCACGGAAGAAGCCAAGCCAGGAATATCAAAGCTTAAAGAGTGAGCCTTTTTGCTAATATCGCGGTTCACAATGACCACCACCAGACTATCTGCATTCTTGAAGGCCGAAACGAAAATCTGATCTTCAGGCTTGGCGGTGGCTCCAATGCGCACAAAACCGGGGCGAACAAAGCGTGCATATTGAGAGAGCAAATATCCGCGCTTACTTATTTTACCGATTTCGTTCTGCGGAATGGAGAGTTTGTTGCTGAAATCCTTTTCCATAATTAGGCCGTAGCAACGACGGATATACCACCATGTATATTGGTTGAAATTGCCCAATACAAGGCCGCGATGAATCTCGTAGGCCACGTCCATGGCACGCACGGTATCGCGCTTGTTCTGGTTGGCCTGGTCACCGGTATTCATCACAACACGCCAGTAGTTGCCACTGCCCTGGCTTTCGGTGTAATGCTCCGTCATCCAGCGTTCCACATTCTTCTGGTCCGCCAAGGAATACTGGAAGAAATTATCGGCGGTGCTTGCTTCGCTGGCGTAAAAATGGGCACCCAGGATGTCCCAGTTCTTAAGGGCGCTGGCATCGTTCAGCACCTTGTTGTACAGGTTCTTGTCGTAACGGAAGGATTCCGCAGAAATCACCTTGGTGCCGTGCTTGCGCATCTGGTCGGCATAGCCCCTGGTAAAGTTGTAAATTTCGTCCGCACTCCAGCAAGCCCATTCAGAGCACCAGTCCGGTTCGTTGCTAATGGAAATCGCATACAGGGGAACACCCTGGTTTTTCATGTATTCTGCAAAACTATTCAGATGGTTGACGTAGTTCTGGTAGTTGCTTGAGGCAACATGCTGGTTGCCACCCGCATACTGGGAAGTCCAAGGGGTCGCATAGAGAATAAAGTCATCTCCAGCATATTTCTTAGCGGCCTTCGCTGCAGCGACTTCCTTGCCGAAATCGCTGGAGTTCCCATTCACGGGAATGCGAAGGGTATTGAGGCCCAGGGTTCCGTCACCAGTGCCAAAGGCAATCTTTGCGTCGTCGTCGGAAAGGCCTGCGCCCCCCTGCCAGGTATTGTGGACCATGCCACCAAAACCGCGGATAACTTGGTGTTCTTCACCAATAGTAACGGAAACATTGCTTGCAACTGCAAGAGAACCTAGGAAACCTACGGAACACAACAGGTTCCGAGCAATACATGAAAAATTACTTTTCATACAACACCCTTTTTACACCAAAAAGTTCAAGGAACGAAAACCATACGTTCCCTATATATATACATTATTCAAAATTAAGTGGCCTAACAAAAAGAACCTTTCCATTGACATTTTGTCAATGGAAGGGTTTGATACACTTTTAATATTTTTTGTAAAAAAATTTGTTTTTTTAAAGAATGAAAGCTATTTTTTATTCGTCTAATTTCACCCTTTTTCTATAAAATTACAACTGTATCATTTTTTTTAGTTATTTTTCGACTCGCTTAACAAATGTTTTGCCATTGGGAACCCGCACTAGGTAAACACCTGGCTGCTCCGCTTTATGGCTACTAATGCGGTTACCCTGCATGTCAAAGAACTGGGCGTTAGACACATCAACATTCACATCCATGCCAAGGCCCACAATAGACGATGGGGCCACAGGCGTAAATTCCACATAGTCTATGTCAATCCAGTCGCTTATCACTTCTATCTTCAGTTCGTGTTCACCTTTATTGAGCGTA
>JABUUT010000009.1:23394-24517 GCA_021443045.1 Fibrobacteraceae bacterium
TTGAACATGGGAGGAATGGCAGGATACATTTCACCTACAGTGGGTCGCCCAAGGTTTGTACAAGACGTGGTGGCAAACATCTTTACGCGAGGATGTTCCTTTTTATCCACATCCGTAAAGTTCGTGGCATTGCCTTCCATGTTGGACTGGCCGTAGGCAATGTAAATGTGAAAGTTGGAATCTGGGGCAGCAAAAGCTCCAGGAACTAAAGCAACGGTCAATACCGTCGCAATCTTTTTAAAAGTATTCATTACACACCCTTCTTTTAGAAGTTCTACTTAAAAATATCCACATTTATCCTTTTTTTTTAAACAAATCATTCCTTTTTGTGGACATTTTGTCCAAAAGGGCACCAAAAACAAAAAAATCCCCCAAAAAAAGGGGATTTTATCTATAAAGGGCAACTCTAAAACGAGTTTTAAGGCAAATTCTCGCAATTTTAATGTGTGGTATTCACCATAAAACCGTTTTTCCCAGGCACCTTAACCATGTAGATGCCAGGATTAAGGCCCATGGTCTTTAACTGTTCCACCGCAGAAGATGCATTCCGAATTTGAACAAGGCCTACAAACCGGCCATTAATGTCAAAAACTTTTGCCTTTACATTGTTAGGAACCAGTTTGGGCGCATTTGTAATAGCAGTTCCAAAGGAGCCTCTTTCTAGGGCAAACTCAATCCAGTCCATATTGCCGTAGGCACCAGTAAACTTAACGCGGAGAATGTGCTGACCTTTTTCAATCATGGCCGTTTCGCCATTCACATTTACATAAGTGTCCCAGCCATCTCCAGCAGGAATGGATACGGTATCCGTTACAGCACTACCATCTACATAAAGCATAAAGCCTGCCCCTTCCAATCCACTAGCCACTCTAGCCATAAAGCTGTATTTGGCCCCAACCTCGGCATTGAAGGAGTATTCCACCCATTCACCGGCATTGGTATAGCCAATGGCGTAGCCAGTGCAATTTTCGGTATTCAAGGTGTCGGAACAACCAAAGCCAACAACATCTACGCCATCTTCACGATAGACATTGCCCTGGTTTTCAGGATCATTGTCGGAATAGGAAATACCCTGGCCACCCACGTCATAATCTTCCATCTGGATTACACCAGGCAAGGTAAA
>JABUUT010000009.1:26119-27492 GCA_021443045.1 Fibrobacteraceae bacterium
TTAAAGCCGCCATCTGCATTAGTTAATTTGAATGTAGAAGTGAGTTGATAGGTACCTTCACGAAGATACACTATCACATCGCCAGTCATGTCTTTATTGACTGCACGCACCGCCTTTTGAGCCTGCGTCAATGTTTTAAAGGGCTTGTCTTTTGAGCCATCATTGGCGTCGCTACCCGCAGGAGACACATAGAATGTAGTTTTTCCTGCGGCAAACACGGTAACACTCGTTACCAATGTCAACAAAAATGCACTGATTGATTTCATCTTCCGTCTCCCACAAAATTTACCCTTTAAGGAAACAGAAACCGCTTGTTTTACAAAGATGTATCGCAAACGGTTTCTGTTCGGTGTTTGGGTGTGTGTTTGGTATTGGAAATTCTTTTTTCAAAACCTTACACTACAAAATTATTGATTTTTTCCACATAAAAAAACAGGTTTCAATTAATTTGCATTGACATTTTATCAATGGCATAAAATCAAAAAAAATTAATTTATATTAAAATACAAATTTTCCAACACTAAACTGTATCAATTTTATAAATTAAATAAACTGTATCAATTTCAATTAGTCTACCTGCAACCGATACAAATTAATTTATCCAAAATAAAAAACCGTCAGTTTATACCAACGGTTTTCAGAACACTGTTTAAAACTAAATGGATATTAGAAGTTTTTGCACTGGCCTTTCCACTTGCCTGGCTGACCAACGATGGAGCCGTCGATGTACTTGCCGCTGTTGCCTACGAAGTCGGCCTTGCGGTTGTCTTCACCACCCAGGTGCCAACGCATCCAGGCGACAGTGGCAGCCATGCCGCCCCAAGGTCCGGAACCGTGGCCCCAGCCACATTCGCCGTTCTGGCATTCATTGCCCTGTCCGCCAGTCATCTTCAGGAGGCAAGCAGGAACCGTGCCGGGCTGGATACCGTTGTAGTCGCCTTCGGCATTGGGGCGTTCCATGCCGCCCTCGCCATAGACGATGGCAATAGTCTTTTCCTTGCTGACCTTGGCTGCTGTGACGTGGTCAAAAGCACCACTGTTGTTCATGACTGCGGTAATCACGCGGTCGTCACCAAGAAGCATCTTTTCGGACTGGAGGCCGCCCATGGAGTGTCCAGAAGCACCCACCTTGGTCATGTCCAGTTTCTGGTACAGAGGATCGCCCTGAGTTTCATTTTTCTTTGCCAGCCAGTCAAGGGCGGGCTTGCCGCGGTCGGTTCCGTCAGGAGATTCGCTTGTCGCAATCACCACGAAACCATGGGATGCCAAGCGACGAATGATTCCTTCGTAAGCCGTAGGTTCGGTTCCGCCACCGGGGCCCCACAGCACAACGCCATGCTTCTGGGTGCTAGAAAGATTCTTGGGGTAAGCCA
>JABUUT010000009.1:27518-58231 GCA_021443045.1 Fibrobacteraceae bacterium
GTCTGGTAAACTACTTCCATCTGGTCCTTGTTTTCGTCCCCATTTTCGGAGAGGAAAATACCTGGTTTATTTTCTACCACAGGTTCGCTGGAACTGCTCACAGGTTTTACTTCACTAGAACTACTTGCTGGCTTTACTTCGCTGGAACTGCTTTCGGGCTTTGCTTCTACAGAACTACTTTCTGGTGCAACCTCGCTGGAACTGCTAGTAACTGCCGGTTCTACGGAGGTGCTTGACACTACGGGAGTGGTGCCTGGATCTGTTGGGGTTGTCCCGGGGTCAATGGGGTTTGTACCTGGATCTGCTGGCGTTACCACAACAGAGGTATCCATTACCTGTTCTCCAGTAACAGGATCCAGAACTGGCTCACCTGTTGCAGGGTCAACCACAGGAGTAATCACCAAAGAAGTGTCACCAGCAGGAGTATCGTCTCCTGCATTCGTGGCTGAATCAGATGGTGTTACCACAATAGATGTGTCCATAACCTGTTCGCCGGTAACAGGATCCACAACAGGCAAGCCTGTTGCAGGATCAACCACAGGAGTAATCACCATGGTGGTATCGCCAGGAAGGTTGTTTGTAATTGCATCACTAACAGCGTCGGTGGCATCGGTACCGCAGTTTACTACGGTCAGGGCACCTGCTGTAACCAAAAGTGTAAGGAACTTTTTCTTCATGTTCTTCTCCATTTTTTCCCATATCCTGCATATAAAATTATTGTTTTTTAGTCGTTCAGCATATACTCTTTTTTGCATTCTCATTGACATATTGTCAACGGCCTCCCCCCCCCAAAAAAATCGGCTCATTTGCATTTATCCGTGGAAAGAAATACTTATACAACCCATCCATGGTTATGGAGATGGTCATGGATTCTTCACGGCAGCACCGTTTAGAATGACAACTTTGGACGGTTATCATCTCATTTGGCTGATTCGCAAAAATACGGACTTTTGCATTTGAGCCAAAAATCGCCGGTAATGCCGACGACTTTCTCATTTTTTTAAACTAGAAATTCTTACATTGGGTTTTCCAGTTGCCCTGAGTTTTACCACCATCCAAAATAACAGGCCCATTAATATACTTGCCGCTGGTTCCCACAAAATCGGCCTTGCGTTTATCTTCGCCACCCAAATGCCAGCGCATCCAGGCAACGGTAGCCGCCTTGCCGTCCCAAGAACCAGAACCATGGCCATAGCCACCTTCAGAATTTTGTGGGCCTCCATTCATTTCAATGAGGCACGCACCAGCCTGAACTCCATTGTAATTGTAGTCTGCAATAGCGTTCTGTCGTTCCATACCCACTTCGCCATAGAGTATGGCAATGGTTTTTTCCTTTGGAACTTTTACAGCACCATTACCACCTCCATTACGGTCACCACTGTTGTTCATAAAGGCGGTAATCACACGCTTGTCTTTTATAACAGCCTGTTCCGATTCCAGCCCACCCATGGAGTGTCCAGAGCAACCTACCTTGGTCATATCTAATTTGTTGTAAAAAATATCGCTGGAGTTTTGATTTTTCTTTTCTAGCCAATCAATGGCCTTCATAGCTTGGCTTGCATCACCTGGAGATTCTTTTAAACCCACCACCACAAAGCCTTGAGAAGCCAAACGACGAATAATTCCTTCGTAAGCCGTAGGTTCGGTACCGCCACCGGGACCCCAAATTACAATGCCATGCTTTTGGGTTGTTGAAAGTTGTTTAGGATAGGCCAAAATACCTGCGTTATCCCAGCTTGAACCGGTCTTATATTCTATCTGCAATTCATCCTTGCCTTCATCGCCCCCTTCGGAAAGAAAAATACCGGTCGCTACAGGCACTTCGGAGGAACTGCTAACTACTGGAGCCACAGAGGAGCTACTAGACACAGGCGTTTCAGAAGAACTCGATACCACAGGTTCTTCCACATTTGCAGAAGAACTAGGTTCCACAGGCTCGTTTCCATTTGCCGAGGAGCTAGAAACATCTGGCGTTGTTGTAGACGTATCTGTGGGAGGCACAATCGTAGAATCTGTAGGTGGAACCAACGTATCTTGCGGAACCACAGTAGATGTATCTACAGGCAATGGGGCAGAGGTATCTGCTTCAGAAGGACCAACGGGAGTCATTACAACAGTCGTGTCCATCATAGGCAATCCTGTAGCCGGGTCTATCACAGGCAAACCCGTGGCAGGGTCCAACACAGGATTAATCACCACCGAGGTGTCATTTACAGCTCCAGTTCCAATATCACTGGTAGCATTGCTTACGGAATCAGAATCTGATCCGCAGTTCATAACGGCAAGTGACCCTGCCGCGACCAAAATGGTCAGGATTTTTTTCTTCATGTTCTTCTCCATATATCCCCCCCCCTCCCTACTTATAAAAATACAGCTTTTTCTAAAGCGAGTACAAAAAACTGCAACAATAGTGTTTTAAAGAAAAACAACACAGGGTACCTTTAATTTCAACAAAAAAAACGCCATTCTCTTTGAGAATGGCGTTTTGGGGGTATATATGAGAAAGGTAAACTATTTTTTATAACGCACTAGCATTCTGGAATTGTTCATCATATTGCGAACCAGATAAACACCTTGATTGATACCTAGATTTGACATTTGGTTCTTTACAGTCTGAATGCTTGGAGACCCCTTCCAGTTGAACGCACCAACCAGGTCGCCCTTTATGGTATAAACATTGTATGTGGCATTGTCACTGAATTTGAAATTAATGTGAGTTCCTCGGGTAGTCTGAGCCTCGGCCTCAGTCTTCTGGAAATTAATCCAATCGATGTTGGCGTAGCTACCTGTAATTTGGAGTTTCAGCACATGCTTACCCTTGGTAATTTCTGCCGTTTTACCGTCGGTAAAGCCGTAGGTGTCCCAGTCTTCTCCCTTGGCAATGGTAACGGTATCGGTAACAGGCTTGTCATCAATGAACAGGCGGAAAGAGGAACCTTCTAAGCCGGAGGCTGTGTAAGCACGGAAATAGTATGCGGCGGTTTCCTTAACATCAATAGTGTATTCAAGCCATTCACCCGCTTCAGTGTAACCAACGGCATAGCTTGCGCCAATCTTTATCAAGTCCACGTCTTCGTCGCGATACTTGCTTTCTCCCTGGTCACCAGGATCAGCATCATGGTAGGCTAGGCCTTCGCCACCTTCGTCAAAGTTTTCCACTTCTAGCAGGCCTGGGAATGTGGTTCCAGTGCCAAATACCTTTTGTTCTGGAACAATGTATTCAATTTCTGGGTAATCCACAGTTTGATTGCTGGTTTCCAGATTTTTAAACCCAAGGTTTGCAATATCGGACAAGTTAGCCACCTTACCCTTGAGAGGAGCAATGCGGAACTTGTGGCTGTAGGTATTCTTGGCAAAAAGCTTGTACTCATTTAGCGGCTGAGCACCCCAGGAGTTAATGCCTCCAAGACCCATTTGCTTGTAGTCTACGCGGAGGGTTATGTCTTTGTCTCGCTTAAGATCCCAAGGATTCTTTGTATTTTCCAAATGTTCCGGGGTATAGTGCTGGGCATTGATTTCCATATAGGGAGACCCCACTATCAAAAGGCCTACGCCAGCCGTATTGGTGAGGGCGGCCCAACGAACATCGGTACGCTGACCTGTTTCACCATTTTCCATGTAAGGAACAGTCATGGAGTCAACCAAAGAGGTATAGAGGCCTTCATAGGCACTGCGAGCACGACCAAAGTAATTTTCATGAGGACCGCGACCAAGCCATGTCAACCTTTCAAACCCACCAGTTACAGTGAACATGGTGCCAATTTCGGGAATTTCAGACATGGAGCCATCGGGCCTCAAGGTGTATTCCACAATAATGTCTCCGCTACCGTAAATAGTGTATGTCATGGTCATGCTTGAGCTTCCGGCTTCGGGAAGACCAATTTCAAAGGATATCTGAGTTTCGTTATCGGAAACCTTGGTAACCTTGGAGGAGTTAACAGAGCGTTTTGCACCGGCGTTGCGCCACTTGCCAAATTTAGCAGCCATATTGTAGCCACGGTCATTGTCGGTTTGAGCGCGCCAGAAGTTTGGCACAGGCCCATTCTTTATAAGCTGAACCCCATCACTTTCGTAGTTGGTAATCATACCTGTTTTGGTATCAATGGAAACCTTAAAACTTTCTCCAGAAACATCCAGAGTGCCATTACCCTCTGTTGCGGTTTGCTTTGGCAAGGAAGCCACGTTAATCTTTGGAGCATTGCCTTCACCTAAATTTAGGCGGAACTGTTCATGGGAAACACTGTGACCCGCCTTGGCCCACGCCATATCCTTCTTTAAGCGGAAATCGATATCCAGCTGGTAAGAGGAGCCTGGCTTAAGGGTTTCCGGCTTTTTAAATGGTACAACTATATCTTTCTTAGATTCCGGGCCCACATCGGTAAGTTGGCTATTGAGTACGCCAGTCGTAATTTCAACACCATCTTCCTTAACGCTCCACACTCCTTCAACGATGTCGTTCAAGTTAATGTTGTAGAAGCGACTTTCAATGGACACTGCTCCTTCCACCGCATTAATGGCTTTTACCACAATATCGCGGTAGGCGTATTTTACTTCATAAAGTTCTGGCTGAACCGTTCTGTCGGGGAATACAAGGCCATTGGCACAGAAGTTGTCATCGTTAGGATTGTCACCCCAGAGACCGCCATAGTTGAAATATTTTGTGCCTTCGCGACGAAGACCTTGGTCAATGAAGTCCCAAATAAATCCTCCGAAAACACGAGGGTTGCTATAGAACGCATCTACATATTCGTTGATTTCACCGACACTGTTACCCATGGCATGTTCGTATTCGCAGAGCATAAAGGGCTTATCACTGTTATTATAGTTGGCAGTGCCCCAAACATCGCAGTACATACAGCTCTGAACATCGGCATTGTTGTTGTCACCTTCGTAATGAACAGGCCGGGTGGGGTCTGCCTGGTGGGCGTATTCACGCATGGAGGCAAAAACGTTACCATTACCCGCTTCGTTACCCAAAGACCAAAGTATAATGGATGGATGGTTCTTGTCCCGCTGAATCATGGCAGAAATGCGTTCAATGGCAGCTGGGCGCCAGTTGTCGTCACTCTTTGGAACCTTATCCCAAGCACCATGAGTTTCCAGGTTTGTTTCATCGAGAACATAAATACCCATACTATCGCAAACATCATACATACGAGCATCATTGGGGTAGTGGGATGTGCGCAAAGCGTTAATGTTGAACTGTTTCATCAACTTAACATCTTTAATATAGAGTTCATCACTAATAACACGACCATTATCCGGATCAATTTCATGGCGGTCAACGCCACGCAAAACCACGGCATGACCATTCACCATAAACTGAGTAATACCCTGGCCATTCTTTTTCAGTTCCACTTTTTTAAAACCAATCTTGGCACTTTCCGTTTCGAGGATTTTGCCACTTCCATCTTTCAAAGTAATGGTGGCAATGTAGAGGTTTGGAGACTCGGCAAACCAAAGTTTGGGAGCTGTTACAGGAACTTCAAAGGAAACATCGGTTTCTTTGCCTGCACTTACAGAAACCTTGCTGGATGTGGTTTTAACTTCGGAACCTTCTTTGGTGTAGAGGCCAAGTTCAACAGTATAACCCGATACATCGGAGGCCGAGGTGTTTTTCACCCAAACCTTAGCATTCAAAATACCATCCTTATAATTGGATGCTAGTGTAGGGTCCAATTGGAAATCTTGAATGTGGGTCTTTGGAGAGGCGTAAATGTAAACATCACGATGGATACCAGCAAGACGGATAAAATCCTGGTCCTCCATCCAGGAGCCATCGCACCAGCGGAACACTTGTACCGCAATATCATTTTCACCACTGGTAGTTACTTTATCAGTAATATCAAATTCGTGATCGGTAAAAGAGTTTTCACTGTATCCCACAAACTTGCCATTGACCCATACATAGTAAGCCGATTCTACACCCTCAAAATGGAGGCGAATTCTTTTTCCATCCCAAGCAGAGGGTACCTTAAAGGTGCGCTTATAATGACCTACAGGGTTAAACTTTGTAGGGGCTTCTGGTGGACTAATCCAATCGGTGCCACTCCAGGGATAAGTCACGTTGGTATAAATAGGGTGGTCATAACCCTTAAGCTGCCAAGAGCTTGGAACTTCAATATCATCCCACTTGGAAACATCGTAATCAGCCTTGTAAAAGTCGTTGTTGCGGGAACCTGGATTATCCACATGGAAAAATTTCCATGTACCCTTCAAAGTTTGATACCACTCCGAAGCGTGGCGGTCACACTTGAGGGCTTCTTCCAAGGTGCTGTATGGCATGGATGTGGCATGTGGCGTAAGCACATTAATCCCAAAATCCTTTGGGTTGCCGTTCCATTCGTTAAAGGTTTGTGCAGAAACAAATTGAGGTGCACAAGCCAGAGCCAAGGCTAATGTGGTAATAATTTTCTTCATGATTTTCTCCCAACAATAATCCCATACTTTAGAGAATTGTTTTAAGGGCTCTTCAAAAAATGAAATCAATTCTAGCAACGTCATCAGCATTTCTTGCAAGCAAGAAACTTCTTATTTAGCGCACTATGGCATTTCCATATTTTTTAAATCACCCTAACTAAAAAATATTTTTGATTACGAATAAAAAATAGGGTAAATTCAAAGGTTACATAGATAAATTGTCAGTGTATCACATTTTTACAACTTTAACAAAACTGTATCATTCCCAACTTGGTAGAATATAGAAAAGTGTCGGCGCTTCCGCCGACACCTTAGGGGGTATATGAGAATTCTGTACAAACTAACGAATATCTACAGGAATAATATTCCCATTACTGGAAGAACCATAAAGACGTAAGAAATATTTTCCCTTGGCAAGAGACGATGTACTAATATGGTACGAGCCTGCACCATTCAAAGTCTTAGAAAGGCAAAGCACGCCCTGAATATCGTACAAGTAAACCTTTACAGATCCAGACACATTCGAAACAAGCTCTAAATGACCATCTACCACTGAAGCAGAAACATCTTTGAGGTTGTTCAACACCAACGGTTGCAAGCTAGTTCCCGCTTCAGAAATTTTAAACCAGTCCACATTCAGCAAGTACGAATCTTCACCGGAAAATTCCAAGGTGAGGGTCTGCTCACCCTTTTCAAGTTTTACAGCAACCATGGCGCTATAAAAATCGGTCCACCCTGTGGTTTTTGTAGTATCTACAACCACCGTTCCCAAAACACCGCCGGCCTCATTTTTTATGGTAATGGTATTTGATGTTACAGATGCAGTACCCACACTAATTTCCACGTCATAGCTGCCACTAGCAGGCACATTAATGCGATAGCTGGCATAGTCCCCATCGTTAATAAAGCCAATATCCTGGCCACCATTTTCAAGGTCTTCAATCTGAATTCCCTTCATGGAGCTGTAGGCTTCAGCCTCAATTTTACCAGGAATGGTCACCGTTGGTTCTTCCTTGGTGGTTATCATCAAGGAGCCATCTAGTTTGTACACGCCACCACGAATGGTCTTGTAAGTTTGGGTATTATCGCCATGACGAACCACCAATTCGTTTCCACTTAAAGAAGAAATCTCTACGCTCTTTAACTTTTTATCTTCCCATTCCATGGAGGTAATTTCAAAGTTGCCACGAGCCTTAATGCCCCGGGCATATCCCGTTTTCCATACATCTGGAAGGGCCGGCAGCAAATCGATAAATCCAGACTGGCTTTGCACCAACATTTCATTAACACCCGAAACCGCACCAAAGTTCCCATCAATTTGGAAAGGCGGATGGGCATCAAAAAGGTTGTTGTAAGTTTTATCGGGAGTAAGTAGCAAGCGAACCAATTGGTATGCGTGATTGCCATCCAAAAGTCGGGCCCAGAAATTGATTTTCCATGCCAAGGACCAACCGGTAGCATCGTCTCCACGCTGAGTTAAAGTGGTCTTTGCGGCTTCAGCCAAATCCTTTGTGGTTCTAGGAGAAATTTGGTTGGCCGGGAAAAGACCGTACAAGTGGGATACATGGCGGTGTTTGTTGTTAGGGTCATCCCAATCAAGAAACCATTCCTGAAGTTGTTTGTATTTGCCAATTTGGTGTGGAGGAAGCCTGTCTATCGCCGATTCCAACTGTTTTACAAAATCGGCATCCTTCCCAAGAATTTTAGCCGCTTCAGCCGTTGCAGTAAAGGCATCGCGGATAATTTGAATATCCATGGTAGAAGCAAAGGCAGCGTAGGCTCCACCATGATCCAATTCGGGAGACACACTAGGATTTGTTACAAGATAATTCTTTCCGCTAACGGGCTCCTCAACCATTGTGGCCAGGTAAAATTCACAGGCGCTCTTCATGGCATCGTAAATTTCATTTAGGAAGGCATCGTCCTGGTTAAAGCGGTAAAAGTCGTACACATGGGCAGAAAGCCAGCCAGAGCCCATGGGCCAAAAACCCCAGGCGCCATCAATAGGAGCGGTTTTATTCCACAAATCGGTGTTATGATGAAGAACCCAGCCCTTGTCGGTACCCCAATGTTCCTTGGCGGTTTCCTTACCTGGGCCCACCAAACCTTTTACCTTTTCAACCAACGGGAAAGTACATTCGTGAAGGTTTGCACTTTCGGCCATCCAGTAGTTCATTTCCAAATTGATGTTGGTTGTATATTTGCTACCCCAAATTGGGTTTGTATCAATGTTCCAAATACCCTGCAGGTTAGCAGGCTGCGACCCCTTGCGGGAACAAGAAATTAAAAGATAACGACCAAATTGGTAGTGGAGACGAACAAGCCCCGGGTCATTGGTAGAATTAAAGGCAGCCACACGTTTTTCAGTAGTCATGTTGGCAGTAGTTTCTTCGCCCAAGTGGATATCAACACGGTTGAAAATGGCCTGATAGTCTGCCAGATGGTCCTTGAATACATCTTCAAAACTCTTCTTAGATACAGCAGAGATGGCTTCTTCAGCCAGAGTTTCCTGTTTGCCATTCAAATTGTTATAGGCAATAAAGTTGGTAGAAATATTCAGGTAGAATGTGGCAGAATTGGCACCGCTGATGTTGATTTTGTTATTTACAATATCAACCTTGCCGCCATCGGTTTGTGTTACAATGCGAATCTGGTATTTTACCGCATCGGAACCGGAATTAAGGTAGAGTACATTACCAGAACTTCCCTGACTGTTGGCAAAAGGACAGTCCAGGTAGGCGCTAAAATTCAATGCTCCAGCCTTGTCGGCGGATACTCTAAATACAAGAATTTTATCGGGATAGCTACCAAAATATTCTCTGGTATACTTAACGCCATCTGCAGTGTAGGTCGTTTTAGCCACACCTGTTTTTAAATCCAGTTCACGGTAATAATCGGAGCCTTTCTGACTGCCAAAGTCAAAATAAAAATTACCTGCAGGCAAAAAGTGAGACATGCCCCAGCCAATCATTTGGCCTAAGGTTCCATCGGCATCCTTGTAGTTGCCCGCAAAAATTTGGGAACGGGCCTTTTCCAGATTGTTGTATGCTCCGGCCTTATTGTTGTTGCCAGGGCGATCGCTCCAAATGGTACTTTCATTAAGGGCTATGCGATCTTTGCCAACACCTCCGTAAATCATGGCTCCCATGTAGCCATTACCAATAGGAAGAGCATTGGTAAAAGTTGTACCCGCATCTCCATCGTACCAGAGTTTTAAATCATCCTTGATTTCCGCAGAAAAAGCTGCAGTAGACAGCAGTGCTACAAAAAAGACTACCAATTTTTTCATCATGTTCTCCTGTACCTTCAATCGTCCCAGTTCAAAAAATATTTTCTTTTAGCCGTTTCAACGTTATGCATAAAGAGCAAAATCTTGATAAATTATCCATACCCATAGTCATAAAAATTCAGGACCACCTGCAAAAACCATGTGTCAAGTAAAACAAGGTTTTCATTAGTCGGTTATTTTAGCTATCAGCAGTCAGCTATTAGCGGTGTCATCCTGAACGGCACCCGCCGTGAAGGATCCAGTAGAATGTGGTATCAATTATTAATGGTAAATGTTAATGATTAACATCTTGTCATCCTGAACGGCATTCGCCGTGAAGGATCCACAGAATATCCATATGAGTATGCAAATACCGATAACTGGCCACTGATAANCACTGAAAACTGATAACTGACAACCAATCAGGTTCGGCGTAAACGCCTAGAGTTATGAGGTTCGAGCTCAAAGTGAGCGTAGCGAACGGCCTCATTTCTCAAAGCGACATCGTCGCAACCTCACCGCTGACCACTGAAAACCGACTACTGAAAACCAAGATTTACTTGAAACATGATTTTGCAGGTGGTCCGATTTTTTTATATATGAATATATGAAACTTTTAGAATTTTCCAATTGGCTTAATGAAATTTTGAAGCCCCAGAGCTTTCAGGACTATTGTGTAGATGGTCTCTGTGTAGAGGCTTCCGACAAGGTTACCCGTGTGGTTACTGGGGTGAGTTTTAGGGATCGGCTCATTGATGCGGCTATTGAGGATGGTGCCAACTGCATTATTGTGCATCACCCTAACGGTTTTTGGAAAAACGACGACCGGGTGCTGACGGGGAAGTTTGGCGAACGCATGCGTCGCCTGATGCAGCATGGAATTTCTCTCTACGGCTTTCATTTGCCCTTGGACGGCCACCCGGAGATTGGCAACAATGTTCAGATTGCCAAGGGGCTTGGCCTTAAGAATCTCCAGGGTTTTCTGTATGAAGGTGAATTGCCTGTGGGTTGGGTGGGGGAGTTTGATAGCCCAAAGACCCAGGAGGAATTTGTGGAGGCTGCAAACCGCGTCTTTGAACATGGATTGCAGAATAAGTTGTTCTACGGTTCCAAGTCCATTTCAAAGGTGGGGGTTTGCAGCGGAAGTGCCGCCGGGGGCATGGATGATGCCATGGCCATGGGCTGCGATGCCTACATTACCGGCGAAATCAAGGAGGCTGTACCTATTGCTGTGGAAGAAGCCGGTTTTAACATGGTCACTGCCGGGCATCATCGCACCGAAATTTTCGGAGTCCGTGCCCTGGCGGAAAAAATTCTCCATGAGCTGAATATTCCCGCAAAATTCGTGGATTTGGATAATCCTGTGTAATTTTTAAAAATTTCGGCGTTTTTTACATTTTTATGTCCATTATGGATATGAAATTTTTGTAAGTTATTGAATATCAATGAGTTATATCATCGAGATTTGTAAAAATTGGGCTTTTTTTTGTAAAAATCAAGGTTCTAAAAGCCCAATCCCTCCCTACTTTTACACATCCTCTTATTCCAAAATTAACTTTTTTTACTACTTTGGCACCCATGAATTTTGTGAAGACCACAATTCACTTTCAGAACTCTTCCAGTTCTTTAACCCTCCATGTGCCGGAGTTTATTTTCCGTGCTCCCAGGTGGTGCGCTGTTTTTGCGGTGATTGGCCTTCTTATGTTGGCGTTCCAATTGATTTTTACCACTATTCACGATAGTCTTTTGGAACATGGCCTTTCAGACCGTCTGGAATTGAACGAGCAACTGTCCCAAATTGAGGGCACCATGGAATACCTGTCGGGAACTTCTGCCGACTTCTTTCGGGATGAACAGCGACTCCATGCCAAGTTCGGCCTTCCTCTGGAGGATGAGTCTTCACGAGAACTGGGTTCTGGAGGTCTTACGGATCCTGATTCTCTTTTGCTTCGTGGTTCTTCTCCTGTTTATGAGAGAACTTCTCTGGCCCGGGAAGAAGCCGAGCGCTTGCAGAACAAAATTGAGAACAATGGGGCTTCTTTCTCCACTTTGACAGAGTACATCAACCAGAAACAGTCCCACTTGCGCTATATTCCTTCCATTGCTCCCACCAATGGCCACTATGCTTCCGCCTTTGGCCCTCGCCTTCATCCTGTGACGGGAGAAGTGGGGAAAATGCATCAGGGCATCGATATTTCAAATGATCGCTGGACTCCTATTTTTGCCGCTGCCGACGGGGTGGTGGATGTGGCGCAGCTCAGCACGACTTTCGGAAACTATGTTACCATAAATCATGGCAACAACATTAAAACTCGATATGGTCACATGCAGATGTCTACGGTAAAGCCGGGGCAGTTTGTGCGCCGCTATCAGTTAATTGGCTACATGGGTAACACCGGCCGCTCTGTGGGCCCACATCTTCACTATGAGGTGTGGGTTGGAAGTGGTCCTGTAAACCCGCTTACCTATATTCTCCCTAACGATCATTCTGTAGAGTAGGGGGCTTTTCGTACCACGGAGGGTGGTGTGAAAATTGTGGTCGATTTCTTGGCCGCGGGGCTTTTCCTGTGGCCCGTAAACCTGGTTTGGGCTTGCCCCATTTTGTCGGAGTATTTTGCCGACCCGGTTTTAACTAGTGATAACGAGGGGGAATATGTGGAAATCCGCATGTTCCAGTCTCCTGAAGAAACTTTGTGGGTGGAGCGGCCTCCCGACTCACTTTTTGTGCAGTTTGAAGATAAGGCACCTTTGGGGTTTGCCTACCCTCAAGGGGTGGACCGTTTTATTCTGGTGCACGACACGCTGAACTGCCCAGAGAGGATGGGGGTAAAATGTGGAGGGCTGGGGAGCCTTTCCTTGCCCAATTCTCGGGAAACGGTGTGGAAAGTCTATGGGGGCGAGTGTATGGATTCTGCCACGGTGCCTTCGCCAAAGGCGGGTAAATCTTACCAGCGTATTGGGGAAACGGGGGAGTTCGCCTTGGTGGAAGGCACCTTCGGCTACGCCGACCCGGCCTATGAATCCCTCATTAACGACTGTGGCTTAGGCCGGGTGGTGGCAGAATGGAACGATGGATTTTGGAACCTTAAGGGAAGTTTGTGGGGCTGCGATTCCTCCCAGCTTTTTATACAAGCCAAAAATTTAGATGGGCTCACAAAAGTTTTTACGGACACTTTTTCGGTGGGGGAAACTTTTACTCTAAAAAACATAAAGGGGGAGTCTCTTTGGCTTAACCTTACCCTTCCTCCCGATGATTCGCCGGTAAACGACTCGCTAGACACCCTGCTCACCCTTCCGGGCCGGTCTCCACTGCAAATTACGGAGGTGCACCATTGCCCCGCGGAGCCCGAACCGGAATGGGTGGAAATTTATAACTCTTCCGCTTTTTCGCTCCCTTTGGGCAAGTTCCATTTTTTAAATCGAGGCCCCTTTTGGCCCAATGATTCCATTTTGCCTTACCAGAGTGTTCTTGTTACAAGGGATTCTGCTTCGCTTCGGGACTTTTTGGGCTTTAAGGATGCGTCCATGATTCAGGTGAACATTGGATATTTGCCCAATACGGGTGGCAGCCTTTTGCTCTACTTTAAGGAGTCTCCTGTTGACAGCGTTGGGTGGGATAAAAATACGGTGCAGTGCCCCTTGGGCTTTAACCCCAAAACCTTGAAAGGAGAAAATACACCGGGGTACCAGGGTAGCAGAAAAAAAACTACAAACGAGGTTCCTTTGCAGTTTAAGCTTTCTTCACGGGTGGTGAGCAAAAGAGGGAATCCTTTGCGGGTCTATGTGGAAAGCAATCTGGATGTTGCCTTAAAGCTTCTGGATTCGGCTGGGCTTTCTCTTTGGAGCCAGACGGTGCCAAAAAATTCTTCGGCATGGTGGGATGTTCCTGTTCAGGCTAAGGCAAAAATTGGGGTGGCCTACATTTCTCTTTCGGCAGGTGCTTATGAAAAAATGGTTGGCATTCTTCTTCGTCCTTAGTTTGTTTGTATTCTCTAGGGGCTTGGCCTTTGGGGAAACTTCCATTATGGGTAATTTGGCGCCTTACGGGCTCCCCGATTATTCTTCGACACCAGCCCGATTTTTGGACACTTTGAATGAGAGTCTTCTTGGAAATGTTTCTTTGGGTGCTTTTTACTGGGGCGTCAATGAGGTTTCCGAAAATATGTTTGGAGCCCATGGGGAGTGGTTTGGTACCATTAGAGAAAACCATCTTTACAGAGGTGGGGTGTACTATCATTTTTTGATGATGGATTCACTTTATCGGGAGCAGGCCCTTGTTTATAACCTTGCCTGGAACAGCCTGTGGGCGGAATGGTTGAATGTGTCTGTGGGGGCTTCCTATGGTGCTTGGTTAAACTGGATTCCGGAAGAATCGTTTTGGGTGCGCCACTCCTACGGTGTTGGTTCCACTTTGGGTCTAAGTTCCTTGTTCTTTGCGGGGCAGATTTTTGGATTTGTAGATGAGGGTGTCGAATTTCGTGTCGGGGCCCATTGGTATGTAAAAAGGCGGTTCCATGCCTTTGGAGAGTACGATGGCAGTGGCTTTGAAATTGGCAACGGGGTGGTGTGGAAATTTCTTGAAGTGCACTCCAGGGTGCGGTTTCCTGAATTTGGAGTGGCTTTAATGGTGGCTTTGCGATGGAATAGCTTGGATTTTGGTGGGTTGTACGGTTTTAATTCTTCTCACTGGGCTTGGAAAGGGTTACATTTAGGTATATGAATGCGGATTCTCTAAATGTTCTGGAGCATTTCTTTTCTCATGTTGAAGCGTCGGGCCAGGCGTATTTTGTGCTGTTGCTCTTTGTTAGTTTTTTGTTGCTTGCGGTTATTTTTACTGCCATATCCCTCATTCGCTCCAAGAGGAGTTTGGAAATGCTATATGCAAAGTTTCCTAACTATATTGGGGAATTTATTCTTGTCCTCTCAAAGAATATGGATGTGTTGAACCTTCGTCCCCAGTTTGCGGAGGGGCCTTTTTTTGACGAACTGTTGCAGGGCCGCACCCTAAAAGAAATTCTAGATGCCAAAGACTGGAACTTGATTAAAATGAATCTGGAGCAGTTTAGCAAGAATCCGGAAAGGGAAATTGTGTTTCCCTATCGTTCTGGGGATGATAGGGTGGAATGGTTTGAATTGCGCAGTGTTCTTCGCCGGGTTTACATAGATGATTTTCAGTATGTGTGCTTTATAAAAAATATTACAAAGGAAGTGGAACTTCAAAAGAAATTGAGGAACCTTCAAGACAATTTGGATTCGGTGCTGAAAAACACAGGGGACTTTTTGTGGAAGGTGGATGTTGAAAAACGCCAGTTTTCGTTTGTGACGCCCTTGATGGATGATGATTTTCATTCTATTCCTCAAACGGTGGGGAGGCGGGATTTATATTCCATTATGCCTGCTGAAGACAGTACTCTATTTGAAAAGGCTATAAACGAAAGAATATTAAACTACCACAAGTTCGGGAAAAAAGGGGATCCTTATGCTTCTATAAAGGTGCGATTTAGGGGGAGTGGAAATTCCTGGAATTGGTATGCCCTGCGTGGTACCATTTGCATGGATGAAGATGAACGCTTGGTGTTTAGTGGCACGGCACGCCGCCTGGAGTTTGCCTACGATTATGATGCGGATAAGAGTGGTGCAAACGGTTCTATTTATTCAGCGTTGTTTCCTGATGCTCGCGCCTTTGTGGTGGATAGGGATTTTCGTTTTGTATCTTGCAATATGCAATTTGCCTTGGACAACCAGCTTGTGGACCCTGAGGAAATTCGGGGCAGGGAAATTGAAGAAATTGTGGATAATCGGCTTGCCCAAATTTATCGTAGAAATTTGACGAACTTGTTTACCTATGGAAAACAAATTTCTGAAAAAGGCTGCATCAAGAGCCCCTATGATGATCAAATGAAGTACTATGAATTTGATGTGGCTCCGCTTGCTATGGAAAAAGGAGCCGTGGTTCAGGTTATTTGTGTGCAGATTATTTATGATAAGTCTGATTTTGAGAAAAGGGAATAAAAAATGAAGAAACTGATAACATTCTCTATATGCGCCATGTTTATGGCCGCGGGCTGTAAAGAAACTCCTAAACAGGAAACGTCAGCTCCGGCTTCTACCACCCAAGCGGTTCCCGCAGTTCCCGTTGCTCAACAGGCTCCTGCAGAAGCGGCTGCGAAGATGGTGGATATTGAATGGGCTCAAGCTTTGGAAATGAGTAATGCAGGTGCTTTCTTGGTGGATGTGCGTACGGCTGGAGAAGTGGCTGAGGGTACGGCTCCAAAGGCTGTGAATATTCCGCTTCAAGAAATTGACCATCGCTTGGCGGAGTTTCCTAAGGACAAGGATATTGTAGTTTTCTGCCGTTCTGGAAAGCGCAGTGTTGCGGCTTCTCAAAAACTGCTGGCTGCAGGGTATACTAGGGTGTACAATGTGTTGGGCGGCTTTATGGCTTTTCAAAAATAATGATGTAAGACCGCTCGCTTTTCAGTTAAGGAACCAAACTGGTGATGCGCTCGAGTAAGTGACCGCATCGACTGCCACTTGGGATGCAACCTATGCCAGCCGATGCTCTCGCAACCACGACCGGTTAATACCGGTCGTTTTTTGCTCACGAGCCTCGACGACTCGTTGATACGAGTCGTGCTCGGCTTCACGAAGACCGCTCGCTTTTCAGTTGTCAGTTATCGGTTGTCTGTTATCGGTATTTGCATTCTCTTTTGGACATTCCTTGGCTCCCTCGCAGAGCTCGGGATGACCATTCATTAACCAATAATCATTAACCATCCTCCGCCTTTCATTTATCCTTTTTCTATTTTTACTGGAACATTCTTGCAAGGAAATTTTTTTGAATACTTTTTTACAATTAGCCTTTGACGAAGCCATAAGGGCTATAGGAATCAGTAGGCCCAATCCTGCTGTGGGTGCTGTGGTGGTTCGAAAAAATCCCTCTGGAAAACCTGTTGTTATTGGAATGGGCCATACGCAAAAACCTGGAGAAGCCCACGCCGAAGTTATGGCTCTTAAATCGGCCGCCGCATTTGACTCCCAGGGGGCACAGGGTGCAACCATTTTTGTTACGCTGGAACCTTGTTGCCACTATGGTCGTACTCCTCCATGTACAAAGGCTATTATAGATTCTGGAATCAAGGAAGTTTTTTACGCAACTCCCGATGCAAACCCTGCAGTGCGTGGAAAATCAAAGAAAATTCTGGAAGACGCTGGCGTGGCAGTTTATGATACCGCTGAATATGCTCAAGAGCATAATTTAGCATCCTTGGCTCAGCTAACAGCGCAAATTCGTGACTTCTATTTTGCATATAATTATTTTGTTTGTAATAAAAAGACTTTTGTACATTTAAAATTGGCAGAATCTGCAGATGGCTTTATTGCTGGGGTCAATGGAACTCCTGTTGCCATAACCTCTGAAAATACAAACCGAATCAATCATGGCTGGCGTGCCAAGAGTGATGCTATTTTGGTTAGTGCTCAAACTTTGGAAAAAGACAACCCTAGCCTTACGGTACGTGGGGTGGCTGGCAACAATCCCATTCCCTTTGTGCTTGGGAATACTCGTGTGCTTTCTCCCTCGCTAAAAATTTTCAATAGAATTTTTTGCGGTGAAAAAAATGTTTGGGAACATGAAAATTTTTTACCGGTGGTGTTTTCTCGGGTGGCGCAGAGCGCACTGGATGGCTCCGTAGATGGTGTGGTGCGGGCAAAGGTGGTGATGCTCCCTTCTGAATTTTTTGAGGAAAATTGGAAATTTGTGGTGGACTATGCCAGCCAATTGGGAATGCATCGCCTTTTTGTGGAGCCTGGTGCCGCTCTTTGTGATAAAATTTTGCAAACTTGTTTGTTTGATCGCTTTGATTTGTGGACCTCGTCAAAGATGCTGGGCAACGGGGCTCCGTGGAATCGGAATTTGCTAGAACATTTAAAAGTTTGTTCCTGCCCCATGGAACTGTGTAATGAACCTCCAAAAGGTGCTGTTTTAGATAAATTAACTGTTTATGAAAAGGTGGACATCTGAGTTTTTTTATTGCAGGATACCTCTAAAAAAATGAATTTTTAGAGCTGTCCTCTCGAGGATACTCCAAATTAATGCGTTTTTAGCACAATTTGCCCAATTCCAGCCCTTCTCTTACCCCTATATCCCTATAAATTTTCTAAATTTGGGCCGTATGTTTACAGGTATTATTCAAAATACTGGCGAAATCCTCTCTTTAAAAACAAGGGGGGATGCCTTGGAAATGCGACTTTCTGCTCCCAGCTTCTTTAAAAATTGCAAGCCGGGTGATAGTGTGGCCAACGACGGTGTTTGTCTTTCTGTAGAAAGTTGCACCGACGATGAGGCTACTTTTTGCATTATGCACCAGACTGTGGAAAACACTTCTTTTAAACAGGCTCAACCAGGAAAACTGGTGAATCTGGAACTTCCTTGCCGGGCCGATTCTTTTATGGGTGGGCATTTTGTGATGGGGCATGTGGATACCACTGTCAAGGTTCTACGCGTGGCCCCTCGTGAAACGGGAGTGGAAGTGGATTTGGATCTTCCCAAGGAATTGTGCCGCTATGTGATTCGCCGAGGTTCTATTTCTTTAAACGGAATAAGCCTGACGGTTGCTGAAAAGTGTACTGGTGGTGCAGGGGGTGACTTTATTCGCGTTTGCATTATTCCTGAAACATTGGCCCGTACCAACTTGCGCAATTGGGTTGAAGGAACCATAGTTAATGTGGAAGTAGACATGATTGGCAAGTATGTTGAGAATTACCTAAAGGAACGTGATGCTTAATACCATTGAAGAAGCCATAGAAGATTTTAAACAGGGTAAGTTCCTTATCGTGGTGGACGACGAAGACCGCGAAAACGAAGGGGACTTTATTGTTGCCGCAGAAAAGATTACGCCGGAAAAGGTGAACTTTATGCTTCACGAAGGCCGAGGTGTTCTTTGTGCGCCTCTTCCGAAGTCGCGTTGCAAGGAACTGGGCCTTACCCGACAGACCGAAGACAATACTTCCATTCTGGGTACGCCATTCACCATTATGGTGGATAAAATTGAAGGCTGCACCACTGGGGTGTCTGCCCATGATAGAGCGGCTACCATTTTGGCTCTTTCCGACCCCGATTCGGTGCCTGGAACTTTTGGCCGCCCAGGCCACATTAGCCCCCTGTATGCTCAGGAAGAGGGGGTGCTTCGCCGGGCTGGTCACACCGAAGCGGCTGTGGATTTGGCAAAGTTGGCCGGACTTCGCCCTGCGGCGGCTCTCATTGAAATTATGAACGAAGATGGCACCATGGCCCGCATGCCCCAGTTATTGGAAATTGCCAAGAAGTTCAATTTAAAGTTGATTTCCATTCGCGACCTGATTGCCTACCGTCTGCGCACCGAAAAATTGGTGGAGCGCATTGCTTCGCCTGATGTGCCTAGCAAGTTTGGGCTTTTTAAAGTTTATGGATACCGCAGCATTACGGATGGGACCGAGCATGTGGCTTGGGTTGCTGGTAACCCGGATTTTAGCAAACCCGTGAATGTACGGGTTCATAGCGAGTGCTTGACTGGTGATATTTTTGGCTCTAAACGCTGCGACTGCGGTTCCCAGTTGGAAGCGGCCATGAAGTTTATTGGCGAAAATGGTGGCGTATTTTTGTACATGCGGGGGCAGGAAGGTCGCGGCATTGGCCTGTGCAACAAATTGAGGGCCTACGAGCTTCAGGAGCAGGGACTAGACACTGTGGAAGCCAACTGCCGCCTTGGGTTTAAGCCCGATTTGCGGGAGTATGGTGTTGGTGCCCAGATTCTTAGGGACATTGGCGTTCGGCAGATGAAACTTTTAACCAACAATCCAAGTAAAATCAAGGGCTTGGGTGGTTATGGTCTGGAAGTGGTGGAACAGGTTCCTATCGAGATTCCTCCCACCGAGGAAAACCGCTTCTATTTGGAAACTAAAATGAAAAAGATGGGGCATACACTCCATTTGAATGAAGGAAACAAAAGATGAGTGACGTGAATGAATTGAAATCATCCCTGAATGGAAAGGGTTTGAAGGTGGCTATTGCTGTAGCCCGCTTTAATGAAATCATCACCGACAAACTTTTGGAAGGTGCTGTTCGTCAGTTGGCAACCCTCGGTGTTGCTGAAAAAGACATAACGGTGGCACATGTTCCTGGAGCCTTTGAGCTTCCTGGGCTTTGCCGCAAGTTTGTAGACTCTAGGAAGTACGATGCCGTTATGGCCATTGGGGCTGTTATCCGTGGTGAAACATCCCACTATGACGTGGTTGTAAATGCATCCACGGGTGGCATAGCCAGCCTTGCCGCAGAGGGAAAGGTTCCTGTGATTCTCGGCGTGCTTACCACCGATACGGTTGACCAAGCTATGAACCGTGCTGGGCTCAAGGCTGGAAACTTGGGTTGTAATTGGGCCAGCACTGCCGTGGAAATGGCTAATCTATACAAAACATTGGGTAAATAGAGGACCGTATGGCTCAGAGTTTTAGATCTGCTCGCGTGTTTGCCATGCAACTTTTGTATTCCATGGAAATTACCGGAGGTACTGCCGGCGACGCTCTTCCTGGTGTGCTAGATAGCATGCCTATTCATGACGAACAAAAGAAGTATGGCATAAAATTGGTGGACCTTGTCCAGGCCAATCATGAACAATTGGATGCCACCTTTAGGGAATGCTCTATTCATTGGGACCTGGAACGCATGGCTCGCATTGACCGCATTGTGCTTCGCATTGCTGCCGTAGAGCTTTTGTATGTGCCCGACGTTCCTATGAAGGTTGCTGTTTCGGAAGCGGTTCAGATTGCTATTAAGTACAGCACCGAAGCATCGGGTTCTTTTGTCAATGGTATTTTAACAGGGTTCATGCAGAAGCATGGAATGAATTTGACTCTTAAGCCAAAGGAGAAATAATCGTGATTAAGGAAAAATGGATGAAGCATATTTTTGCAGGCATTTCCTGTTTGGTTGCTTTAATAGTATATGCTTTGACAATGGCTCCCACAGTGAGCTTTTGGGACTGTGGCGAGTTTGTGGCCTGTGCCAACACTCTGGGTATTCCACATCCTCCTGGAACACCGTTCTTTGTATTTTTGGCTCGTGCCGTTATTGTGCTTCTTCCTTTTGTGGAAGAAATTGCCAAGCGTGTAAACTACATTTCCGTGGTCAGTTCTGCAGCTACGGTTTATGTAACGGCCTTGTTTGCTTGGGAACTTTTGGCAACCATCCTTAAGTCCGATGCACTGGCGCAAAAAATTTCTGACAAGGTTCGCACCATAGTGTTGGGTGTGGCTACACTCACCGCAGGCTTCCTCCTCACGTTCTCTGACACATTCTGGTTTAATGCTGTAGAAGCTGAGGTTTATGGCGTGGCCATGTTAATCTTGATGTTGGTGTCCTACCTAGGCTTGGTATGGTACAACCATCACGACAAAGATGAAAATTACAGCAACCGTATTCTGATTTTTATCTGTTATATTGCATTTTTGGGTGTGGGCGCTCATCTTTACACCATGCTTACGGTTCCCGCCGTATTTGTGCTTCTCCTCTTGGCCGAACCTAAGAAGATTTTGGAACGGATTCCTGTTTGGGTTACCGGCACTTTGCTCTGCTCCGTAATCTACATGGTTTCTGCCTTTATCGAAATTTCCTTGGTTTGCTTGGTGGCTCTTGCCATTCTTTCTATTGCAAAGCCTTTCTCGGCTAATGTGAACAAGGCTGTAAAACTATCTTTGGCCTTCACCTTCTTTGCCCTCATTGGCTACAGCACCCACTTATACATTCCTATACGTTCTGAATTAAACCCTATTATCGACGAAAACAACCCAGAAATCAACATTTACGATGAACAGGGAAATCTGCAACTGGGGAATTTGACCAAGGAAGAAAACTGGGTGGCCTTCAACAACTTTATTGAACGCAAACAGTATGGCTCCGAAAGCATGATTAGTCGTGCCTTCTATCGTCGTTCCCAGTTGGCGCACCAATTGTTCAGTTTCCCAAGCATGAGCTACGGTGGATACCAGATGGCCCAGTATCTGCCTTACAAGGTTGGTGGCGTAAACTATGCAAACGGTGTTTATACATTTGATGCTTCCGAAAATGTTCCTCTGGAACGATTTGGCATAAAGTTCCCTACACAGATGCACTTTATGGGTGACCGCATTTTACCCCAGCTCTTGATATTCCTTATTTTGAATGGTCTCATTGTAATGGTCTGCGTGTTTGCCTGTAGGCGTAACCGCAAGGTGGGCATTTACATTTCTGTTTTGTACGGCCTTTGCTCCCTGGGGCTTCTGTTCTACATCAACTTTGCCGATGGTATGCGCATGGAACAGAGAGAACGGGATTATTGGGTTGGCGTTATGACCCGCAATGTGTCCGACCTCAACACCCGTGGTGCAGGCATTACGACACTTCCGGACCCTAACGATTTAATAGACATGCGCCAGAATATTGAAAATGCGGAACTTCGTTTGGAACACATGCGAGCCCGAGGTGCCACCGCCGACGTTATTAGTAAACTGGAAAGCGAAATTGAAGGCTATAAGAATACAGCTGTTTGGCAAAACTGGACAAAAATTGAACAGGGCTTTGCCAGCGTAGGTCAGAGAGCGCCTTTCCCGGAAGCCGTTCACATGGAAGTTCGCGAACGTGACTACTTCTATACTCCGGCCTTTATCTTTATGAGCCTCATTTACGGTGTTGGTGCCGGCATTCTTGTTTTTATGTTGGCAACATCTTCTTTTGCCACATTTGTAACTCCAGCCGCTGCCGCCATAGTGCTTGTTTCCTTCCTGGTTCCCTGCATTTCAAACTACAAGGAACATGACCGGTCTGGCTTATGGGTTCCATGGGACTACGCCTACAACTTGCTAAATAGTTGCCGCCCCAATGCCATCCTCTTTACCAATGGCGACAACGACACATTCCCACTTTGGTTTGCCCAAGAAGTGGCCGGTATTCGCAAGGACGTTCGCGTGGTGAACCTCTCTCTTGGAAATACGGACTGGTACATTAAGCAGATGCTTGAAAATGAACCTATCCTTAAGTTGAGCTATGATAAAAATTCCATTGATAGGGATATGGTGCTGGACAACAGCGGAGCTGGTAACCCAAACCACAGGGTTGATGTGTGGGTTGCCAAGGCCAATAAACTTTTACCCCAACTCAAGAGCCGCATTGAACAGATGGATGGTCAGGAACTTTCCCAGGCCGATTCTTCAAAGTTGATGCAGTTCAAGGTGATGTATCAGGTATGGGACGCCTTCCTGGATTGGTCCAAGCGCTCTCGCCAGGCGCTTATGCTAACCCAGTACAAACTGGTTATTGACCTTGCCATTCAGAATATGGATAAGCCAATTCACTTCTCTACCACCGTGGGCACATCAAACTTTATGGGCCTTGAAAAATACATGGTTCAAGAAGGTATGATTTACAACATGATGAAGGGTGACTTGACTCCTCGTCGTGGCGATTTCAATAGCGAAATCACCGCCGCAATGATTGATTCTGTGTACAAATTCCGCGGTTTGGGTGATGGCACTGCTTACATCAATGGTGAAACAGAACGCCTCCTGTCTAGCTATGTTTCGCTGTACCTTCAGGTTTCTTTTGATGCTCGTGAAAAAATTGCAGCTCTTAAGAACAGCAAACCTTTTACTGCCGAAAAGAAATCTGAAGTTGAAAAGCTGGTGGCCCGTTCCGTTAAGTATCTGGAACTTGGCATTAAACAGTTCCCAAGCGAGTGGCGCAACTACTGGGCCGCTGGATATGTTTATGAAGCGGCTCAAATGAAGAAGGAAGCTTTGGAAGTGCTTAACCGAGGCCTTTCCAATATTCCAGCCTACGATGAACCAGGCAGGGCTCGTCTGGCCATGAGCATGCAGTCTATGGACCGCATGAGTGACGAGCCTTTGAAGGTTGATGTGGTAGAAGATGCTGTAACGGATAGCACCCAGGTGCTTCCACAAGCTAGCAACTAAGAGGATGCTATGGATTTAAGCTTGGTTATTCCGGTTAAGGAAGAAAGTGAAAACCTGCCGGAATTGTTCAAGGAGATAGTGGCTGCCATGGAACCCACAGGCTTTCAGTACGAAGTGATACTGATTGATGATGGCAGTCGGGATAACACTTGGGAAGTGGTTGAAGAACTTTCCCATGTGTATTCTTTTCTTCGGGCGTTTCGTTTTCAGTTTAACTGCGGCAAGGCTGCTGCCTTGGCTTTGGGATTTTCTAAGGCCAAGGGCAAATTTGTGGCCACGTTGGATGGTGACCTGCAAGATGACCCTCAAGAAATTCCAAAGATGATTCAATTGCTGGAAGAAGGCTTTGATCTGGTTTCTGGCTGGAAGATTCGTCGTTTGGATCCTTGGCATAAGACCATGCCTTCCAAGTTGTTCAATTTGACGGTGTCTGCCGTTTGTGGAAAACGTTTGCACGACTTTAACTGTGGCATTAAGGCTTACCGCAGCTCTGTGGTTCGCTTTATCCAGCTTTATGGGGATTACCATCGTTTTATTCCTGTAATGGCCAAGTGGCAGGGATTCCGCATTACCGAAATGCCCGTGGCGCATCGGGCTCGCATCCATGGGGTTTCCAAGTATGGCATATCTAGGCTGGTTTCCGGCTTTCTCGACTTGGTTTCCCTCATGTTCATGCGCAGTTTTTCCAGCAAACCCCTCCATTTTTTTGGCTTGATAGGCCTTCTTTTTATGATGGTTGGGCTAGGCGTTTGCGGGTATTTTGGCTGGGAATGGCTGGAGACCGGAGCTATGCATGTGCGTCCCCTTTTGCTGGCAGGTGGTTTCTCCCTTGTGATGAGTGTCCAGTTTTTTTCCCTGGGCCTTTTGGGTGAAATGATGAATGGCAGTAAAAAACAGTCCTACCCGGTGGCCGAAAGTATTCGCGCTGAGGAATAATTTTGTAGATTGAGAATGTATTGGAGTTGAGTTTATGGCATATCCTAAGAGTTTGGTAATTATTCCGACCTATAATGAAAAGGAAAACATCCTTCTCATTATGTCTGCCATTTTAGAACAGAATGAATGTCTGGAAATTCTTGTGGTAGATGACAATTCTCCAGATGGTACAGGAGATTTGGTTCAGGCTGAATGCGATAAGAACCCTCGAATTCATTTGCTTCGCCGCAAGGGAAAAATGGGTCTTGGATCTGCCTACGTGACTGGCTTTAAGTGGGCTTTGGAAAGGGACTATGAAAGGGTCTTTGAAATGGATGCCGACTTCAGTCACGCCCCCTCTGACTTAAATCGTTTTTTGGAAACTGCAGAAAATGCGGATTTAGTTCTTGGAAGCCGCTATCTGGACCACCGCATTAGCGTGGTGAACTGGGACATGCGTCGTCTAATGCTCAGTTATGGAGCCAATGTTTATACTCGTATTGCCACAGGGCTTCCCATTAGTGATGCAACCGGAGGCTTCAAGTGCTTCCGTCGTTCCGCGTTGGAAGCTCTGGACCTTTCCAAGATGAAAAGCGATGGATACTGTTTCCAGATTGAAACCACTTTTAAAATTTGGAAGAAAGGGCTACAGGTTAAGGAAATTCCCATAGTGTTTACCGACAGAACTCGAGGAACTTCCAAAATGAGCGGTGGCATTATTTCTGAAGCCTTTTTCCTGGTTCTTAAATTACGCTTGGGTTTGGCCTAATGGATAAAAGCAAGTATTCCTGCTCCATTATTATTATCGCATACAATTCCTGCGATTTTATTCCCGCGTGCCTAAAGTCTATTCGCGATGCCGTAGAAGGGATTGATGCCCAAATCATAGTGATGGACAATGGTTCCAAAGAGCCTATTTTGCCAGAAATCAAGAGCTTTTTTCCCGAGGTTTTGTGGCTGGATTCTAAAGAAAATTTGGGATTTGGTAAGGGTTGCAATTTGGCAGAAAAATCTGCTGTAAAGCCCTACTTGTTTTTTATAAACCCCGATACTGTTATTTCTAAAGATGCCTTTGTAAAAATGCTAGACTTTATGACGGAGCATCCCGATGCAGGCACCGTGGGTTGTCGCATTCTCAATGAAGACGGTTCCATTCAATGGGCTTGCCGTCGCTCATTTCCAACACCCATATCCGCCATTTCAAAAACCATAGGTCTTGCTCACTTGTTCCCTAAAAACAAAATGTTGGCTTCTTACAACATGACCTATGCCGACCCCGATCAAGAAATTGAGGTCGATGCCATTAGTGGTTCTTTTTTCTGCATCAATCGGGAACTTTTTGAAAAACTGAATGGCTTTGATGAAGACTACTTTATGTATGGCGAAGACTTGGATTTATGCTTTAGAACCAAGTCGGCAGGATACAGGAATTACTATACCCCAGCCACAAACATTTTGCATTTTAAAGGCCAAAGTTGTAGAACCCGCCGTTGGAAGTCTTATGTGGACTTTTACCAGGCCATGCTCATATTTGTAAAAAAACACAAGAAACTTTATGTGGTGCCCTATTTTTTAGTTTCTTTTGGAGTGTTTTTTGCAGCCTTGGTTGGCATGTTTTCTAGGCTTATGCCAAAGTTCTGGAAAATCTTTATCGATCTTTTTGTAATGCTTGTGGTAGCTTCGGCTACCTACATTGGGTTGGAACACTTGGAAGGCAGAGAATACGCCCCCCAAATGGTAGATGGCATTCCCTTTGTGGCTATATCTCTTGTTAATGTGATATTCTTGATTTTTAGCGGGGAGTACGCTTCGTCCAGTTTGCAGGGGCGTAATTTTTTCACTTACCTAATGCCGTTGAATATTTTGGCCATAGGGCTCTTTTGTTTTTTTTGGAATCTTTGGCCGTTATACATGGTGCTTGCCGTTCTCAACCCTCTTTGCCTAATTGTCTGGCGGCGGGTGGCATTTTGGATAAATTATTTTTATCGTATATTTGCAAAAAAGCGCCACCGTTCCATTTTGCTGGGTGGGTCTGAAGATTCCCTACAAAGCTGGTTTGACCGCTACAATGTTATTCCGGGAGTTGAGATTCTGGGATGTGTCAGCAACAAACCAGAAAATGTCAGTGCCGAGAACCGTCTTCATCTTTTAGGAAACTTGTCGGAGATGGAATCTATTTGCAATAGAACGGGCTGCCGTGAATTGCTGATTGTGTCCAATTTCTCTGGTTACAGCGAACCCTACGATATTGAATGGCTTGAAAAACTGAAACTGAAGGTGTATTTGCTCATTGGAAATGGCCAAAATGGTGATTTTGCCCTTGTAAACCTTAAATATTTACATTAGCCACCTCTCTTTTTTAAAAAACTAAGTTATTTTTATCTAAGTACTTGATTTTTAAGGTCTTATGTTTGATACGAATCTTTTAGATATTCTTTGCTGTCCCGAAACCCGGGGCTCTTTAAAAATGGTCGATGCAGTCATGTTGTCTGCGTTAAATCAGGCCATTGCTGCTGGTTCCTTGACTAATGTTGCCGGCGAGAAAATTACAGAACCTTTTGAAGAAGCCCTTGTTACGGAAGATGGCTCCCGAATTTATCCGATTCGTGAAGGCATTCCTGTTTTGTTGGCTGATGAAGGTGTTCTTCTACCATTGGGGGCATAAATGGCTGTATCCTTGGAATCCTTGAAAAAGACTATTGGCAAGAAGAAATCCAACTCCATGGCTTTTGCCTGGTTGGCCGACTTGGAACGTGAATCTGGTGATTTGGACTTGGCTTTGCAGCGTGTAGATGGTGGTCTCACTTTGTACCCCAATGATGTCGCTGCCAGACTGGTGCGTGCCAAAATTCTTTTTCAGAAAGAATTGTACGAAGATTGCATTACTGAATGTGGAAAGGTTTTAGAATGCGATCCTTTGTGCTTGTCGGCCCAAAAGTGGATGGGCGACGCCTATGACAAGTTGGAAAATGTCAATGAACGCAATAAGTGTTACCGTTGTGTTCACTACATGGATCCTTTGGATACATTCTGGAAGGATGAATATGACAATGTGGTTGAGAACACCTCTTCTGACGAGGCTCAGACTGTGGTTTCTGAGGGTGATTTTGTAATGCCAGGCCTTGCTGAAGCTTCTCAGGAAACTTCAGATGATCAGCTTGATTTTGGCAACATTGATTTTAATGACAGTTCTTCTGATGAAGCACCCTTGTTTGACAAGTCTGTGGAAAATGCAGCCCTTGATTCTGACGACGACTTTACCTTGGAAAGTATTGCACCCACTCCGGCAGAACCAGAAGACAACTTTGTGTCTCCATTTAGCAGTTCCTTTGCCGAACAGTTGGAAACTCCAGAGGAGCCTGCTTCTCCTGTTGAAGAAATGGTGGAAGAAACCGAAGAAAATGACGAAGACCCCTTTGCCGCTTTCGCTGCCTTTGATACAAGTGGCGATGCCAATGATGAAGCGGAAATGAGTGACCTGCAGGCTTCCTTGGATTCTGTAATGGCCTCTTTGGAAAACGGCGATGACAATCAGGACGAATTCCCCGCTGAGGAAGACATTTCCGGTAACGACGTGGCTTCGGCTTTGGCTGGTGTGTTCGGTGTGGATGATGACCTGGAACCTGAGGAAGGTCCAGAAGACGAAGCTTCTCCATTTGCCAATTTGGATATTCCAACCAGCATTGAAGACGAGGACAAACCTGTAGTTGAAGATAAGCCGAAGGTTGAAGACTTTGATAAGCCCGTTAGCGTGGACACAGCCTTTAGCTCCATTTTTGGAGATGACGAATTTCCCGAGGAAAAAACTCAGTCTTCCGGACTTTTTGAAAAATCTGCTGAAAGCTTTGAACTTGAACCAGAAGCAGAGGCTCCGGCACCTAAACCGTCCGTTGCTGAAGATAAACCACTGAGTGTGGATAGTGCTTTTGATTCCATTTTCGGAGAAGATGAAGTTCCTGAAGAAAAGCCCAAGGCTGAAGAAGCCGATAAGCCTCTTAGCGTAGATACGGCATTCAACTCCATCTTTGGTGAAGATGAGTTTCCTGAAGAAAAACTGGACGCACCAGCAGCCCAGGAACAACCTGTGGTGCAGGAAGTGGCTGCTTCTTTAGTGGATCAGGTGACCCAGGCTGAAGATGAATTAACTCTTCCTCCTACGGTGGAAGAAACTTCCATGACTAGTGAAGTGGATGGAGCATTCTCTTCCATGTTTGGTAATGAGGACGAACTTCCGACAAATACTCCTGTAATAGAAAAGTCCATTCCCAATGCTTTTGAGAATGACTTGGGCAAGTCTTTTGATAATTTGTTCGGAGAAAGTGAAGAACCTTTGAATGACAAGCATGCATCTTCCGCCCCCTCCGCAAGTTTAGATTCCTTGGAAACTGAAGTGGACGGCGCTTTTAAGGGGCTCTTTTCCCTTGATGATGACACCCCGGAAGAAAAGGATGCGCCTACTTCCAACAAGGGCGTTGATTTTCTGATGTCTGGCGATTCTGACGATGAAGTTTCCGATGGATTGTTAAAAGACCCCACGGCACCTTTAGATCGAGGCTCTCCCGATATTGATGAGCGCTTGAATACCCGCACTCTTGCCGAAATTTATTTTGAACAGGGGCTGTATACCAAAGCTTTGGAAATCTATCAGGATTTAGCTTCTAAAGAACCTGGCAATCAGGAAATTCTGAATCGCTTGGCTCAAGTAGAAAGACTTTGCCGTGAAAAATTCGGAGGCTAATTTTTATGGCTGATCAACTTCGCATTGAACATCTTTTACGCAAAATGGTGGAAACAAAAGCTTCCGACTTGCACCTTCGTGTGGGCGTTCCTCCTGTTTTCCGCATTAATGGTTTGCTTCAGCGTCTTTTTACCGAAACTCGAATTGATCCGGTGATGATGGATTCCTTTTTGGATGACATTATGAATCGCGAACAAAAGATGCGTTTTGAAAAAGACAAGGAATGTGACTTTGCCGTTGGCGCTCGCGATATGGGTCGTTTCCGTGTAAACGTGTTCCGCCAGCGGGGTTCTATTGCTGTTGTGATTCGTCATATTAAGGCTAAAATTCCGGCTTTTGAGGAATTGCATCTGCCAGAAATTGTCAGAGATTTGGCTTTGACCAAGCGAGGTCTTGTGCTTGTTACAGGAACGACTGGTTCTGGTAAGTCTACTACACTTGCATCCATGATTGATCACATTAACCAAAATGAATCGGTGAATGTAATTACCGTAGAAGACCCAATTGAATATTTGTATCGCGATAACAAGGCCATTATTTCGCAGCGTGAAATTGGTGTGGACACCCTTTCTTATGCCAATGCTTTGCGTGCGGCCCTTCGTCAGGATCCTGATGTTTTGCTGGTTGGTGAAATTCGTGATTTGGAAACCATGCAGATTGCCATGACTGCTGCTGATACGGGGCACATGGTTTTTGCCACAATCCATACCACCAATGCAACGGAGACCATTCATCGCGTGCTTTCCATGTATCCTCCTCACCAGCACGACGAAGTTCGTTTGCTGTTGGCAGAAGTGTTGGCGGGAATTATTTCTCTTCGCTTGTTACCAACAAAGGATGGTAAGGGACGTGTTCCTGCTTCTGAAATTTTAGTGAATACAGGTGCCATTAAGGAATACATACAAGATAAGGATAAAATTGATATGGTGGAACAGGCTGTTGCCGAAGGCCATATTCAATATCATAGCCAAACATTTGACCAGTCCCTTTTGGAACTTTACACCACAGATCAGATTTCGTTGGATGTGGCTATGAATGCGGCTACCAATCCGGATGACTTTGACCTTAAAATCAGGGGCATCTCTGGAACTTCTGAACGCGGCTGGATGTAAAATTCTTTTCTCCATCGGCTCAATCCATGTTTTATTCCATATCGGTTTAACTTCAGGCTTAGTCATCCTGAACGGCACACGCTGTGAAGGATCCAGAGAATGTGGTAACAATTATAAATGGTTAATGTTTAGTGATTAAGGCTTTGTCATCCTGAACGGCACACGCCGTGAAGGATCCACAGAATATCCATATAAATACCAATCACTGATAACCGACTACTGACTACTGACAACCATACAGGTTCGGAGGCTTTGCCTCCTAGAGGTGTGGGCTATG
>JABUUT010000009.1:58877-68759 GCA_021443045.1 Fibrobacteraceae bacterium
CCTGAACGGCACACGCCGTGAAGGATCCAGGGAATGTCCATGCAAATACCAACCACTGATAACCGATAACTGATAACCAGCAACCAACTTTTACTATCTTTGGGCTATGCCAGATTTTTCCTTGAATATTCACAAGTACAAGGCCATAATCTTTGATTTGGATGGCACTCTTTACGATGCTCATCGCCTTGTTTTTTGGATTACTTTCTGTGACATATTGTCTTTTAAATATTTTAAAGCGGAGCGTTATGTAAAAAAATCATTGATGGGGCGAGATTACGGAAATTTCAAGGAATATGACAAGGCTTTTGGGGCACTGTTTGGCAAGTTGATGGGTATGTCTCCTGAAATTTCTAGAATGTGGTACCACAAGTTTTACACAAAGCACATGGTGAAGGTGCTGCAAAAGCATTTTTCTTTGCGCCCTCAAGTTCAACAGATTTTTACCCACCTTCAAAAAAAAGGCATAAAGGTGGCGGTGTTTTCGGACTATTGTATGGTGGAGGAGCGTCTGGAGGCTTTAGGGTTTGACTTTGGCGGCTCTGGAATTCCAAATGTAATGACGTCTGCAGAAGAAAGGGGGGCTTTAAAGCCTGCTCCAAGACCTTTTGGGGAAATAGCCTCGGAATTGGGGGTGGAGCCCTCGCAGGTGCTGGTGGTGGGGGATGATGAAAAATCTGATGGTGCTGGCGCCAAATTGTCGTGGATGGATTTTTTACAGATTCGGACCAAAAAACAGGACCACTCTCTTATGTCTTGGGAAACCTTTTCTAGCTTAATTTTAAATGATTTATCTTAATTTTACTATCTTTACAAAATGATTTTTAAGACTTTTCCAGCTATATGTCTTCTGGCTCTTGTCTCTTGGTGCTTTGGTGCTTCCCCTGTGGTTTCGTCGGAGCATACTCGAAATTTAAAATTGCTGGAAACAGCCCCCATGCTCTTTGAGTATCATAACCAAACGATTAGTGACCGTCCTGCCTATTTTACCTACCCCCGCCGCGATACCACTTTTCGAAAGAACTTTGTTAAAACAGAAAAGTACGCCTTGATGAACTATTATAGCGATCGGATTGCCATTGCCGCAAGCTTGGTGGGTGGCATCGATTATCGCGGTGGCGAAACCTTGAACGACACCATTTGGCCCAGTATTGATGGTGGTATTTATCTTCGGGGCTATGCCGATTCCATTGATTTTGTTTTAGACGCCCGCATTTACGACGAAGCCCACACCGCAGATTATCCCAAATCCTTTGATGGTGAGTTTATTGAATTTCAGAAGGATGAAAATAACTCTGGAGTGGAGTATACCAGTTACGCCCGCTATAGAACCCATTTTGCATTTAACTACGATTGGCTCCGATTGGATTTTGGTAGGGATGTAATGCACTGGGGGCCTGGCTACTACAACAATTTGTCTTTAAACCAGTTTGCGCTTCCCTACAACATGCTTTCTTTGGACATGATGATTGGCCCCCTGCGCGTTATGACCTTTTATGCGGATCTTCGCATTTTTAACAGCTTCAGCATGAAAAATGTAGATGAAAACCGTAACTTGTACGGCCATCGCTACGAATTGGCGGTGGGCAACGCCACTTTTGGCATTAGCGAGTTACAAGTTCTATACAACAATAACAAACCCTGGTTATTTGTACCTACGGTTCCCCTGTTTATGGAAAAGGGAAACTACTCGGAAAACTCCAATAATGGTGCTTTGGCCATGGATTTTAACTATCGGCTTTTCAACGCAGCTAGAATTTATACGGAATTCTTTATGGATGATATGGAAAGCCCCATTAGTTTGGTGGAAAATGATAATATTGAGGCCAAGTGGGCTTGGATGGCTGGTATGCAATTGGGCCACAATTTTATGGTTAAGGACAAATTGCTAGAGATTGGTTCCATTGCGGAATACGCTCGAATAGAACCTTATGTTTATTCCCACTTTATTAAGAATACGGCTCAGATGGCCCACTTGGGAAAGCCTATAGGCAACCAGGCCGGCCCCAATAGTCAAACTATTGATTGGACCGTTTTTGGCCGCTTTGATAGGCATGTGTACGCCGCGGTTCGCAATACCTGGAGCTGGAAAGGTACTGACTACGGCAGTGCCGTAAACGACACCACCCCAGCACAGAACCACATGAAAATTCCAAAGAAATTTTTGGATGGTGCCAAGATGAAGTATTCCCTAACACCTGCATTGAGTTACGAAGGTCAGTTTGTGAGCTACATGGGTGAAGTGACTTTATTTGATGATAAAAAAGTTTATATTCGGGCTGGTTTTAAATGGTAGTATTTGGTTTGGGTAAAAAACCGGAATTGTTGGCTCCGGCAGGTGACTTAACTCGCATGAAATATGCCTACGCCTATGGGGCCGATGCCGTTTATGCGGGGCAACCTGCTTTTTCATTGCGCTCTCGCGAAAATGGTTTTAAAAATCTGGGTGATTTGGCTGAGGGCATCAACTATGCTCATAATTTAGGTAAAAAATTTTACCTCACTAGCAACGTGATTCCTCGCAACGTTAAGGTGGAGGCTTTTCAGAATGCCTTGCTTAGTGCATTAGAATTAAAGCCGGATGCTCTCATAGTTGCTGATCCCGGTTTTGTTGGATGGCTTCGCAAGGTTTCTCCCGAAACGGAAATTCATTTGTCTGTACAGGCCAATACCACCAATTACTTGGCCGCTTCTTTCTGGAAAAATTTGGGTGTGCGCCGCATTATCCTTAGCCGAGAATTGCGTCTTTCCGAAATTCAGGAAATTCAAGCCAAGGTTCCCGATTTGGAATTGGAAGTTTTTGTTCATGGCGCCGTGTGCATGTCTATGTCGGGGCGTTGCATGCTGAGCAACTGGGTAACCCACAGGGATGCCAACCAAGGGGCCTGTGACAATTCTTGCCGCATGCCTTACCGCCTGTATGCCAATGAAGGGCCCCAGTGCGAAGACTATCGAGAACATGAAGGTGAATTTAGCTTGCAACGTACTGATCGCCCGGAACTTCCTCCTATTGCTTTGGATGAAGATACTTGGGGCACTTACTTTATGAGTAGCCGAGATTTGTGCGCCTTGGACGTTATTCCCGATTTGGTCAAGTCGGGCTTGGATTCTTTTAAAATAGAAGGCCGCACCCGCTCTGTATACTACTTAAGTCAGGTGGTGCGGGCCTACCGCATGGCCATAGACGCAGCCGCCCTGGGAGAGTCTGTTCCACAGGAATCCCGCCGGGCTATACAATTTGTGGATGGACGCGGATTTATGCCCGGCTTTTTAAAGGGCTCTCTCCCTCAGAATTACGAATCTACCCATGTGGCTGCCCAGGGCGGCTGCGTGGCTGCACAAGTGCTAAAATACGATGAAGCCAGTGATTCCCTTGTGGTGAATGTGAAGAATCCTTTTTCTGTGGAAGACTCTTTGGAACTGATGACGCCAGAAGGCATGGTTCCTTGCGAGGTTTCGGCCCTTCTTGACTTTAAGGGCGGACAGGCTGATACACTTCACCCTGGTACTGAAGGCCGCGTTTTTGTGACCCAGAACAAACTACAAGAAAACCTGCGGAAGAGTGTGTTTAATATCGCAGAAAAGGCTCCATTTGCCTTTATTGTGAAGAAGAACACAGCAGGATAGGGTTGTAAATCGTAAATTTAAAGCATGCAAGAAGAAACACCTAAAAAACAGGATGAGCTGGAACTTTATCAGATTGATGAAGCTTCTATCGTTCCTTTTTTCAAGGAACATCTTGCGGATTTGCAGAAGTTTATTCAAGAGCATAAAAACCAGGGCCTTTCCCTTCTTGAATTATTGAAGCAATTTATTCGCACTCATCGGCTTCCATTTAACATGCAGCGCTACATGATGGTGCAGAGCACCTTCATTAAGCAATCCATTCATGATAAGGTTTCTGACCGTCAGGCGGCAGTAAGCCACTGGATTCAGGAACATGCGGGCCGCCATCGTGACAGAATGATTCAGTTGCAGTGCCTTTATCTAGACCGCATCAAAGAAAAGATGCTTCCAGAGCTAAAGAATATTTTGGAAAAGGCTCTAGAAAGTTCCTCCGAAGACAAAGAAAAGTAGTTCCTTTGGGCCGCGAAGCCGCACAAAGAGTGCTTCAAATTGCTATCAGCCATTAGCAGGGGTTGCTGGAGGGAATAGTGGTTGGTAAACGGAGGTTGTCTATTTTAGTATGACAACCACTTCTTTCGTCTATACCAAATTCTTACTTTTATGCGTCTTGTATCTTGTTGATGTTCAATAGGTTAGAAAAGTTTTTACTGGTAAAACCCGTTTTTTAGCCAAATTTCGCCATTTTTTAGAATTTAGCCCCCGCAAATTTTATGTTTTTTTTGTCAAGGCATAGTTTAAAATTTTTCTGTTGATAATTTGTGTAATGAATAGGGATGAGCTTTTGAATCCTGAGTGGGTAAATAGGATAAAATTGGTAGTTCTGGGGGGAATTTTTTTTCTTTGGCTTTTTTTTAAAAAAAATGGGCTTTTTGAATTTTTTTATGATCGGTGCGTTTTTTTTGATTGGCCTTTACCTAATTTTAAACCACTAAAAAGTTTATGTCTTTTTCTATTAAGGTTGTATTTTGGAAAATAATGTTGTTTTATTAGATGATGTTGCTTCGCCATGGACGCGCGTTTTAGAGTATATTCGCGAAAAATGCAATGATTTTGGCCTTGCAATTTTAGATGCCATTGGTTTTGATGGAATTCATGAGGGGTATGCCAACTTAGTGGCTCCCGACGAATTTCGTGCTACATGGTTGAATAGCCACTATGGAGACCTCCTTCGTGGCGCATTTTCTGCGGTTGTTGGGTCTTCTTTTGTAGACTACAGGATCACTTTGGCTAAAGAAAAGGCTGTGGTTCGTCTGGCCGATCCCAAAATTCGTGTGGTTGCAAAACCTGAAACGCCTTCGGTGCCTCGACCCAAGCTGTATGCCCATTACACTTTTGACACTTTTGTAAAAGGGGATTGCAACTCTACGGCATTGCTGGCTTGTGAAACGGTGGCCGAAAATCCTGGTGACAAGTCTTTGAATCCCTTGTTTGTCTATGGTGCTTCTGGACTTGGAAAAACACATTTGCTCCATGCCATTGCAAGTAAAGTAATCAAGGCAAAAGCTTCGGCCAAGGTGGTCTATGTTTCCTCCAGAGACTTTTTAAATGATTTTGTGGCTATGTTCAAGTCTGGTTGCGATAGGCATAAAATGGAGCAGATTTTTGTAGACCGCTATGAACGCAGCGATTTGCTTCTTATTGACGATATCCAGCTTTTGGAAAAATCCACAAAGGCCAAAGAACGTTTGTTTTTATTAATCCGCTATATGCGTTCTGTAGGTAGGCAGGTGGTGTTAACCAGTGATTGCCACCCTGCAAAAATGCCCCAACTTTCTGTTCAGCTTGTGCATAGCATAGACCAGTGCGTTTCGGTGGGCCTAGACGCTCCAGACCTAAATACCCGTATTGGGCTTATTTCTCGCAAGTCTGCCCAAATTCCCTTTGTGGACAAAGACCGCGAAGAAATTTGCCGTTACTTGTCTATTACCCCTCGCCAGAATGTGCGTCTTATTGAAGGTATGCTCACTTGGTTGGGGGCCATGCATGCCTTGAATCATGTGAACTTGGATTTGGACTGCGTTAAAAAACTGATGAACGGCTCAAAGGAGGGTAAATTGATTGCCCTAACTTTGGAAAGCATCTCGGAGACGGTGGCTTTTGGATTTAACACCGATATGGTGGCCCTAAAGTCTAAGCGTCAAGATTCCAAAGCTTCTCTGCCAAGAAAGGTGGCAATGTACCTTTGCCGGGAACTGACCTCGGAATCGCTCAAGAAGGTGGGTGACTTGTTCAATCGCGATTACGCCACGGTAATTTCTTCTATCAAGTCGGTGCAAACGCTGCTTGAAGAAGATCAAAATCTTGCTCGTCAGGTGAGAGATATCCGCTATATGCTGGGTGTGTAATGCGCGCTCTTATTACAGGCGGTGCCGGGGTTGTTGGCAGGGCTCTTGTGGAAGAGCTTCTGTTGCGACAGGTGGAGGTTCGTGTTTTGACTCTTCCTGGGGATGCTCTTGCCAAAACCCTTTTGCCATCGGAAGTGGAAATTTTTTATGGCGATGTTACGGACTACAATTCCATAAGGCCCGCTTTTGATAACATTGATGTGGTGTACCATTTGGCAGCCATACTCTTGTCTACAAAAGATGGGGAGTTTGACCGCATCAATTTGGGGGGAACCATGAATGTGGTTTCTGCCATTCAAGATGCCGGTATACATCGACTCCTTTATGTGTCTAGCATTTCGGTGACTTACCCTGTTTTAACGCCTTATGGAAAAAGTAAATTGGCTGGCGAAAAGGTGGTAAAAAATTCGGAACTGGATTGGACCATTGTGCGGCCCACTCTAGTTGTGGGGCATGGGGGAGGCGTTGAATACAACATGTATGCCCGCTATGTTTCCCGTTTTCCCTTCTATTTTTTGCCTGGGGGTGGCAAATCAAGAAAAATACCCGTTTGTAGTGGAGATTTGGTAAAGGGCATTGCTGCGGCGGGCCTGGAAGAGCGGGCTATTGGCAAAACGTATGCTTTGGCGGGCTCCAGGGAACTTTCTATGGCCGAAATGGCCCAATGTATTTTGCGACAAAACAAAAAGAGGGGCCTTATGATACCCATGCCTTGGTGGGTGTGTAAAAAACTGGCTCTTTTAAAGAATTTTATCGGTGGGAAACGAGTTTCTGCTGAGCAAGCCTTGGCGGGTTTTTTGTATGATGCCGTTCCCAGCGTGGAAGATGCAAAAAAAGACCTTAATTATCACCCAAAAAGCCCTTTTTAGTTTGATTTAGTTTTTTTAATCTGATTTTAGACTATATTTCTAATAGGTAAATGAGGTTTTTATGAAAAATCAGTTTTTGTGTATTGGTTGCCTGGCCGCCATGTTTGCCTTATGGGGTTGTGGCGATAGCAGTTCCTCCTCCAGCGACAATGATCGTGAAGATCTTTCCAGCGAAGCAGAAGAAGTTTCCTCTTCGTCTACGGAAGATGAATCTTCCTCATCCATCGACATTGACATTCCTAAAGGGGCTCGCCTAGCCACTTTGAATGACTTTAAGGACAAGTATTACAGCCTTGGTGAACGGTATGGCAAGAATATTCGTTTTTCAGTAGGTGGAAAACATGGTGTGTTTGCCCTCTGGATTCCTGATACTATTCATGTGGTGGTGCGCTCCGACTTTGACAATGGAATGATTCAGTTAGATGCCGAACACGCAGTACCTATTGGCTTTATGTATGATGGCAAGGCTATTAGTGGGGCTCCTGATTCCTTAAAGGCTCTTGTATCTAAGGGTTCCTCCATTTCCTTTATTGTAAACGACAAGGATGAACTTCAGTATTCCATTAATGAAGAAGATTACAGAACTTTGGAATCTGACGCAGTAAAATCTAAGGGTACCTTGCTTTCTAATGGCGATAGCTTGTCTGGAAAGCGTCTTGTTTGCAAGTCCGGGGATTCCACCCTTGTATACTCTTTCTATACAGGCCGCTACACTGAAGAAGTGGTTACCGGCAAAGATACCATCTCCTGGTCTGCGGGTTACTTTGACATCCAGCGCAGCTACTTGTTTATGCTTCCTGTATTTTACAACAAGCGGGTAGCCGCGCTCACTTCAGGCACCATCAATTCCGAAGATTACACCTTTACAACAAGTTCCAATGCCACTCTGCCTTGCTCCAACGAAAAATTCAAGTACAGCGAAGTAAAACCAGCCGACCTGGTTGGTGATTGGGCTAGCTTGGATAAAAAGGCCAGTTTGGACTGGGAATTGACCCTTTCTAAAAATAGGGGCTTTACTTTAAGTGCCTATAAGGGTGTAACCAATGTGGAATACAAGGTGGGTGAAAGGCTGCCTGCTTGGGATGTGTATGGCGATGTCCTCTTCCTTAAGGCTTCTGGTTGCTTGGATAAGGAAACCTGTACCACGGTTATCAAGGGTAATATTACGGACTTTGACAAAAAGAAGGGCTTTACCTTAAATCATTCCGATAATGATGACCCGGGTCTTCCTACAGAATGGACCATTCCAGTTTATGATGAGTAAAATGAGTAAACGGCCAGTCGAATAAATTTTTTCTAAAAAGTAAGAAAAAATCCCCGCCCATTTTGCCGGGGATTTTTTATATTAAAAGAATATGAAAGTCTATGTTTGCCAAATGAAAGTGCTTCCTGGTAAGCCGGAAGCAAATCTTGAAACTGCTAAAAGATATGTGGAACAGGCTGTGGCTGCTGGCGCCCATCTTGTGGTGTTTCCGGCCTTCTGCATCTCTGGATCTTTGCTTGGAGGCCTTGCGGAGCAGGGTGCCTTTTTGGAACGTTGCCGAAAAGCCTGTGACGAATTAATAGAATTTTCGTCTAAGGTGGATATTGCTTTTGGCGGTCATGACGGCTTGTACTACGCCAAGGCAGGCAAAAAGGAGCGTCTTGTAAAAAGCAGCCTTGCCCTTTCTGAAAAGGAAATGTGCAACATTATTCAGATTGGGGATTTGCTGGTATGTGCGGGCTGCGTTCCCTACATTAAAGAGGATGGAGACGAATTCCAGCGGATGTTGTCTAAAAAGGCAAAGGAAGATTGTTTGCCTCTGCTGTTTGTGAATGCGGTGGGTTCACAGAATACAGGAAAGAACATATATGGTTTTGCTGGAGGTAGCCTTGCTTTTAACGATAATGGTTCCCTGGTGGCTACCATGCCTCTGTTTGAAGAACGGGGTATTTTATTTGATGTGGTCTATGGAAAAGTGACTGGCGGCTGTGTAAAAGAAAGGGAATCGACTATTGCCGAAATCCACAAGGCTCTTGTATTCATGATACGAGAAAACCTGAATCGTTTTGGAGTTAACAGGGTGGTTATTGGAGCCAGCGGTGGTATCGACAGTGCTGTGAGCGCGGCTTTGTATGTAGAAGCCATTGGCAAGGAAAATGTTTTTTTGATAAACATGCCCACTCGATTTAATTCGGATACCACCAAAAACGCGGCTCGGGATTTGGCCGACAATTTAGGGACACCTTACATGGTGGCGCCGATTTCTGATATTTTAAATACCATTGGCCAAAGTCTTGAAAGATGTTCTTTTATTCGAAATGACACTCCTATGAAAATAGAGGGCATCAACTACGAGAATCTTCAGGCTCGCATACGCTCTGGCGCTGTGCTGGCTTCCGTTGCTTCTGTGGTGGGTGCTGCCTTTACCTGCAACGGAAACAAGAGTGAAGTAATGGTAGGCTATTGCACCTTGTACGGCGATACTTGCGGTGTAATGTGTGCCCTGGGCGATTTGTGGAAAACAGAGGTTTACGCTTTAGCCCATGAAATTAACAAGGAAAAGGAAATTATTCCCGTGGCAAGTATCGACGTGCCAGCCAGCGCCGAGTTGAGTGACGCACAAAATGTGGATGAAGGTAAAGGGGATCCGGTGAAGTATCCTTATCATGACCGTCTTTTTGCCTATTGGATTGAAAAAACTCCAAGGAAATGCTTGGAGGATTCCATGGAACTTTTGGAAAGTGGGGTAGACCGCTACTGCAAGGAAATTGGCGTTTCAGTGGACATCTTCAACAGCCTTTTTGCCTCTAAGGAAGACGCTCTTGAAGATATGAAAGGCTGGTATAGACGCTTTAGCGGCATTGCTCTTGCAAAGCGAATCCAACTTCCACCAGTGCTTACCTTAACCCGCCACGCTTTTGGGCACGACATTCAGGAAGTTCAGATTTAGGGACTATTATTTATCTCACGAATTGCGCTGCGTACCAAATGCTGGGATTAAAAGTAAAAATGCAAGCATTTTTGTTTTATTCGCCCTACGCATTTGTTGTAGAAAACT
>JABUUT010000009.1:68883-79773 GCA_021443045.1 Fibrobacteraceae bacterium
CATTAATAATTGATACCACATTCACTGGATCCTTCACGGCGTGTGCCGTTCAGGATGACAAGGCCTTAATCATTAAACATTTTTAGAGGTGCCCTTAACTATGGTGCTCATCGTGGTGAGGGCAACCGCAGCCACCCTTGCCGTCACAGTTTTCTTTATTGCCTCCGCAACATTCTCCGTCTTCATGGCCCTCACCTTTGCATTTGCACTGGTGTTCTTCGCCACTGTCTTTGCAGCAGCAGTGGTGCTGCTGGTATGGCTTTAGGTCATCTTCCGAAGCTTCTCGAACCGAAACCACTTCTATGGCAAAGTTTAAATTCTGGCCAGCCAGTTCATGGTTGGCATCAATAATGGCGGTAGATCCTTTTACTTCCTTAATGCGAATGGGCATGGGGCCCATTGGCGTTTGGGCATAGAAAGACATGCCTGCAACCACCTTGTCGACTCCTTGGAATACATCTAAGGGAACTTCTTGAGTCATCTCTGGATTGTATTCGCCGTAGCCTTCAGAGGGAATTACCTTAACATCGAACTTGTCGCCTTCCTCGTGGCCCAGCATGGCGTTTTCAAGCCCGATTACAATCATGTGTACGCCTTGGATATATTCCAGTGGTTCCCGACCTTCGGAAGAATCAATGACTTGTCCTTCGTCATTTGTGAGGGTGTAATGCATTTTGACTACAGTATTTTCTACAATTTTCATGGTAAAATCCGATTTTGGTGTGACAAATTTTTTTTCAAGACACCTCAAATATAGAAAATTGGTCTTTTTTTTATTAAAATATGTTTTTTGGTCGCCCTATTATTTATATTCGGTTTATGAACAATGAAGAATTGATTATATCCGAAAAAATTAATGGTTTTTTAGCGACCCATGGTTATGTAGAAAAACTTGAAATTTCTTCCATTGCTGGTGCTGGCTCTGGCCGGCGTTATTACAGAGTTAAATCTGGAAGCAAGGTTTCTGTTTTACAGGTAAATCCCGAATTGGGCGATGAAAAGAAAAAGGAAGATTTTGACCGATTTGTTGATTATTCCAAAACATTTCGGGAAATAGGCATTGCGGTTCCTCGCGTGTACGTTGTAGATGAAAAGGCGGGTCAAATACTTCAAGAAGATTTTGGGGACCGCACCCTTTTGGACTACGTTTCTCCCATTGACCCTCAGTCTGGAAATGTCCGCATTCTTTATCAGGAAGTTATTGACAGTCTGGTGTCCATGCAGAGCCGTTCTACCAGTTTGTTTCTTTCTCGCGCCGACATTGGGGCTCGCAAGTTTGACTATGCTTCCCTCAAGTGGGAGACAGATTACTTTACCGAAAACTATTTGGGCCGACATGTTGGAATTACTGAGTTGCCTCCCAGTGTCCGCCACCTTTTTGCAACTTTGGCCTGCATTGTAGATTCTCACCCCAAGGTTTTGATGCATCGGGATTTGCAGTCCCAGAACATTATGGTTCGACCCAATTCCGAAGTGGGCTTTGTTGATTTTCAGGGAGCCCGCCGCGGTTCCATGTATTATGATTTAGCATCTCTGCTTTGGGACCCTTATGTTTGCCTTCCATTAGATTTGGTTAAAGATTTCTTTGATTATTGGTATAAAATAAGTGGCATTAAGGATTACACCAAAGAAGAAGCTTGGGAATCTTTTATTCAGGCAAGCCTCCAGCGTGTAATGCAGGCTTTAGGAGCCTATTGTTTTTTAAGCAAAGTGAAAAAAATTGAAAAGTTTGAAAAGTATATTGAACCAGGTAAAGAACGCCTACGCCTAATTCTGGCAGAATTTAGAAAGACTGCCAAGGTGGCAACAGAAGAGGTGTTCCAATTTATGGAAAAGGCTTTGGCTTAAATTTTTTGAGGGTTGCATGATTCTTTTGCCTATTTACGCAAAGGTGTACAGCGAACCCACTGCCTTTAATGTGGCTTTAGGGTATTCCTACGATGCTCTGGTTCATGGGCCCTGTTCCTTTGATGCTGCTTTAACATGGAAAAATTTAATGGAGCGGGTTGGGCAAGGAATATACATGGGCGAGGGACTGCTTTTGCCCCACACCCGTGTGCCTGGGCTTATTCAACCTTTGATGGCATTTGTGGTCTGTCCGCAGGGCTTTACTGGTATTGAAATTCGTGGGGGAGGTGTTGCCCAGTTTATGTGTACTCTTCTTTCCCCTGCGGAATCTGCCATGGCCCACACTCAGGTTATTGCGGATATGGCCAAAAAGTTGCTAGACTCCCAATGGAAATCTGTTGCTTTGTCTGCAAAAAATGAAGAAGATTTAAGAGCTCTTTTTTAGAGTTCCTCTAAAAATTGAATTTTTAGGGGGCTCGAACTACCACTGTAAAGATCCGGTAGCGGATGCCCTGTATCCCTGGTAGTCTCCCCAAAATCGGGTGTATCCAGCTCGCAGGCTTATCCAGCTCCAAGGAGTAATGCCAAGAATGCCTCCTAATTCTGTGTAGCGCAAAGTGGTTTCGCTGTTCAGGAATTTTTTGTCGGTAGGGCTTTCGGGAGTGTGGATATCGGAAATGTGGTTGCTGAATGCTGTGTCTTTGGCAACGGCGCCTGCGATTAACGTGGTTTGGATAACGCCGATTTGTGTAGAGAGCTCTGTATGAAATTCTTGGCTGCCGGGGCCTAAGTCACTGCCCATGCTTTGGGAGTAGCTGGCGTATGTGTAGCCGCCTCCCTTGTGGTGGGTGTAAACCCAAGGTTCAATGCGGGTGTATTCTGCAAACCAGTCTAGGGTGGCTTCTCCCAATTTAAGATGGTCTCGAGCAATGCCTAAGGTTGTGGCCCACTTGTTGCCCCACCAGGAATCGTCAAACATGCTTGTAGGCGATTTCATGTCGTCCCACAAAAGTTCAGCATAAAGTTCCCATCCTGGAATAGTTTTAATACTTAAATCAAAGGAAAGTGAAATGTTGTCTTGATCCCCCATTAGATGTTCTTCAAAAACATAGGGAATAAAGGGTATCATGTAGGCCCATTCAAATTCACGACCACAACTGTCGGCATCCAAATTGGGATTGGGCGTGTCTTCGGTGGTGGTTCCATAGAGCGAAGTTTCCGAAAGTCCCAAGCTTATTTGGGCGGGTAGTCTTAAGTTAAGGTGGTGGGCGTGCATGTATTTTTCATACCCTTTTCGCTCAAAAAGTTTTATGCCATATTGGCTGTATGTGATGGGGCCTAATTCAAACTGGTATCCAAAATAGGGGGTTGGGGCGGGTGCTAAAATTCGGCTGGAACTGTCTTGCCAAGGGCGGTAGGGGCTGTGCTCTCCCCGAAGAATAACATGATTTCTGCGAGCAGGCCCCCATTCAATGTAGTCAAAACCACCCAAAAGTTTGACTGCATTTAGGTTGTAGCTGGCTTTGGCGGCAAATAAATCCCAGGTGCGCTTATTTTCACTTTGCTTGTTGTAGGGAATACCTTCGTTTGGATTATAAAAGTGGTCTGCTATTTCTCGGTTGGTGTAGTCGGTGCTCACTTTTACACGGGCATCAAATATGAATTTATCTGTAAAATGGCCGTCTAAAAAGAGACGGACCGACATGGAATTGTCATAATGGGTGGGGGCGGTTTCTAAGTTGGTAATGGCTACGGAATCTACCAATTGTGCTCGAATATTAATTTCATGGTTCTGGGCAGAATCCACAAAAGAAATATGGGTTGCTGAAGGCATTCCATAATATTTATCCAATGTGGTTGCCATAGAAAGTACCACAAAGCATGTTAAAGAAAGTAATAATTTTGTGAATAAACTTGTATATATCATAGAAGGGCCTCTTTTAGTAAGGCTAGGTGGTGCTTAAAGTATTGTCTCTTTTCGGCACTGCCTAAATGGGGAAGGGTGGCTACTGCACGAAAACTGCTGCGTAAGATTCTAAAAAATTTTGAGAGCATTAATCCCCGTATGCCGAAATGTTTTTTAAAGACATACTGTTGAGAAAGGTCGTGTTGCAAGGCTCGGCTAAAACTGCTTTTGGCGGAACCGCCACCCAAATGGGTGATGGCGCAGCGTTTGCTTAAATAGAATCTTGCTCCGGCAGAGCGCAAACGCAGTGCCAGGTCGGCGTCTTCGTAGTACATGAAAATATTATGGTCGAAGCCGCCGACGCGGTTCCATAATTCTGCAGAGAGCATCCAGCATACGGCGCTTGCCCAGTGGACTTGTTCAAACCTTTCCACATTTGTTCTTGCCGGTATGCCTTCTAGCACGCGGGCAGCCGCCGCTTGGCTTCGAAATGCATTTAGAATAAATTGCGTATAGCCAATACCATCGGGGCCGAGCCCTGCAAAATAGTTGTTTTGTTGGCTTCCATCTGCATTTAATATGGTGGGGACCATAACGCAATTGGTTACACCAATTTCAGAATGAGACATTGCAAAGTCAAAATCTTTACGGAGCTGGATAATGGCGTTGGCTTCAAAACGAGTGTCGTTGTTTAAAAGGCAAATGGTGTCAAATTTAATTCCATCTTCCATTAAACCTTTTATTGCTGCATTGTTGGCTACACCAAAGCCAAGGTTGCTAGCCTGAGGGTATATATGTACTTGCGGAAATTCCTTGCGGATGTTTTCCTCGGTGCCGTCGCTACTGCCGTTGTCGACTACTGCAATAACAAAATTTTCGCTGCCTTTACATTCTGTTAGGGGCGATAAATCTTTAAGGCAATTCTCTGTGAGTTGCCAACCGTTGTAGGTTACTAGGATGATGGCCGTATTTTTGGAGTGCATCATTTTTTTCCTAGAAATTTTTTTGCGGTACTTAGCCCAATGCAGCTAAAGGTCATTTGCATAAACCGTTTAAAAATGGAAGTTTGCAAAAAAAGCTGATTCTGGTTTTTGATAATCCAGGGCAGATATTTAAATGCAAATGCTCTTGTTTGTTTATGTTTTATCCAGTTGAGGTGCTTTTGTGCAAACAGGAGTTCTGCAGACGATAGATTTAGTCGATTATTGTTGGCAATAATGGTCTGTGTCCATGAATAGGCTATTTCCAAGGTTTTGCTCATGGAAGGAATGGCTGTGCCACCCACTGCATTTTCTCCATGGATTCTGTATTGGGCAACCACATGGGATATGGCTTTTACCCCACCTTCACCCTTGGGTGTCTTGTTTTTTTGGGCCACCATGGCTATCCAGCGGTCATGAACCGTTACGCCTTTGGGTATAGGAAGGATTTTTTCTAAAAGTTCTCCCTTAAAAAGGGAAAGCATTCCTGTAACATTGTTAATGCCGGCAATTTGCCTTTGAATATTTGTGTCTGTGCCAATGTGGGCTAGTTTTCGCCATGATCTTGCTGTAAGGTTACCCTCTCCATCAATAACTTGAGCGTCACCAAAAACGAGGCTCGCATTACCAATGTTTTTTACAAGCAATTCATTTTTTTTAGCGTCCCAAATGTCGTCTTGGTCGGCTAGAGCCACGTAATCACCAGGCTCAATAAAGGGCTTTGCTAAATCTAGCGCTTTGGAAAAAGCCGCTCTATGCCCAGTGTTGTTTTCGTTGCAAAAAATTTTAATAGGAAGCTTGTCATGGAATGATTCTAGAATTTTGTAGGTGGAATCTTTAGAAGCGTCATCCAGAGCAATAACTGTTTTGCATGGGTAGGTTTGGGCAACAAGGGAATTCAGCATCTCTCCAAGATACTTCTCTCCATTGTACGTGCAAAGAACCACATGAACTGAATTCATAACCTCAATATACAAAATGTGAGGACTAATTATAAATCCCTAAATATTTCAAGCACTCGTTGAGAGAACTCTTGGGCTGATTTTCCTTTGAAAAGATTGTTTCTGGCAGATTCGTATTCCTTTGTATTCCAATTTGCTACTATGGCTTTTGCTTTATCCGCAGCTTCTTTTACATTGCCTGGTTCATAGAGCATCCAGTTTGGGAGCTGGTAGTCTTTAATGTAGTTTTCGTTTGCGGCAAGAATCGGAATGCCGCATTGTAAGGCTTCAAAAAGGACTATGGGGCCGCTTTCAAATTTAGATGGAATGAACAGAAGGTCTATATTGTTGCGCAGAAGATTATGCACCTGATCGGCACTCATCCATGGAATAATTTCCACATGATCTTGAACGTTGTGCTGCTTTACAAGATCCTTGAATTTTTCCGTATCTGGGCCTTGGCCTATGACCTTGAATTGCACGCTTTTTAGAGAAAGTTCCTTGATTAATTCTGGAATAATTTCTTGGCCTTTTTGCCCAAAGTAAAGCCGTCCGATGGTGGCTATATTGTCTATTTTTTGGGGTGGCCTTGAAGGTGAATTTTCTTTGAAGGTTAATGGGTTTGGAAGCTGGTAGACGGTGGTGTCTTTGTTAATGAACCTGCGCAGCAATTTTTCTTGATAGGGCGTGTTTACAATCCATTTGCTTATTTGAGGATAAATCTGTAAGGCCAAAAAATCTCGGAAAACTCCAAATTTGGCTTTAGATTCTTTTTGTGTATAGGCCATGGGGTAGTAGGATATTACGCTTAGACCTAGTGATTTTGCGGCCCGCACTGCAGGTGTGCATCGCTCTATGTTGCCTGGGCAAATAATCAACTGATTAAATTCTGGTGAACCCGCGTTGTTGGCCTTGAATATTTTTTTTGCAATTTTTGCTTTTGAGGATAACCCATCGCGGATAATGGGAAGTGGCCCTTGGGAATGGTACGGGAGATGTATTTTTTCAACATCATGGGAAAGTTTTTCTGTAAAGGTGAAGGAAGCAAAGAAAAAGTGAACCTTATAGAGCCCGCTTTTGCTGAGAATGTTTGCAATGCGGGCGGCGAGTATTTCTTGACCGCCCCATTCCTGGGCGTCACTATAAAAATAGAGGTGTCTCTTTTCCATAGCCATTAATTTACAAAAATGGAGACTATGGTCTGTGGTACATTCATCGCAGCGGGCTTTAAATTTGTATTTTTTTAATGTGAAAAAAATTCTGCTTATTTGTGATAAAAATGAATGTACCAGTTTTGGTCGTTTGACCCTTTGCTTGCAACAAGCTCTAGAAAATGATTTTCTTGTTGAAATTTGTTGGTTGAAAACACCAAAATTCTTTCCTGACGGGTCTCCTTCCAAGGGGGTGGTGGTGGAGGCCAAGTCCCTGTATACAGGCTTTTGGAGTTTTCGTCGGCCTCTAAAAAAAATCATAAAAAATTTTAAACCTGATATTGTTTTTTTCATTAGGCCGGAACTTGGCTTTTTGGTGCCTGTGGCTCAAAAAGCTTGTAAGGGTATGGATAAAAGTTGCCACACGGTAATGTTCATCCATGATACTTTTGCTGAAACTTTGTATCCTGGCAGCCTTAAGTTTAAACTTCTTAATTTGTTCTATATCAAGAATACTGTAAGGGCTCACAGCTTTGTGTACAATTCCCAATGGACACGAACAGAGGCGGAAAAACATTTTAAATTGCAGGGCTCTCAAGGAACTGTTATTGGATGCCCCATTGCAGAAAATCTGTTCTTTAAGGGTGAAAGGCCTGCAACGGCTGAGGAACGGCGCCTGTTTCGACAAAGCCATGGCATAAAAAACTTTAATGGCATGTGCCTAAATGTAAGCTTGGATGAACCTCGAAAGAATATTGATACATTCCTTGAAATGGCTCGATTAAGGCCCAACACAGCCTTTGTTCGTGTGGGCAAACTTTCGGAGCGCATTCGGAGTGTTATTAACGAAAAACAACTGTGGAACGTTTTTCATTTTAACCGCTTTAGTGGTCGGGAACTTCGTGAATTTTACCGCCATTGCGATTTAATGGTGTATCCATCTTTTTTAGAAGGCTTTGGACTTCCTCCCATAGAAGCCTTGGCTTGTGGAACACCTTCTGTTTCGGCCGGTACCTCAGCCCTCAAGGAAAATTTGGACGGCGTTACTCCACTTGTTGTGCCGGCCGACAATGCTGAAGCTTACGCCCTGGTTTTGGATAGAGTTTTGGCTGGAGAAAAAGTGGTTCATGAGGCGGCTGTAGAAAAACTGTTGGAACAATGTTCCATGGATGCGTTTGCAAAGCGAGTGGTTGCTGCCTTGAATGTTTCAGAAATTTGAACAAATTAAAATCTATTGTCGATAACGACAACATCTATTTTATGATGTCTTTTTTTGGGGCCTTATTTCCACCTGTTAGGATGAAGCGGAGCGATATTTGCTCCATATTTTTTCAGCAATATTTTTGTGTCGATAAACCTTTGATTTTTATGTAATTGTTCGTAACGGGCCAGTTCTGCAAAGAGTTCTTTTATACGCAATAAGCGGCGTTCCTTTGGAGGAGCATTTATAGAAACCTTTTGCCAGTCTGCAACAAAGAAGACTTGTGGAAACAATGCTGCAACTTCAAAATAGTCGTCTAATGGTGTGGGCCATGACTGGGGAAAATGAAGCTGATAGATGCTGATGGGATTTATTATCTGAAAGGAATCTTTGGAAAGTGCGGCAATGGGGGTGACCACATCGTATCCTTTGCTCATGTAGTCTAATACAGAATTTATGTTATCTGTAAAAATGGGCTTTTCAAGTTTGGGGATTTCCGTGTTTACATCTTCGTATTTTACATTGGCCCATTTACTGGGGACGCCCTCGTAACATAAACCTTCAATACAATTGCCTCTACTAACTTCATACCATCTTTTTTCATAGCTGATATTTTGTGCAAAAGTTATGCTAATGCACGCATAGAGCACCGTGACACTGATTAGCACTATAAGGTAACTATTGCATTTCATTGATGTAGAATCCGTATGCATCGAATAGTTTGTCCTCAATATTTGGGTCCGAATATAAAATGTTGTCCTCATTTTCCATAGAATCAAGTTCCTTGTTGAGGTCGCGAACATCGTCGTATAGAAATTTCCTAAGGCTCATTTTAGAAACGTAATTATAATCTAACCAATTGTCAATCTCCCGACTCAAAGAATCTATCATTAAGTCGTCTTGGTTGGGCCTAAATTCTGGTCTTAATTTATTGTATCTTTTTAATCCGTAAAGATAGGCTATGTTGTATGGCAGACTATATATCAAGGAGTGGCGAAATTCGTGTCCCTTCTTGTATTGTTTGGTGTAATTATCTCCAAGGCTTTCGGAATACATCTGCATTTTCAATTTTGGGTGTGTGGTTAATTCCGCATAGGGCAGATACCTATTCCCATCTACAATCATTTGCGCCATTGCACGGGTGTCTAGATTCCCGTAATTTGGATCAATGAGCCAGTTGTGCATGTTATCCTGCCCACTTGGATGGGGTAAATTGAAAAGCCCTGAGTAATGTTCTATTTGCGGCTCAATAAATCGAATTCCATATTGAGTTAGAATACGGTTCTTAAACGTGTTCTTGATGGTTTGCATATTTCTTGGACGTTTGTAATTCTTGACTGTTTCGGGCCAAATGGAATATTCTTCTGGCATTTTTGTTGCTCCTTATAAATGTACAAATGATATATCTTATCAAAATATAACCAAAATTAGTTGATAAGTCAATGTAAAAAAAATCAAATAATATACGATTTATTTCAATTGATGTTGGAATTCAATGAGTTTTGTTGTATATTTGGTGCGGAGTATCTTATGTCCATGGAAAATCTACAGGCAAATTTAAGGCGTTTCATGAAAAATGAAAACCTTTCCATTCCCGCACTTGCTGAGAACTCGGGCGTGAGTAGGGCGACAATTTCCAACATTTTAAATGGAAAAGCGGATCCATCAAACTCCACGCTGGAAAAGTTGGCGAGCAGTTTAAAAGTTTCTATGTCCATGCTCTACGCAGAGAAGCCTATTTTAAAGTCCTTGCGATATCGAACCCATAAGGATTTGTCTGCCCGGGAAAAATCTGCGAAAGAGACCTTGCTGTACACGATTTACGACAAATTGAATCAATACAAACAAATTGAAAAATACTCCAATCTTCCTCCATTGATTGATGTTTTTGCATTTCCCAGGGAACCGGAGTCTGCAGCCCACAGGTTAAGACGAAAATTGAGCATTGCGCCAAATATGCCTGTATTTGGCTTTTGTGAAAAGTTGAACTCGTTGGGAATCAAACTTTTTTTCTTTTGCTTTGGCTTGAGCAAAACGTTCGGCCTTTCCGTAAACAAGGAAGATGGAGGCCCCGCTATATTTGTGAACACCGGCACGGCAAATGTGGAACGATGGATTTTTACCATATTCCACGAATTGGGCCATATCATTTTGCATCCGGAATCATACGATGGGCAAATTATCGCAGAAAACGAGCATGCAAAGGAAGAAACGGATGCCGATCTTTTTGCTGCAGAATTTTTGCTACCTACAGAAGTGGTAAAAGAAAAGGTAAAAGGCACTCGGGATTTTTCTTTTATAAGAAAAGTCTTGGAAATCAAGCAGGAATATTCGGTAAGTTACAAATGTGTGCTGCGCCAATACTGTAGGGCCTATTCAAGGGAGTACAATAAAATTCTCCCAAAGTTCCAGGCCATGTACAAGCAATGGAAAAAACATGATTTCAAGGGCTATTACGAACCGGAGGCTCTTCCCAAGGATCGTTTTTCCTTTGAAGACCCTAATTTTAAAACATGCCTTCTTCGTGCTTTGGGTAAGGATGATGTTGAGTGGGAGTTGGCTGCAAAACTCCTTGAAACCGACGTAGAATCCTTGAAGGCGACTTTTGAGGAAGCGAAACCATTTGCCAAAGATGCTGCCCGTTATCCTTTTTAAAATAACTCGTTTGAATGAAGTGTTTGGAGGACCCTAGCTGTCCTTTGGACTGTTCCGCCAACGGCCTGGTTGATTTTTATTTTCTGTAGTCAGTTGTCTGTAGTGAGGTTCGGCGTAAACGCCTAGAGGTATGAGGTTTGAGCTAATCACTCAAAATAAAATGAATGGATTCTAGCTGTCCTTCGGACAGTTCCGCTTGCAGCTCGGT